>PMST01000338.1:0-27326 GCA_003168295.1 Actinomycetota bacterium
CGAACCGCCGGTGCGACTGCAAGATGCCGTACAGCACGACGGCCAGGCCGTACAGCAGGATCTGCGGCGCGAACGCCGCGAGCATCCGGGCGCCCATGGCGACCATGGCGGCCCGCGGGCACCCCGGCGTGCCGCCGAGCAGTACCGACACCAGCGGCCGCGCGATCACCGCGACCAGGACACTGACCGGGACGAGCAGCAGCACGGCCCAGCTGAGCAGCGCGGCGGAGATCTGCCGCACCTGCTCCCGGTCGGCGGCGGACGCAGCCGCCAGCCCGGCTGTCGCGGGACCGGCAAGCACCGGCACCACGACGGCCGTCAGTGCGCCGCCCGCGACGATGTCGTAGATGATGTTCGGCACCATGTTCGCGGTGGTGTACGCGGTGCCGAGGCAGGATGCCTGGACGGTGTGGGCGAACACCACCTGGCGGCCGAACCCGATCACCCGCGCCAGCATCGTGATGGCGCCGATCAGCACCGCGGCCCGGCCTATCCCCCCGCTCCGTTGCCGAGCACCCCCCCGCTCGGCCACGGGCACGGTCACTCGTCCGGCGGCGCTGGGTCGGGTACCTGGTTCACGGGCCGCCGACCCAGCATGTCGAGCCAGCGCAGGGCCGGGGTGCGCTCGATCACCTTGGTGAAGCTGACCTTCTCGCTGGCGGCGGTCAGCCCGGCGATGCCGGCGAGCAGGGCGAGCCTGGCCGGGCGGGGCAGGACGGCCGCGCGCGCGCCGAGCAGCGCGCCGAGGGCGTTCGCGCCGGCGTCGCCGAGCATGGCGCGCTCGCCGAGGTCCTCGGGGAGCAGGGCCAGCGCGGCTGCGACCGGGGCCGCGGCGCCGATCACCCCGGGGGCCCCGATCGCGACCGCGACCTTGATGGCCCGGCCGGGCCGCAGGTCGAACAGGTTCACCAGGTTCGCGCCCCCCGCGACGAGCCCGGCGTTGAGGACCACGTCCGCGGCCGGTCCGCCGGCCACGACAGCGGACAGGAGCGCGGTGACGCCGATGCCGCCCAGCTTCACCGTCCCGGTGGTCACCTCACCGTGGCGCAGCGCACCGAGATGCCCGCGGAACCCGCGCCGGTCCCCCGAGCCCGCCAGGTCGTCATAGGCCCCGAACGCCGCGGCTCCCGCCGCGGCCACGATCATCGCCGTGTCGGCGCGGAGCGAAGAGCCCTTTCGCGCCGTCTCGGCCTTACCGGGGGATCCGCCGATGGCCCGCACGCCTGCCTGGGCCAGCACGCCCGCGATCGCGCCGGTCGCGACGGCGGGTCCCTCAAGCAAGGTGACCGGCTCACCCCGGTGGTTGGTCCGCGACCACGTCTTGACGCCGCCGGGAGGACGACGGTTCAGGGCGGAGTACGCCAGCCGCGCGGTGCCGGCCGCGGTCGCGCCAGCCGTGAACGCCGCGAGCCGACCGGGCCGCTGCCGACTCATTTCTTAGCCTTCTTGCTCGACGAGGTGGGTGTGGGGGTCGGGGATACCGACGCGGACGCGGACGCGGACGGCGTGGGCGCGGGACTCGGGGCGACGGCGCTCGCGCCGTTGCCCGCGTACCCGTAGCTCCCGGCCTTGCCGCCGTCCAGCAGGATGGCCAGCGCCTGCATCACCACGGTCTGCCCGGACGCCAGGTCCGCGTCATCGACGGTAGACACCTGGTTGGCCACGTTGTTCGACCGCAGGACCGCGATCGGGCTGCCCTGACCCGAGCCCGCCGAAGAGCCCACGACCACGGTGGCCGAGCTCGAGGCCGCCAGCTCGGCGACCAGCGGCGGGAGCACCTGGTCCAGCGGGTCCGCGCTGCCGTCGGACAGCGTGTTCTGCGGGGTCACGACGACGACAAGGCTCGCCTGGGTGGCGGGCTGCCCGGTGGTGTTGAGGAACCCGGACGAGGCGTAGGCCGCGAGCATCGTCTGCGCGTTGCTGCTCTGATCGGCGCTGCCTGACTGCAAGCCGCCTGTCTGGGAGCCGCCTGCCTGGCCCGCGGCCGATTTCGGTGACTTGGCCAGGATCTCGGTGGCGATCACCTGGACGGCCTGCTGCTGGTAGCTTCCGCTGTTAGCCAGCGTGATGTCGTCGGAATGAGCCACGTCGAGGTTGGTCTGGTTCAGGCTGTCCTGGGTGGTGCTGCTGGTGGCGAAGAATTCCGGCTGCAAAGCGATCTGACCGGTCACGCTGGCCCCCGCGTCGAGGGCCGCGGCGGTGATACCGCTGACGACCGAGGACTGCGCGCCCGGCTCGGTGATGATCAGGACCCGCTGGCCGGTCAGCAGGTCCCGCAGGACGGCGGGCTCGACCGCCTGGGCATACGACTCGCCCTCGTTGGCCTGCGACTGGGCCGTGGCGAGCTGGCCGCGCGTCTGGTCGTATTCGTTCTGCAGCTTGGCGGTGGTGTGGTTCAGGATGTTGTAGGTGGGACCTTGCAGCTCGGCGGCGCCCAAGACGATCCCGATCGCCAGCGCGAGGAACACCGCCACGATGGAGACAAGGTGATAGCGAAAGTCGATCACTAGAATTTCCCGGTCAGCCAGTAGGTGAATGAATGCCAGGTCGCTTCGACGTACCTGGCCAGGATGGGGTCGGCGGGCGAGAACACCACCGCGACGAACACGGTCACCACCGCGGCGAGCACCAGCACGAGCAGCGACCAGCTGGAGATCCGGCTCTGGTACAGCTGGTGCACGCCCCGGGCGTTGACCAGCTTGCCCGCGACCCGCAGATGCGTGATGAACGTGCTCGACATCCCCGGACGGCCCTTGTCCAGGAACTCCTCAAGGGTGTGATGCGTTCCCACCACCACGATCAGGCTGGCCCCCTTGGCGTCGGCCACGAGCAGCGCGACATCCTCGCTCGTGCCGGGTGCCGGGCAGGTCACGGCGTCCAGGCCGAGCTCGCGCACCCGGGCCAGCCCGGGCGCACGGCCGTCCGGATAGGCATGCACCACCAGTTCCGCGCCGCAGCACAGCGACTCGTCTGATACCGAGTCCATGTCACCGAAGATGGCGTCGGGCTGGTACCCGGCCTCGATCAGCGCGTCCGCGCCACCGTCCACGGCCACCATCACCGGCTTGTACTCACGGATATAGGAGCGCAAGGCGGCGATGTCCTCGCGGTAGTGGTACCCGCGCACCACGACCAGGACGTGCCGGCCGTTCATGTCGGTTTCCATGTCTGGGGCCGGGATGCCGTGGGTGAGCAGTTCGTGCTCGCGCCGCAAGAACTCCAGGGTGTTCGCGGCGAACGACTCGATCTGCACCGCGACCATGTCCTTGGCGTCGGCCATCGCCGTGGCCACCAACTCGTCGGTCAGCGGCGTTCCCTTGGCGACGACCGTCTCGCCGACGTACAGGGTCTCGCCGTCCAGCCGGACCGTGGTGCCGTCGGTGACCTTGACGAGCACGTCCGGCCCGACTCCGTCCACGACCGGGATGCCCGCCTCGAGCAGCAGCTTGGGGCCGAGGTTGGGATAGCGCCCGGTGATGCTGACCGAGGCGTTGACCACGGCGGCGACCTTCCGCCTGATCAGCTCCTCGGCGCTGACCCGGTCCAGGTCGGAATGATCGATGATGGCGATCTCGCCAGGGTTGAGCCGCTTGGTGATGTTCTTCGTCCGGCGGTCCACCCGGGCCACGGCGATGATGCCAGGCGGCTTTTCCTCAGCCTTACCCCGCATTAGCAGTGGAATCTTCACGGACGGTACCTTCATCGAGTTACATCCTGCCAGAGCCGCAAACCCCCGACGGCCAGGTGCGCAACTGCGGCGTGTCACTCATCTAGTAACGAAGCGTCACTACGCATCGCGGACGATGCGCTGAAAGTACCACCCGAACCTGAAACTTAGCTGTGAGGACGAATAGCCTCCAGGCAGCCGGGGCAGACGGCGGGACGATGATGCTAAGACTGCGGAGCCCGTGGTTCCGGGAAAGCGATCAGGTAGTGTTGGAATCGTGATAAAGGGGGCGCGGTTTACCGAGGCTGACGCGGAAGCGCAGGTCCACGGTATCTGCTTCAAGACAGGCCCGCCGGTACGAGTGGGCGTCGAACTCGAATGGCTCGTGCGTGATCGCCACGATCCCAACCTGCCGGTACCGGCGGAACGGGTCGCGGCGACGCTGGCCGGGTTCGGATCCTCGAACCCGCCGAATGACCAGGATGACCAGGAACGGGCTGGCAGGTTCGTTCAGAATCCTGATTTTCCTTCTCTTCCCTCTGGTGCCTCGCTCACGGTTGAGCCTGGCGGGCAGCTTGAGCTGAGCTCGGCGCCCGCGGCTACGCTCGGTGAGCTTCTTGAGGTGACAGGGCGTGACCTTACCGCCCTTCGCGACGCGGCCGCTGGTGCCGGACTCGAGCTTTGCGGCTACGGCCTCGATCCGCTGCGCCCGCCCCGGCGCATCCTTGATCTCCCGCGGTACGTCGCGATGGAGAAATTCTGGGACCGTGAAGGCCCGTGGGGCCGCCAGATGATGTGCGGGACCGCGTCCGTCCAGGTCTGCGTGGACGCCGGCGAGGACAGCACGGGCGGATCCGGATACCGTGCGCGCTGGCGGCTGCTGCACGCGATCGGGCCGGTGCTGGTCGCGGCGTTCGCCAACTCCCCGCTCCGTGACGGGAAGCCGACGGGCTGGCGTTCGGCCCGGCAGCAGGTGTGGTCCCACATGGATCCGGGCCGGACCCGGGCGCCCGCGGAGAACGGCGACCCACGGGACGCATGGGCCGCCTACGCCCTGGACGCCAAGCTCATGTGCGTCCGGGAGCCCGACTCGCCGGACTGGACCGCGCCGGCCGGGCTGACCTTCCGTGAGTGGCTACGTGGCGGCCCGGCCACGTTGCGCCCGCCGACCGGTGAGGATCTCAAATATCACCTGTCTACCTTGTTCCCCCCGGTCCGGCCGCAGGGGCACCTGGAACTGCGGATGATCGACGCGCAGCTCGGCGACGGGTGGATCGTGCCCACGGCCGTCGTGATGGCGCTGACCAGCGACGCGCGAGCCGCCGAGGCCGCGATGGCCGCCGCTGAACCGGTGTGGGCGCAATCCGGGGGGCACATGGGGTCGATACGTCCGTGGCTGCGCGCGGCCAGGTTCGGTCCCGCCGACCCGACCATCAGCCGGGCCAGCAAGCAGTGCTTCGAGGCGGCGGAAGCGGCGCTGAGCCGCTCCGGCGCGCCCGCCCCGATCCGGCAGGCAGTCGCCGACTTCACCGAACGTTACGTACTGAAAGACCGTTGTCCGGCTGACGACCAACTGGAAGGAGTTTCAGTTCATGACCGAGCTTGACGCCGACACCGATACCGGCACCGCCGAGACCCTGCGGGAGCTGATCAGCAGGGAACTGACGGGCGCGCGCGAGCGGACGTCGCTGCTCACCGACNNCACATCGCCAACCAGGAAGAGCTCTGGCTGCTGCGCGAGGTCGGCGGCCGCGAATCCCTGCACCCGGAAATCGACCCGCTCTACGACGCGTTCGAGCATCCCCGCTCGGAGCGCCCGACACTGCCGCTGCTGCCGCCCGATCAGGCGCGGGCCTACGGCCACGAGGTCCGCGGCCGGGTCCTGGACCTGCTTGACCGGGCCCGGTTCAGCGACTCCGGGTTCGCGCCCGGACGGCGGGTCGGGGACAGGTTCGCGTTCGGGATGGTCGCCCAGCACGAGGTGCAGCACGACGAGACCATGCTGATCACGCATCAGATCCGGACCGGGGCCCCGGTGCTGACCGCCGCGGCCTCGCCCCCGGCGCCCGCCGACGCGGCCGCGCTGCCATCCGAGGTCCTGGTGCCGGGCGGCCCTTTCACGATGGGCACCTCCACCGAACCCTGGGCCCTGGACAACGAGCGGCCCGCGCACGCCGTCGACGTCGCACCGTTCTTCCTCGACACCACCCCGGTGACCTGCGGCGCGTACGCCGAGTTCATCGCCAGCGGCGGATACGACGACCCGCGCTTTTGGACCGGGGCCGGCTGGGAGCACCGGCAGCGGGCCGGACTGTCGGCCCCGCTGTACTGGAGCAAGGACGGCGGCCAGTGGACGCGCCGGGTGTTCGGCCGGCCGGAGCCGGTGCGGCCCGACGAGCCGGTGCTGCATGTGTGCTGGTACGAGGCGGATGCTTACGCCCGCTGGGCCGGACGCAGGCTGCCGACCGAGGCCGAGTGGGAGAAGGCGGCCAGGTTCGATCCGGCTACCGGCCTGACCCGCCGGTATCCGTGGGGAAACGCGGACCCGCTGGCCGCCCACGCCAACCTCGGCCAGGCCTTCCTGCGCCCGGCGCCGGCCGGCTCCTACCCCGAAGGGGAGGCGCCCTGCAGGGCCAGGCAGCTCGTCGGGGACGTCTGGGAGTGGACCAGCTCGGACTTCCTGCCCTACCCCGGGTTCAAGGCATGGCCCTACCGGGAGTATTCGGAGGTGTTCTTCGGACCCGAGTACAAGGTGCTCCGCGGCGGGTCGTTCGCGGTCAGCCCGGTGGCCTCCCGGAGCACCTTCCGCAACTGGGACTACCCGATCAGGCGGCAGATCTTCTCAGGGTTCCGCACCGCCCGCTCTTTTGACACTCGCCGGGCCGGCGCGGCCCTGGAGACGGCCTGATGTGTCGGCACCTGGCCTATCTCGGGCCGCCCGCGACGCTGCGTTCGGTGATCATCGAACCGTCACACGGCTTGTACCGGCAGGCCTGGGCGCCGCGCCGGCAACGGTACGGGACCGTGAACGCGGACGGGTACGGCGTGGGCTGGTACGTCCCGGATGACCCAGACCCCGCCAGGTGCCGGCGGACGGGGCCGATATGGGCCGACGAATCCTTCGCCGACGTCGCTCGGGTCACCCGGTCCGGCGCGATGCTCGCGGCCGTGCGCTGCGCCACCGCCGGAACCGACCTGGGCGAGGCCGCGGTTCCGCCGTTCAAATCCGGCCCGTGGCTGTTCAGCCACAACGGCGTGATCGAGGGGTGGCCCGGCTCGGTGACCGGGCTCGCGGCGACCCTGCCCGCGGACCTGCTGCTCGACCTGGACGCCCGGGTCGACTCGGCGCTGGCCTGGGCGCTGGTGCGGTACCGGCTCCGGCTCGGCCTGGCCCCGGCGGAAGCCCTGGTGGACACCATCGGGGCGCTGCGGGCGGCGGGCGTGGGCGGCCGGTTCAACTTCCTGCTGACCGACGGCCGGGTGATCGCTGCGACCGCGGCGGGCGACACCTTGTTCTACCGGCCCGCTGGTGTTGGGGTCATTGTCGCCTCGGAACCCGGTGATGACGAGCCTGGGTGGACTGAGGTCCCCGGGGGTTCGGTCATTACCGCGACGCCCCATCAGGTCAGCGTGATGGAGCTGGCCACTGACGGAAGGATAGCGATCTCGTGACTTCCCTGGACCGGCGGCTTCCGGCGGGCTTCCTGGCCGACGCGCTGCGGCGCGACGCGCGGGCCGGGCTGAGCTCGGAGCCCAAATCGCTGCCGCCCAAGTGGTTCTACGACGCTCAGGGCAGCGCGCTGTTCGACAAGATCACCGAGCTGCCCGAGTACTACCCGACCCGGGCCGAACGGGAGATCCTGCGCGCCACCGCGACCCTGATCGCCGGGCAGACCCGGGCGCAGACGCTGGTGGAGCTGGGCTCGGGATCCTCGGAGAAAACCCGGGTCCTGCTCGACGCCATGCGGGCGCAGGGCGCGCTGCGCTGCTACGTTCCCGTCGATGTCAGTGAGGCCGCCCTGATCGCGGCCGGAGACGCGCTGTCCGCCGAGTACCCGGGCCTTGACGTGCGCGCCGTGGCATCAGACTTCGAGGAGCATCTCGGCCTGCCCACCGAGGGCGACGCGCCCGCCCCTCGGCTGGTCGCCTTCCTCGGCAGCACCATCGGCAACATGCTCCCCGACGAGCGGGCCTCCTTCCTGGCCCGGGTCCGCGCCGAGCTGCAGCCCGGCGACTTCTTCCTGCTCGGCACGGACCTGGTCAAGGATCCGGCGACGCTGGTGGCCGCGTACGACGACAGCTCCGGAGTGACCGCCGAGTTCAACAAGAACGTCCTGGCGGTGCTGAACGCCGAACTCGGCGCCGACTTCGACCGTGACGCGTTCGAGCACGTGGCCATCTGGGACTCCGCCACCGAGTGGATCGAGATGCGGCTGCGTTCGGTGTTCGCGCAGACGGTGCACCTGCCAGGCATCGGGCTCACCGTGAATTTCGGTGCCGGTGAGGAGATGCGGACCGAGGTGTCCGCCAAGTTCCGCCCGGCGGGAGTGCAGGGCGAGCTCGCCGCGGCGGGATTCACCATGCGATCATGGTGGACAGATGCTGCCGGGCAGTTCGGGCTCTCACTCTCCGTCCCCTCCAGGTAAGCACCGGTGGCCGAGTGTCCCGGATCCGGGTCAGTCCGTCGTTCGCGTGCTCCGCGCCAGGCTCAGATCGACCGATTCTGAAACAGCCAGGGCCCCAGGCCGCTGTTAGCGTCAGGAGCTAGCAAGCCGATCGCTCCAGGCTCGCCCTGGAGCACGCCTAGCAGACGGAGTGAGCCATGAAGGCACTGGTGTATCACGGCCCTGGCCGCAAGGCCTGGGAAGACGTCCCCGATGCCACGATCCAGGAACCGGCCGACGTCGTCGTCCGAGTCGACACGACGACAATATGCGGCACTGACCTGCACATTCTCCACGGCGACGTGGCCGCCGTGACCGACGGCCGCATCCTGGGGCACGAGGCGGTCGGCACCGTCACCGAGGTCGGCGAAGCGGTCAGCGGCTTCAGCGTCGGCGACCGCGTCCTCGTCCCGGCCATCACCAAGTGCGGCCGGTGCGAATACTGCCAGCGGGGCATGCCCTCGCACTGCCAGACCGTCGGCGGGATCGGCTGGATCTTCGGCCATCTCATCGACGGGACCCAGGCCGAGTACGTCCGGGTGCCGTTCGCCGACACCTCGCTGTACGCGGTGCCGGACAGCGTGACGAACGAGCAGGCCATCTTCCTGGCCGACTCGCTCCCCACCGGCTACGAGGTCGGGGTGCTCGCCGGCGGCGTGCGCCCCGGCGACACGGTGGCCGTGGTCGGCGCCGGCGCGGTAGGTCTTTCTGCCATCCTCACCACGGGGCTGTGGGGAGCCTCGAAGGTCATCGCGATCGACACGAACAAGTTCCGGCTGGAGAAGGCGCTGGAGTTCGGGGCCACCGACGCCGTCGAAGTCGGCCCGGGCACCGTCGCGGATGTCATCGCGCTCACCGACGGTCTCGGCGTCGACGTCTCCATCGAAGCCGTCGGCTACCCGGAGACGCTGCTGACCGCGGCTTCCCTGGTCCGGCCGGGCGGCACCATCGCCAACATCGGGGTGCACGGCACCCCGGTCGAACTGCCGATGCAGGACATGTGGATCCAGAACGTCAAGCTGACCATGGGCCTGGTCGATACGGTCTCCATTCCCACGCTGCTCAAGATGGTCGCCAGCGGACGGATCCCGGCCGAGAGGATGGGCACACACTCGTTCACGTTCGGCCAGATGGACGAGGCCTACGACGTGTTCAAGAACGCAGCCGCGAACTCGGCCCTCAAGGTCGTCATCACGCCGGGCTGACGTGCTGCCCGGCTGTCTTGCTGACCGGCCGCTGGCCTGCGGGCCGGGCGCTAGCCCGCTGACCGGGCGCTGGCATAGCGGCCGGCCAGCGGATTGGCTCAGCGCAGTGTGCCGGAGCCTGGTGCCGCAGTGACTACTGATTCGAGTGAGCATGCCGGAGGGCGATCGCCCGTCATTGTGGATCGTTTACTACCGCCCCGATGGTAGTAACGATCCACGATGACTTAAACGGGCGGCGCGTCGCCGAAAAAAGACATCCCAGGAGCTTGAATATCAAACAGCGAAGCGACATTGAGTGCATTTCGCCTTCACGGGTCGGGCTTGCTGATGATCGTGTGGCAAAAACTCTCCGATAGGGGAGCTGGCGACACACGCTAACCATTCCGGCCTGCTTCAAGCTTCAAGCCGGGCATAAGGTGCATTTCGTTCTAGGTGGGTCGGCTGCGGGTGCGATCGCGCGTCGCCACCGTGCGCCAAACCCGGCAATTCGGGCCGTGGGAGCGGGGGCGCGTCACTGATCTTCCCTCCCCCTTCGCTAGGCGGGCGGGGAGGACACCAGGCGATGTCCGGGCGGGAAGATGTCAGGCGATGTAGCTGATGCCGAATGCGTCGATCTTGCGGTACAGGGACGAACGGGCGATGCCGAGCATGGCCGCGGCCTTGTAGCGGTTGCCCCTGGCCTCGTAGAGGGCCTGGATGATCGCGTCGCACTGCGCGGCCTCGAGCATGGACATCTTGCGCGGTCGGCGCTGGAAGCACAGCCGCGGCAGGTCCGGCGGCTGGATCTCGCCGACGGGCTTGCGGGCGATGACGTATCTCAGCACGTCCTCGAGCTCGTTGATGTTGCCCGGCCACGCGTAGCCTTCCAGGACCCGGACGACCTGCAGGCTGAGGCGCAAGGACCTGGCCCCCGCGAGGTTCCTGAGGATCGACATCGAGATGTCGCCGATCTCGTCAATTCGGTACCGCAGCGCAGGCACCCTGGTCATCTGGTGAAAGTGGCGGAGCAGGAGCCCGTAGGGGCGCGTGGCGTCGACGGCCGGGCTGTCGATGCAGCCGACGACGGAGAGCCCGGCGTCCAGCGCGAGGAGAGGCCGCAGCGACTCATCCAGACGGTGGGCCGCGACCGGTGACAGCCGGTTCAGCCCGCACAGCAGCAGCAGCTGGGGGTGGCCATCGGCGGTCTTGGCCAGATCGGCGACCGGATGCGACCCGGGGACTCCCGGCCCGGCCGGGAAGGATGCGCAGTTCACCGCGATGACCTGCCCGTGCGGGAACACCTGGCGGAACTGAGCGCGCACCAGAGTCTGCTTGCCCACGCCGGGTTCGCCGATGAGCAGGTGCCGCCTGTGCTGGGTGATGCTCGCCGCGATCTCCTGCCTGGCCCGGACGAACGGGGTCAGCAGCTCCTGGTTCGCGCGGATCCGGGCCTCCGCGTAGATCCGCTGCGTGCGCGCCGGTCCGCGCAGGTCCTTGGCGTAGTCGCGGCGGGCTGTCGGCGCGACGTGCGAGCCCTGGCGGCGGACCGCCTCGGGTATCGCCGCGGGACGCTGCGGATTCGAATGACGGCCCGCCAGCACGCACCCGACCAGCTGGCCGTCCAGGTAGACGCCCTCGGTGGCCGCCTCGGCGCAGCCGCCGGACGGCAAGTCCACGTGCTTGCTGGCGAAATCCTTCAGCCCGAGGCTGGCCAGCGCGAGATCAGTCAGCGCTCGCAGGTCAGCGGCGTCCAGCTGACGGGCACCGGCGTTGGTCATCCCCCAGTCGCCGTCGGTGGCCAGCACCCACTCGGTCTCCTGCTCGCAGCAGCGGCTGAAATGCTCGAGTATTGCCCGGGACCACTGGCGCGATCCTTCGGCCATCCTCCCGGCGATCCGCTGGGCCAGCATCCGCGCCGCCGCCAGCTGGAACATCGTTTCGTCCGACTCGTGGCAGATCACCAGCACCGCGCCGGCCGTCTCGAGATGACGAGGGTCGGGCACCAGGGAAGCGGCACCGCTGATGAACATCAGCCGGGAGTGGTAATGCTCGGCTCCCCTGATGACAAAGTCGCCTCGCTCGTGCAGGGCCACCGAGGCCGCGGTGGTTCCGACCGCCGCCTCGGCGTGGCTGTACCCCGGTACCAGCAGCACCTCATCAAGCAGCCGCGCCAGCCCCTCGTCACCATCGCGCCGGACCCGTACGGCGCCCATCGGGTCGACCAGCACCAGGGATACCGCGAGTTTCCCGGCCAGCTTGAAGAAATCGTCGAACGCATCCTCCGCCGCGGCCAGGACCGGCGAGCCGTGATCCTGTCCCGCAAAACGCGCGGTGACCTTGTCGGGGTCCACCCGGTGCCGGAGCGAGCGCTCCCACGAGGCGAGCACCTCAGCGCGGACGACATTCACCGGGACGAGGCTCGGGCCGCCTGCCAGCAAGGCCCGCCGGGCCGCTTCGAGATCAACCGCCCTGGGCATACTGCGAGACTACGCAGGCCCCGGTCCGCCGGAACGTCTCATCGTGAGCCGCCGCCGGCGATGCAGTCGCGGCAGGCCGTTCCCCGCGCGAAGGAAGCGCAGTGTGTGACGGGGGAACGGGCCGGGCCGCGGCGGAAGGAATACGTGAGGTGTGCCGGGGACGGGTGGGCGGCGCTCCGCGGCCGGCCGGGGAGTGCGGCTGCGCGATGTGGAGTTCGGCTATGGCAGGCACGCCGAGCCGGTCATCCGGGGCCTCAGTATCGACATCGCGCCCGGCGACCACCTCGCGATCGTCGGCCCCAGCGGCATCGGCAAGTCCAGCCTGGCCGGGCTGCTGGCGGGAATGCTGCGGCCCACGGCCGGCGTGGTCCTGCTCGACGGGAGGCCGACGACACGGCACCCGCAAGCGTCGCTGCCGGGCCTGCGGGTGCTCATCCCGCAGGAGGCGTACGTCTTCGGCGGGACGCTCGCCGAGAACATCGGATACCTGCGCGCGCAAGACGGCCCGCCGTCCGGAGCGGAACTCGACGCCGCGGCTGAGGCCGTGGGCCTGAGTCCGCTCGTGTCCCGGCTGGGCGGATACGACGCGGCCGTCAACCCGGCCGCCCTTTCCGCGGGCGAACGGCAGCTCATCGCGCTCACCCGGGCCTACCTGTCGCCCGCGCCGATTGTCATCCTCGACGAGGCCACGTGCCATCTCGACCCCGCCGCGGAGGAACGGGCCGAGGCCGCGTTCGCGGGCCGGCCGGGCACGCTGATCGTCATCGCGCACCGGATCACCTCGGCGCTGCGCGCGCGGCGCGTCCTGGTCCTGGACGGCAACCGCGCCCAGGCCGGTGATCATGCCTGTTTGCTCGCCAGCTCGGCGATGTACTCCGATCTCGTCGGATACTGGAGCGTCACGCCGGGCTCAGCGGCCGTACCGGCGGGGCGGGAGCGCGTCGCGGCCGGAGACTGACGGGTAAAGTTCGGTGCCTGATCCGTGCCGTGTCGAGAACAAGCCGACCGCTCCGACTTCGTGGTGAGAGCGTGCCGACAGGGCACGCGAGAGGTGGAGGGTGGACCCGATGAAGTACTTGATGCTGATTTACGGCAACCAGGAGAAGTGGGCCTCGATCCCGGCCGAGGAGTGGCCGGAGGCCATCGCCAAGCAGGACGCGTTCAATAAGAAATACCAGGCCACCGGCGAGCTAATCAACGCCTACGGGCTGGCGGACGCGGCCCAGGCCCGGCTGGTGCGCAGGGAGAACGGCCTGCCGGCGGTGACCGACGGGCCTTACCTGGAGACCAAGGAGTACATCGCGAGCTTCTACCTGCTCGACTGCGAGAGCGAGGAGCGGGCGCTGCAGATCGCGGCGGACATGCCGTGGGCCGACCAGGAGCCGGTCGAGTTCTGGCCGATCATGCACGAGGCCAAGCTGGATCTGTGACGGCCGTTCGCGTCGAGGACCTGCTGCGCGAACTCGCGCCGCAGGTCCTCGCGGCGCTGGTCCGCAGGTACGGGCAGTTCCACCTGTGCGAGGACGCGAGCCAGGAGGCGCTGATCGCCGCCGCGCGGCAATGGCCCGCCGGCGAGCTCCCGGAGAACCCGCGCGGCTGGCTGATCACGGTCGCCTCGCGCCGGCTGATGGACCAGGTCCGCAGCGAGCAGTCACGGCGGGACCGGGAAAAGCAGATCGCGGTGGCCACCCCGGCGTCCGAACTTCTGGCTCCCCCGGCCGACGCCGGACCGGCGGACGGCGACGACTCGCTGGCGTTGCTGTTCGGCTGCTGCCAACCGGAGCTGTCCTCACCCAGCCAGGTCGCGCTGACCCTGCGCGCGATCGGGGGGCTCTCCACCGCGCAGATCGCCGCGGCCTTCGGCGTGCCCGAGGCGACGATGGCCCAGCGCATCAGCCGCGCCAAGCAGACGATCAAGGCGACCGGGCTTGACTTCGCCATGCCGACCGGGGTGGAGCGGGCCGACCGGCTCCGGGCCGTGCTGCACGTGCTCTACCTCGTCTTCAACGAGGGCTACACGGCCACCGACGGGGACGAGCTGACCGTGCCGGCGCTGTCGCAAGAGGCGATCAGGCTCACCCGCTGGCTGCACCGGCTGCTCCCGGACGACGCCGAGGTGACCGGCCTGCTGGCCCTCATGCTGCTGACCGATGCGCGCCGGCCGGCCCGTACGCGCTCCGATGGGTCGCTGGTGCCGCTGGCCGAACAGGACAGGCAGAAATGGGACCAGACGCAGATCGCGGAGGGAACCGCGCTCGTCGCCGCGGCGCTGCCCGCCGGGGAGGTCGGCCCCTACCAGCTGCAGGCCGCCATCGCCGCCGTGCATGACGAGGCCACGACCATGGCCGGCACCGACTGGCCGCAGATCCTGGGCCTGTACAACCTGCTGGAGCTGGTCGCGCCGAACCCGTTCACCACGCTCAACCGCGTGGTGGCCCTGGCGATGGTGCACGGACCCGCGGCCGGGCTGGACGTCCTGGCGGCGCTGGCCGCGGACAAGCGGATGGCGCGGCATCACCGCCTGCTCGCGACTCGCGCGCATCTGCGGGAACTGGCCGGGGATCCCGATGCGGCGGGCGCCGACTACCTGCAGGCGGCGCGGCGCGCGACCAGCGTGCCCGAACGCCGCTACCTGGCTCTTCAGGCGACCCGGCTGGGGCGGTAATGTGCTGGTCATGCTATTTCCCACATCTTTGGTTGGAAGCTACCCGCAGCCAGACTGGCTGATCGACCGGGGGCGCCTGCGGGACCGATTCCCGCCGCGGGTGCGGGCCAGGGAGCTGTGGCGGATAGACCCCGCCTACCTGGACCAGGCCCAGCGGGACGCGACGCTGCTGGCCATCCGGGCCCAGGAGGAGGCCGGCCTGGACATCCTCACCGACGGCGAGATCTGCCGGGAGAGCTACTCCAACCGGTTCGCGACCGCGCTGGACGGCGTCGACATCGACAATCCAGGCAGCGCGCTTGACCGCAGCGGTCACCCGAACCCGGTGCCGCGGGTCACCGGGCCGATCCGGCGGCGGCACCCGGTCGAGGTGGAGGACCTGCAGTTCTTGCGGGCGAGCACCGGCCGGACCGTGAAGATCACCGTGCCGGGGCCGTTCACCATGTCCCAGCAGGCGCAGGACGATTACTACGGCAGCCCCGAGAAGCTCGCCCTGGGGTACGCCGAGGCGGTGAACGAGGAGATCAAGGACCTGTTCGCGGCGGGCGCGGACATCGTCCAGCTGGACGAGCCCTACCTGCAGGCCCGCCCCGAGCCGGCCCACCAGTACGGCGTCAAGGTCATCAACCGGGCGCTGGAGGGCGTGACCGGCACTACCGCGGTCCACCTGTGCTTCGGGTACGCCGCGATCATCCATGACCGCCCGCCGGGGTACTCCTTCCTGCCCGAGCTGTCCGAGTGCAGCTGCGACCAGATCTCGATCGAGACCGCCCAGTCCGGTCTGGACTGCTCGGTGCTGTCGGCGCTGGACGGCAAGACGATCATCCTGGGCGTCCTTGACCTGAACGACACGATCGTGGAGAGCCCGGAAACCGTGGTCGCGCGAGTCCGGCGGGCGCTCCCCTATGTACCTGCCGAGCGGCTGGTGCTCGCCCCGGACTGCGGGATGAAGTACCTGCCCCGCGACGCGGCCTTCGGCAAGCTGACCGCGATGACCGCGGCGGCGGCCGGGTTGCGCGCCGAGATGACCTAAGACCGTACGACTGTCCGCTAGACGGCGCGGCCGGGAAGAATGCGTCTACCATGACTGTGTGTCAAGGGAGGCTGCCATGGCCGGACGCGGTGTCGGTCCTGACTTCGTCGAAGCGCTAGCGCGGGGCCTGAGCGTGCTGTCGTGCTTCGACGCGCGTCATCCGCGGATGACCCTGACCGAGATCGCCGCCGCCGCCGGCCTGGCCCGCCCGACGGCCCGGCGGCTGCTGCTCACGCTGGCCGAACTGGGCTACGTCCGGGCCGAGGGCGGTTCGTTCGCCCTGACTCCCCGGGTCCTCGGGCTGGGGATGGCCTACATCAACGCGCTCGGCCTGTGGGACATCGCCCGCCCGCACATGGAGAACCTGGTCGCCTCGACCAAGGAGTCCTCATCGATGTCCCAGCTTGACGGCTCGGACATCGTCTACGTCGCGCGGGTCGCGGTGCCTAAGATCATCACCTTGCGGGTGAGCATCGGGACCAAGTTCCCGGCGGTCCGCACCTCGCAGGGCAAGGTGCTGCTGGCCGCGCTGGACGAGACGGCGCTGCGGCAGTTGCTGGCGCTGCCGAGCGACGCGGGCCTGCCGCCCTACGCCCATGACCGCTCGGTGGCCGACGTCCGCGACGAGCTGCGTACGGTCCGGGCCCGCGGCTGGGCCCTGGCCGACGAGGAGCTGGCACCAGGGATCCGTTCGGTGGCCGCGCCGGTACGAGACGGCGACGGCTCCGTGCGGGCCGCCCTCAACGTCACCGTGCACGCGGCGGAGACCACGGTGCAGACCCTGGTCACCGAGCATCTGCCGAAGCTGCTGCGGACGGCGGGCGACATTTCCGCGGAGTGGGCCCTGTGGCAGGACATGCCGCACTCAGAACTCCCGATGGAGCGATTCGCGGCCGGTGACGGCTAGTCCTGTCGGCTAGTCCCCTTGCTAGTCCTGGCTAGGCCGGTCCGGGTCGTCGTCGCCGAACATGCTGCCGCGCGCGCCGTGGGTGGACTCTGACTTGTACTGGGTGTACTGGTACGGGTTGTCGAGCACCTCGGTTCCTGGCAGTTCCGGGTGCATGCCGCCGACCCAGGCCTGCTCCCCGATCGAGGACCGGACGTGGTCCACGGTGGCCTCGACCGTGCGCCGGATGGCGGGCAGGTCGGCACCGACCAGGCGGTGGGCGTGCTTGACCACCCGGCCGTCGACGAGCACGGTGTGGACATCGCCGCGCTGGGCCTGGAAGGCGACGTGACCGTAGGGGTTCACCAGCGGGAACGAGACCGGCGAGTCGTCGTTCTTGATCAGGATCACGTCGGCCTTGGCGCCGGGCTGCAGCCGGCCCAGGTCGTCGCGGCCGAGCGCGTGAGCGCCGCCCCGGGTGGCCCAGTCGACGACGTGCTCGGCGCGCAGGTGGGAGTTGGTGACGGTCTCGCCCTTGACGTGCGCCTCCAGGTGCTCGCGCGACCGGTCGGCGCCGAGCGTGGTGCGCATGGCGGAGAACAGGTCACCGCTCCACCACACGCTGGTGTCCATCGACAGCGAGACCGGGATGTCGTGACGGCGCACCTGCCAGGTCGGCGGATAGCCCTGCCCGGCGCTTTGCTCGGACTCGGTCGACACCGAGATGGAGCCGCCGGAAGCCGCGATGCGCTGATAGGAGTCGGTGCTCAGGGTGGCCGCGTNNGCGTGGGTGGTGACGGGCAGGCCGAGCTCGCGGGCCGCCTCGAACGCCGCCCGCTCGGGGAAGGCCGGGTCGCCGGTGACATCGAAGGCGAGCTGGAAACCGAGCAGGTCAGAGGACGGATGCCGGCCGAAGAAGGAACGGACGGCGGGATCCGCGGTCCACTCCCAGGGACCGGCCTGGATGTTGCCGTAGGCCAGGACGAACCGCCCGGGCACCGCCCGCAGCGCAGCCACGGCCGCCTCGGCGTGGTCCGTCGTCTGCAGCCCGTGCGACCAGTCCACCGTGGTGGTCACGCCCGCCTCGAGGGATTCCCACCCGGAGACAAGGTTGCCCGCGTAGATGTCCTCGGGCCGGAACACCCGGCCGTGCTCCAGGTAGTACCAGACGAAGTACTGGGTCAGCGTCCAGTCCGCGCCGTAGCCCCGCATCGCCGTCTGCCACATGTGCCGGTGCGTGTCGATCATCCCCGGCATCACGATGCCGCCGCGCGCGTCAACCTCCAGGGCGTCCGGCGGGGCGTCGAGGTGCGGTCCCACCGCGGCGACCTTGTCCCCTGCCACTAGCACGTCCGCATCGGTCAGCACGGTGTGCGCGTCGTCCATGGGCAGGACCGTGCCGCCACGGAACACTACCGACGTAGTCTGCTCAGGTTCCGGCATCGCAACCTCCAGGCACGGCTAAATTGCGGACGAGCGTCCGCTGCACGGCCAGACGGCCGGACATGGCCACCCTCTGACATGTACCGAATGGCTGTCAAGGACTTTGGAGAACCTGGATCCTGGCTTGACAGCCCGGTGTGCGACTCTAGGCTGACCTGGTAAGTCTGACTGTGGACGGCTATCCGCGTGACGGATAGCGCAGGATGTCGAGAGGACTGCAGAGCCTATGCCGCCAAACCAGCCGGGACGGGAAAGCCAGGGGGCGGAGGAGGTCCGCGGTCCGCTGGCCGGGCTGCTGGTCGCCGACTTCTCCCGCATCCTGGCCGGACCGTACGCGACGATGCTGCTGGCGGACCTGGGCGCCGACGTCATCAAGGTCGAGGGCCCGAGCGGCGACGACACCCGCACCTGGCAGCCGCCGGTGCGGGACGGCGTGGCGACCTATTACCTCGGTGTCAACCGCAACAAGCGCTCCGTCGTGCTGGACCTGCGCGACCCGGCCGACCGGGCCGCGGGGCACGAACTCGCCCGGCGCGCCGACGTATTCATCGAGAACTTCCGGCCCGGCGGCCTGACCCGTTTCGGCCTGGACTACGACAGCGTCTCGGCGACCAACCCGGCCATCATCTACGCCTCGATCAGCGGCTTCGGCAGCGGCCCGAAGGGGGCGCCGCTACCGGGATACGACCTCATCGTCCAGGCCATGTCCGGCCTGATGAGCCTGACCGGGGATCCGGCCGGCGAGCCGTACCGGGCGGGCGTCGCCGTGTTCGACGTGATGGCCGGACTGCATGCCACCATCGGGATCCTGGCCGCCCTGAACCACCGGCACGAGACGGGCGTCGGGCAGCACGTCGAGATCAGCCTGCTGGCGTCCGCGATGTCTGGGCTGGTCAACCAGACCAGCGCCTATGTGGCCGGGGGCGTGGTCCCGTTCCGGATGGGCAACAGCCACCCGAGCCTGTTCCCGTACGAGCCGCTGCCCTGCTCCGACGGCGATCTGGTCGTCACCGCGGGAAACGACGTCCAGTTCCGCAAGCTGACCGAGGTCCTGGGCATCGGCGAACTGGCCGACGACCCGCGATTCGCCCGTAACGAGGACCGCACCGCCAATCGGGCCCAGCTGCGGCCGCTGCTGGTCGAGCGGCTGCGCACCCGGACCAAGCTGGAGTGGTTCCGCGAGGTGATCGGGGCCGGCGTGCCGTGCGGGCCGATCAACACCGTGGACCAGGGCGTGGCGTTCGCGGCCGAAGTCGGGCTGGACCCGGTCGTCACCGTGGGCGAGGGCGCCGCCGCGATCCCGTCGGTGCGCCACCCGGTCACCTTCTCGCAAACTCCGGCCGGGTACCGGTTGCCGCCGCCTGCCCTAGACGAGCACGGCGCCGAGATCCGCCGCTGGCTCGCTGAACCTGAGAAACCCAGCGCATTGGAGAATGGCACGTGAGCGACGGTACGGACGGATTGTCCTTCCCCACCTCCCTCGGCACGTCCAGTGCGGACCAGATCCGGCTGCTCGGCCAGGACCTCACCGCCGACCTGATGGGCAAGGTCGGTTTCGGGGAACTCGCCTTCTGGCTGGTGGCGATGCGGCGGCCGACACCGTCGGAGACCCGCGTGTTCGAAGCCGTGCTGGTCGCGCTGGCCGACCACGGGTTCACTCCGACCGCGATCGCGGCCCGGCTGACCTACCTGTCCGCGCCGGACTCGCTGCAAGGGGCGCTGGCCGCCGGGCTGCTCGGCGGCGGATCCCGCTTCCTGGGCGTCACCGAAGACTGCGGGATCTACCTGCACGACGCGCTGCAGCGGCACGAGGCCGCCGGGGGCGCACTGCCGGCCGACGACGACGGCTGGGACGCGCTGGCCCTGGCCGCGGTCCAGCAGACCCGGGAGCAGAAGCGTTTCGTTCCCGGCCTCGGGCATCCGGTGCACAAGGTACGCGACCCCCGGACCCCCGTGCTGATCGAGATCGCGGAGACGGAGGGCCTGCGGGGCCCGCACCTGCGGCTGATCGAAGCGATCGGCCGGGTGCACGAGCAGGTGCTCGGCCGCAGGCTCCCGCTGAACGGCGCCGGGGTGTGCGGCGCCGCGCTGGCGGACCTGGGGCTGCCGGTGGAGCTGCTGCGCGGCTTCGCCCTGCTGGCCCGGGCGGCCGGGCTGCTCGGCCAGATCGCCGAGGAACAGCGCCGCCCGATCGGGATGGACGTCTACACGACCGTCGACCGCAACGCCGTCTACGTCGAACCCGACCAGACAAGCTAGCCCATCACCGTCACGAGCCCCTGGAGTACGGCATGGCCACCGTCGCCGCGGTCATCGCATCGACGCATCACCCCTTCTACTACCGCGCGAGCACCTCGACTGGCGCCGACCGGCCGCCTTTCGCCGACGAATGGGTAGCCAAGATCGAGGCGTTCCGGGCCACGCTCACCCGGGCCGAGCCGGACGTCCTGCTCATGGTGGGCAGCGACCACTTCCACCAGCTGTGGCTGGACAACATGCCGCAGTTCCTGGTCGGCAAGGCGCCCTTCTTCGACGCGAACTGGTACAACGAGGAACGGGAGTTCGGCCTGCCGCGCATGCTGCTGGCCGGCCAGGAAGACCTGGCCGCCCACATCCTGCGCGAGGGCCTGGACGCCGGCTTCGACCTGGCCTTCAGCAACGAACTGCGGATCGACCACAGCGTGACCTGCCCGATCATCACGCTGCGGCCGGAGGCGGACCTGCCGATCGTCCCGGTCTACACCAACATCTTCGCGCCGCCGATGCCCCGGCCCTCGCGGTTCGTGCAGCTCGGCCGGGCGCTGCGGCAGCTGGTCGAGTCCTGGCCGGCCGACAAGCGGGTCGCCATCATCGGCACCGGGCACCTGTCGCTGGAGCTCGGCGGCCCGCGCCAGTTCGGTGAGCACGGCCCGGACCCTGAATTCGACCGCAAGGCCGTGGCCTGGATCGCCAACGGCGACATCGACGGCTGCCTGGCCGAGGTCACCCTGGACAGCCTGCACGCTCCCGGGAACGCCACGCACGGGTTCATGGACTTCATGCTGATGATGGGGGCGGCCGGCGACGGCGCAAAGGCCGACCATGTGGACACCCTGGACCTGTTCCACACCATGGAGGCTTACTTCACCTGGTATCCCGAGGGAGCGCTGAGGTGAGCACGTACCTGCTCGACAAGTTCCTTTACACGGTGGACCGCGATCCCCAGCTCGTCGAGCGCTACCGCGACGATCCGGCCGGCACGCTGGACTGGTGGGAAGGGGAGATCGCTAACTCCCTGCTCAACTGCCATCCGGCCGAGCGGTCGACCTGGCTGAGGTTTACCGACGCCGAACGACAGGCCATCCGCGAGCATGACCACGTGGCACTGTTCCAGCTCGGCGCGCATCCGTTTCTCACGCTCACGCTGTTCATCGCGATGTTCGAGCGTGACCACGGACCGCTGGAGTACCAGAAGGCTTACGCGCGGGCCATGGAGCATATTCGGCTGCCCTATCCCGACATCGCGACCTGACCAAGGATGCTGTGCTGCGCTACCTCAGGCCAGGGTGCGCAGCAGGTGGCTGAAACCGAGCGGCGCGCGGGCGCGGCGCCGGGCTGAGGTCTCGACGGTGATGTCGCTGGCCCGCAGGACGGAGCAGCCGGCTTCGGTGGCGGCGGCGAGCAGCGCGTGGTCCTCGGCGGTGCGCAGCGACCGGAATCCGCCGGCCGCCAGGTAGGCCGACGCCCGGATGCCCAGGTTGGCACCATGAACATGCTGATGCGGTCCGTCGCCGAACTCATACAGGGCATCGAAAGCGGCCGGCACATGAGGCGGATGGCCGTCCCAGTCGGCGACGGTGACGGTTCCGAGCACGACGTCCCAGCCCTGGCCGGCGTACCTGAGCTGGCGTTCCAGCCAGCTGGGTGGCACCACGGTGTCGGCATCGGTGGTCGCCAGCCAGACCGCGGCCGGATCCACTCCTGCCGTCAGCCGCAGCAGTTCGGCCATCCCGGCGGCCCGCGCGGCGCCGACGTTGCGGGCGCCGATGGCGATGACCCGGGCACCGCACGCTCGCGCGACGGCGGCGGTCCTGTCGGTGCAGGTATCGGCGACCACCAGCACGGAGACCGGCAGGCCGGCGCCCCCTGTGACCCGGCTTACAGCCGCCAGGCAGGCCGGCAGCAGCGTTTCCTCGTTGTGGGCCGGCACGACGACGCCGACCGCCTCAATGCCCCCTGGCCCTGTCACACCAGGCCTGTCGCCTGGGCGACCGAGACGGGCGCGCCGTCGGAGCGGATGTAGACCTCGGCCAGGAAGTCGGGCTCGGCGTGGCTGACCAGCCGGGCCAGGCCGGGCAGGGCGGCGATCGCGCCATGGACGTCATCGCCGGACCTGGGGTAGTCAGCCACCGGGTGCCGCCAGTGCACGGCGAGCAGCGTGCCGCCCGGTCGCAGCGAGGCCACCGCGTTTCTTAGCAGCTGCTCCAGATCGTGATCCCCGAAGTAGTACAAGAGCTCGGAGAACACGACCAGGTCAAAACGGCCGGCCGGCCACTGCCCGGGAAGCTCGCACCGCTCCACCCGGACCTGCGGCAAACCCCTGGTGCGCTCGGCGGCGGCCCGGACTGCGGCCGCGGCGACATCGCAGCACAGCAGGGCATCACAGCGCGGGGCGAGCAGCTCGGAGAACACGCCGATGGAACAGCCTGGCTCGAACGCGCTGCGGTACCGTTCGGCCGGGAGCAGCGCGAGGCTGAGGGCGTACTTACGCCGTTCGTACCAGCGGTTCTCGAAACCCCACGGATCGCTCGCGGCCCGGTACATGGCGTCGAAATAGCCCGATCCGAGCGTGACAGGCACCGATCCGGGACCGGCTGGCCCCGGTTTAACTGACGCGGTCACCGCAGCAGCACCTCCTGCCTCCTGGTGAAATGCGCCACGATGTCCGGCGGGACGACTGGGCCGACGCCGGCCTCACGGTCGGTCAACTGGCTGACAAAGGCATCGATGGCCGATCGTTTCCGGTCTGCGATCTCGGCGGGAAGCGCGATCTGACAGGCCCGGCGCCAGGGCACCCGGTGATCACCAGGTTCGGCCCAGTGCCACATCCAGACCGGATAGGTCAGCACGCTGCGCCCGGCCTGGCGGGCCGCCCGCCGGGCCGCGCGGCCGGCCGCCTCGTGGTCGGCGTGAGCGTCGCCTTCCCACGGCGCGAGGCAGATCTCGAATCCGGCGCACTGCTCGCGCAGGATGTCCGACAGCTCTTGCTCGCGAGCGGCGAGGCCGGTATCGGGCAGCCGCAGCCTGACCACGTCGACGTCCCGCGCTCCCAGCCGGTCAAGGGCGTCGGCCGACTCGTTGATCCGCGTCTGCGCGATGACCGCGGAGTCGGCGCCCGGGTGCGACGCCTCGCCGTCGGTGATCGCGATCAGCCGCAGCCGGACTCCCCCGGCCGCCAGCATCGCCATCGTCCCGCCGACGCCCAGCACCTCGTCGTCCGGGTGCGCCGCCACCACCACGACGCTCTGCCATGCCTCCGGGTGCGCGAGGGGCAGGCGCCGGAGCTCAGGCCACGACGCCCAGGCGTCTTCGGCGGTACCGGGCCGGTCGATCCGGTTGAGGGAACGACGACTGGTCACGCCCGGCTGACCTGCGACATCCGGCTGACCTGCTACATCCGGCTGACCTTTTATGGCCGGCCGGCTCACCACGTGGTGCCGTTACCGGCCACGAGCGCGCCGATCTCGGCGAGATCACGTTCGCCGTGATGCTGGCGCAAGTACACGGTCAGGTCCGCGACCCGGCGCGAATGCGCCTCGTCGTGGCCCAGGGGGCCGGCGCCGAGCGCGCGGCCGACCCGCAGCATGACCTCGGTGGCGGTCGCTTCGACGAGCGCGCGCACCCGAAGGGCCCGCAGCGGGCCGCCGCCGCTGTGGTCGTCGGGGTCAGCGTCTATCTCACCGGCCGCCGTGTCGAGCGCCAGCTTCGCGGTCCGCAGGGCGATGTCGACGGCGCCGAGATGAGCCAGGGCGTGCGGGCCGACATCGCGCCGGGCCGCGGCGTCCAGGAGGGTCCGGCCTGCGGCTCGCGCCCCGCCGTACCAGCAGGCGGCCACCCCGGCCCCGCCGTGCGCGAAGCCGGGCCGGTCGATGTAGCAGCCGGGACCGCCCACCGGCTCGGCCGCGATGCCGGAAAAGCGGACGTCGAGCGTGTCGCTGCCCGCCATGCCGGTGGCGGGCCAACTGCCAGGGACGGGCGACAGGTCCTGCGTGCTGACCGCGAACAGCCGGTTCCCGTCCGGCGCCGTCGCGGTCACCAGCGCGTCCGTGCAGGAACGGGCGCCGGAGCAGTAGCGCTTCATGCCGTCCAGGCGCCAGCCGCCGTCGGTGTCAGACCGGCTGGCCGCGAGCCCCGGGCCTGGAGGCTGCGCGGCCCACACGCCCCAGCGGCTCGCGGCCGGCGGTGAGGCAGTGCCCAGCTCAGCAGCACCCAGCTCAGCGAGGATGGCAAGGGCGTCGACGTGCCCCTCGGCGAGCCGGGCCAAAGAGAGGTCTTCCTCCGCCAGGTCGGCCAGGGCAGCCCATCGCTCGCGGGTCCGGCCNNCAGTCGCCGATCGGGTTCTCACCTGGATCAGGATCCGGGTTGTCACCCGTCAACAGATTAAAAGCGGTCGCCGGAAAAGCGGCTGTGGACATTATTACCCCCTCAGGACTCTATGCGCTACCCGCCGCATTCCAGGTCAAACCACCCGTAACCGTGAGCGCCGTCACCTCGGTGCGATGGTTGAGGTTCCTGGCCCGGGTAGCAGTCATGGCGGTCTGGTCCGGCGGGAACGACGCTGTAGCGCGGGCGGGCATGCTGGTACCACAAGGCGGGCATCGGAGCGGTTTGGGGATGGAGACGGCGTGACGGAAAATCGGGACGGCGAAGGCCAGGGAACGGCCCCTTCCGGCTGGCAAGACTGGCAGCGGTGGACGGAGGGCGTCGACTGGTCGGACTGGCGGTCCTGGCTTCAGCGCCTCGCCGCCACTGACTGGACCGCCACCGACTGGACCAGCACCGACTGGACCCGGGAACGGGCCCCGGGCGCCCCGTGGGAACAGGCGCCCCGGGGCGGGGAGATCCCGCTCACCCTGCGGGCTTTCGCCGAAGACCAGCCTGGTGACCGGATCCGCGAGCACCTCGCAGCGACCTGGCCGCCGTTGCGGCAGTGGTGGCGGGGAGGCGCGAACACCCGTCCGACGACCGATGAGGCCCGGGCCAAGCTCGAGGAGCACATGCCCGAGCTCATCCCGGCCTGGGAGCAGCTGACCGCCATGCTCGAGCACGGGCCGGATGGCTCCGACGCGGGCGCCGCGCTCGCGCTATGGAACCCGCCGCCCTTCCTGACCGGCTGCTCGCAGGCTGCGGTACTGCCCGGCGGTCCGGCGCTGATCCGCAATTACGACTGGGACTACCGGCTGTTCGACGGGGTGGTGGCCAGGACGGCGTACACCGGCCGCCGGGTGCTCGGGATGCTCGACTGCCTGTGGGGGCTGCTGGACGGAGTCAACGACGCCGGGCTCGCGGTCTCCCTCACGTTCGGCGGACGGCCGCAGGTCGGCGAGGGGTTCGGGATCCCGCTGGTGATCCGCTACGTGCTCGAGGTCTGCGGGACCGTCGAGGAAGCGGTGCGGGTGCTGCGCCGGGTCCCGGTGCACATGTCCTACAACGTCACCGCGCTCGACCGCGACGGGCGGCGGGCCACCGTGTACCTCGCTCCGGACCGGCCGGCCCGCGTCACCGACCTGGCCGTCGCCACCAACCATCAGGGCGAGGTGGAATGGGCGCCCTACGTCGCGGCGATCCGCAGTGTCGAACGTCAGGACTACCTGGAGGAACTGCTGGCCGCCGGTACCGGCGTACCGGATGTGGTCGCGGCCTGCCTGCGCTCCCCGCTCTACGCCACTCGCTTCCACGAGGGCTTCGGGACCCTGTACACGGCCGAGTACCGGCCCGCCGACGGCCTGGTCCGCTACCACTGGCCCGACCGGACCTGGGAGCATTCCCTGGACAGGATCGACCCGGCTGGCGTCCAGGTCCAGCTCGGCAGTCCGGCCCCAGCCCCGCAGCCCTAGCCCCCACGACGGGCCGCCGGCCAGCGCATGGATGCCGACCAGCGCATGGATGTGGCACCCTGCACGCTCGCGCGGGGTGCCACATCCATGTCCTCGGCGACCTGGTTAGCGCTTCGCCTTCTTGGCCGCCGACTTCTCGGTCCTGGCCTTCGCCGTCGTCAGCGAGCCGTCCGGCGTCTCCAGGTGAGCGCGGACGAACCAGTGGAACTGTTCCAGCTGATGCGCCTGGCCGATGAGCATGTCCTGGGTGACCTGGTCGAGCTCCTCGGTGGTCTCGATGGCCTCCCGCTGAGCCTCGATGATCCCGGTGTAGACGACGTCCAGGGCAGCGAGGTGCTGCTGGGTGTCGGCGCGGCCGATGGAGTAGTCATCCCAGTCGCGCTGGGCGACCAGGGCGCCTGGCGTCCCGACCGGGGACGCGCCGAGCGTCGCGATCCGCTCCGCGGTCTCGTCGACCATGGCGCGCACCGCGTCCACCTGCGGGTCCAGCATCGTGTGGACCGCGATGAAATTCGGCCCGACCACGTTCCAGTGCACGTGCTTGAGGGTCAGCGCGAGGTCGTTGAATGAGTTCAGCCTGTCCTGCAGGATCGTGACGGCCTTCTCCGCGTCGTCGCTCTTCATTCCGGGCACGGTGTAGGTGACCATNNCGGTTTAAGCCTGCCGGGCCTGGGAAGCCGCGTCCGCCATGCAGCTGATATCCCGTCTTGAGCAGGCAGCCGGCCTTGATTCCTTGGTCTCCGCAGGTCAGCGGGCTGCCCGCCTGATCAGGCCCGGCAAGATCCGGGACGGACTGCACGGCGTCTGGCTCGGGCACCCGTTGCATCCGGTGCTGGTCCAGGCCTCCGCGGGGGCGTGGCTTTCGGCGAGCCTCCTGGACTTGTTCGGCGGCGATGAACAGGCATCACGGCAGCTGGTCGTGGCCGGGCTCACAGCGTCGGTGCCGGCCGCGGTGGCGGGCGCGGCCGACTGGTCGGAGCAGCATGAGCAGCAGATGCGCGTCGGGGTGGTCCATGCCGCAGGAAACATCGCCGCGATGGGCCTGTACGGGGCCTCGCTGATCTCCCGCCGCCCGCGGCGAAGCCGGGTGCTGCGGCTGGCTGGCCTGGCCGCGCTTTCGGCGAGCGGACTGCTCGGCGGCCATATCTCGTTCCGCCTGGCTGGGGGGGCCAACCACGCCGAGGAGGTCCCGCACCTGGTCAAGCCGGGCT
>PMST01000338.1:27355-41704 GCA_003168295.1 Actinomycetota bacterium
TGTCCGACAGCGAGCTCGTCGACGGCTGCCTGACCTGTCCGTGGCACGGCAGCGTCTTCCGGGTCACCGACGGATCCGTGGCGCGCGGGCCGGCCACCGCGCCGCAGCCGGCGTTCCAGGCCCGCGAGGTCGGCGGCGNNCCCGCGCTGCGCCGGCGCTGGACCGGTCAGGACGACCCGCGCTGCGCCGGTGCCGCGCCGGTCAGGACAAGTCGCCCCTGCCCCCATAATGATGCGATGAACGATCATCCCAGCCGCCGTGTCAGCGCCCACCTCGATTTGCGGGTTCATCAGCAGGGGGAAACGATCCTCCAGGTCGCGGTGGCAGGGATGGCAGGCCTGCAGGTCGAGGAGAACTTGACGGTCCGGCACGACGGGAAACCGGTCAAGACGGCTGAGGTCGCCATGGCACACGGCGGGCGGGCGCATCTTCTGGTTCTGGATCCGGGCCGGGTGGGTGTCGAATACGGCGCCGTGGTCCGCGGCACCGCGCTGCGGCCGGAGGTGACCGAAGCCGATCGCGTGACGTACCTGCGCCCGAGCCGGTACGCGGAATCTGACCGCCTGGCTGCGGTGGCTCGCGGAGAGTTCGGCGGAATCGAGACCGGCGCGGCGCTTCTCGCCGCGATATCCTCCTGGGTCGGCACCCGGCTGAGCTACGTTCCTGGCAGCAGCAGGCCGATCGACGGAGCGGTGGACACGCTCCTGCTGCGGCAAGGCGTCTGCCGGGACTACGCNNCACCTGGTCATCGCGCTGCTGCGGGCCCTGGACATCCCGGCCCGGCTCGCGGCCGTCTACGCTCCCGGTCTGGAGCCGATGGATTTCCACGCGGTGGCCGAGGCGCTGGTCGGCGGCCAGTGGTGTGTCGTGGACGCTACGTTGCTCGCCCCGCGAGCGAGCCTGATCCGCATCGCGACCGGGCGGGACGCGGCCGACACCGCGTTCATGTCCACCTACGGCGGTGCGGTGGAGCTGATCGCAACCGAGGTCACGGCCACGATCGACGGAGTACTGCCCAGTGATGACGTCAACGCGCTGGTCAGCATCGGCTGACCCGCGAGCCGCAGGGCAGCCTTTATAGAATCCGACCATGTCGAGCTGGCCTGCCGCCGAGCGCATCCGGGCGCCCCGTACGCCCGGTGATGAGCGCACCTCGCTGGAGACGTGGCTCGAATATCATCGGGCCACGCTGCTGATCAAGTGCGCGGGGCTGGAACCGGAGCAGCTGGCGATGCGTTCATGCCCGCCATCCAGCCTGTCGTTGCTCGGCTTGGTACGGCACCTCACTGAGGTCGAGACATGGTTTCATGACTTCGACGGTCAGCCGCACGGCGTGTGGTACTGCACCTATGACGAGCCTGACGGTGAATTCGACTTGGTCGATCCGGCGCGTGCAGACGCGGACCTAGCCGCATATCACGCCAGTGTTCACCGGGCCCGCACGGCTATTGAGGACCATGGCCTGGATGATCTTGCGCCGGGATCCAGCGAGCCCATCTCGCTGCGGTGGATCTTCCAGCACATGATCGAGGAGTACGCCCGGCATAACGGTCACGCTGACCTGCTCCGGGAGCGCATCGACGGCACGACCGGCGAGTAGTCGCGTAACGGACCGACGATAACGCCTGGCGAGGACAATGATCGGACCACGAGCGACCAGACGACGCGGCCGACACTGCCTTCATGTCCACCTACGGCGGTGCCGTGAAGCTGATCCAAACCGAGGTCACGGCCACGACCGACGGAATACTGCCCAGCAATGACGTCAACGCCCCGGTGACTATCAGCTGACCCGGGGCGTGAGGTGTCAGCCCGCGAGGCGCGGGTAGGGCGTCGGGCCGCCGGCGAATATGCCGGCATCACGAGACGGCCGTGACGAGGCGGCCCACGGGACGGAGGCCACGGTGAGCGAGTTCGACAAGCTCAAGGACGACGCCGAGCAGTACGCGCAGCAGCACCCGCAGCAAGTCCAAGAGGGCGAGCAGGATGCGGAGAAGAAGTTCGGCCTAGGTGGCGGCCAGCAGGACCAAGGCGGCCAGCAGCAGGACCAAGGCGGCCAGAGCCAGGGCGGGTACGGCCAGGACCAAGGCGGTCAGGACCAGAGTGACCAGTACGGTCAGGACCAAGGCGGCCAGGATCCAGGCAACACGGACCAACAGCAGCAGGGCTACTAGCCGTAGGCCCGGGGCCGGCCAGGGTTGCCGACGGCAAAGGGTTGGATAACTGGCCCGCTGCAGCGCCTGACCGGTCCCGGTTCGGCGGGAGGCAACCGTGGAAGGCACGAGCCTGGCGTCAATGGCGTTCGGCCTCAAGCCGCACCTGACCGAGACATGGAAGCTCAGCTCAGATCCGGAGTTCATCGCCAAGGTCCGCGATGTCGTCGGGTAGTTGGCCACCCGCCCGTCTGTCAGGGCGAGGCCGGCATCATGTTGAGGGCAGGCGTCCCGTGCGAATCGCTCGCCGTCGGCGGTTAGTGCTTCAGCAGCTTTACCTGAATCAAGCCACTTGCACGTTCGCGGCCTCGGCACCTGCAGGTCATTCCAGCAACGGAAACCGCCCGGACTGGAGCAGCGCTACGATGGCGTCGACCTTGGCCTGCGGTGCGGCATAGTCCGGGTGCGCCCGCAGGACGGCAGCGGCGTCGTGCAGGCGGTGCAGCTGGTCTGCGGCTTCTGCCACGCCGCGACCCGACGGGCTGACCGGATGTACGGTGAACGATGGCCTGCGCGGGTCGACGCGGCCGGCGGCGATCGCTTTCGGTACCCGCCGGGCGCAGCGGCAGAACGCTCCCGGGTTCACGAGACCGCACGTGGATTCCATGAACGCGCGGATCCGGTGCCGCGCCCTCTCCAGCCGCTTGCGGTGCGCCGCCGGGCTGGTTTCGAGTATCCACGCCGCATCCGCCGATGAGAGCTCGAAGATGTCGCTGAGCACGAACGCTACCCGCCCGCCGCGCTCCAGGCACTGCAGCATCGACTGGGTGCAGGACAGCCGCACCTCCTCGGCCAGCACCGCGGCCTCCGGGCCCCGGTAGCCGGCGTCCGCCAGCCCGTCGGCCAGGTCGGCCCGGAACTCGTCAAGGCTGAGCTGCTGCGCCTCCCGCGGGGTCTTGCGGCGAAGGTTGAGCAGGTAGTTAACGCCGATCCGGTACGCCCAGGTCAGCAGCTCCACCTCGCCGCGCCAGGACGCCAGCCGGGTCACGACCCGGATCAGGATCTCCTGAGTCGCGTCCTCAGCATCGGCCGGCCGCCAGGTCATCCGCAGCGCCAGCCGGCAGAGCGGATCCTGGAGGAGGCGGACCACCTTCTCCAGGGCTGCCTTATCACCGCCGACGGCCCGCGCTACCAGTTCGGCCTCGCCCGCCTCCGCGCTCACCGCCTCGCCGCCGCCTCCGTGACGAGCGCGTGCCGGCGCAGCCAGCTCGTGAGGGCCGCTCCCATCGCCGCGGGCTGGTCCTCCGGTATCTGGTGGCCGCCTGGCCCGACCGACTCAACTTCGACACCGGCGAAGTTCCCCGCAGCCCAGCTGACCACCTCAGGCGACCCCAGTCCCACGCCGCCCTCCACCGCCATGATCAGCTTCGGCACCCCGGGAGTCCCGGCCATCCAGCGACCGCAGCCCAGAACCACCTCAACCACGTCGGCGGGCTCGCCGTCGAGCGGGAACTCGCGCGTCCAGGCCAGCATCGGCTTCCGCGAGGCCGGCTCGAGGAACGGCGCCCGGTAGGCGTCGAGATCGGCCGCTGCCAGCCCGCCCGCCACGCCGCGGGCCAGGTTGACCTCGATGACCATGTTGTCCTCCATGACCATCTTCTCGCCCTTGGGCGAGCGGTACGCGCGGAACAGCCCGGCGACCGGGGGCGCGAGTTCTTCCGAGCGCACCGGCCGCAGGAACGTCTCGGTCACCGCGATGCCCCGGACCCGCCCGGGATGCCGGGCTGCCCAGTCCATCGCGAGCGTGCCTCCCCAGTCATGGCCCACCAGCACCGCATCGTTCAGGCTCATCGCATCGAACCAGGCGTCAAGGTAGCGGACATGGCCGGCAAGACGGTACGCGAGATCGGGCTTGCCGGACTCGCCCATGCCGATCAGGTCCGGCGCCAGGCACCGGGTCTGGCCCGACACGTGCGGAATCACGTTCCGCCACACATAGGACGAAACGGGGTTGCCATGCAGGAACACCACCGGGATATCGCCGGTGCCAGCGTCGCGGTAGCTCATGAACGAATCGAGCACTTCTACAGTGGCCATGACGCGGATCTTCCTCATGAAAGCTGCTCCCACTAGGTTGGACACACGCTGGCCGTCCACTGTGACCGCATCAACGCAGAATCCTCTTAATCCGCTCGCCCGTCTGGCAACTTTCGCTCATCCAGCGGCTGTTCGTCCAGATCCAGCGAATCCTCAGCATCAACGAGCTGACCTTGGTGACCGCTGACGTGGTGGAAGCCGCCCGCACGACTCTCGTCATCGGCGACACCGGCCCCTGAAGGTCATTTACCGCTGAAGGTTCAACGTACAAACCCCTGAACTTCACATCTCAAAGAGCCCGCCGGATATCAAAACTCAGCAGCGGCCACCACGGCCCCCGTCGCGTGAGTTGGTTCCCCGTCAAGGACCGCTGACCTGGGATAGGTTGACACATGTGACAGTCGTGAGGATCAACGCGATAACGGTGCCTGCTGACAGCGGCGACGAGCTCGCCCGCAGGTTCGCCGCCCGGGCTGGCGCGGTGGATGACCAGGACGGTTTCGAGGGCTTCGAACTGCTCAAGCCGACCGACGGACGGACCACCTGGCTGGTGGTGACGAGGTGGCGGGACGACGACGCATTCAAGGCGTGGATGAACTCCCCCGCGTTCGGGCACGGGCACCGTTCTGCCGCCGAGCGGGCGGGAGGCGAGTCGCCCGGGCCGGTGGGCATCGGCAGCGAGCTTTGGTCGTACGAGATCGCCGGCGGATCATCCGGCTGAGGGCCGGCCGTGGCAGAGCCCGGGGCGGGGCTGTGGGCGGACCGGACCTTCCTGCGCGAAGTCCAGTACCAGACCGACGCGAACCTCTCCGCGCGCCAGTCCATGTACGCGCACCAGCATCCGCCGGTCAACCTGATCAGCCGGACGCTGGACCTGGCCGGGTCGGCCAGCCACGAAGTTGTCGCGGACATCGGCTGCGGCAACGGCCTCTACCTGGCCGAACTGGCACATCGCGGGCACGCCGGGCCGGTCCTCGGCGTGGACATGTCGCCGGGCATGCTTCGCGCGGCCCGGCAGGGAGCAGGTGGCGCCGGACGGTCCGGCCCTGTCCTGCTCGCGGCCGACGCGACCGCCCTGCCGCTCCGCGACGGGGCGGCGGACCTGACCCTCGCCACGCACATGCTGTACCACGTCCCCGAACCCGGTCAGGCGGTAGCCGAGCTGCGCCGGGTCACTCGCCCGGGCGGACGAGTGGTCGTCGGCCTCAACGGCGATGACCACCTGCAGGAAATGCGCGCCGTCGTCACCGCGGCGCTGGCCAGCATCGGACACGGCCCGTGGCCGCTGATCGACGAGCTGGTCAGCTCGACCGGGGCGAGACCCTGCTGCGCTCCGTCTTCGCTTCTGTGACCAGGCACGATTTCGTGAGCAAGCTCTTGTTGCCCGGCCCGGAACCGGTCGTGGCTTACGTGCGCAGCATGTCAGAAGCCAAGTACGTGGCCGCGCCCGAGCTGCTGATCCCGGCCGTGACCGACAGGCTCCCGGGCCGTTCGGACGGTGCTGTCTTCGAGGTGACCACGCACAGCGGCTGCCTGATCTGCGCCTGAATCAGGCGTCCGAACGTCCGCAACGTTACTCCGGGCGGTTACCGGCCAGGCCGGTCCAGGGCGCGGCGGCTTCCCCCGCGCCGACATTGGCGGCTAGGCGGCCGAGCAAGGTGCTGAGCGTGGCCAGGTCTGCGTCGGCGAGGCCTGCTCGCAGCTTGGTGTCGAAGGCGATCGCGGTGTCCCGCAGGCGCGCGAACGCCGCTTCGCCCGCTTCAGTCAGCGCGACCACCTGGACTCGCCGGTTGGCGGCGTCGCGGGTCCTGGTGACCAGCCCGCGGGCTTCCATGGCGTTCAGGTGGTGCGTCAGCGTGGCCTCGCGCACCCCTACCGCCCCGGCGAGTTCCCGCTGGTTGGCGGGCTTGCGGACCTTCAGATTGAGCAGGATCAGCCAGACCGGCAGGGTGCCGCCCGCTTCGCTAAGAGCCTCGTCGAACGCGCGCTCAACCGCGCGGGCCGCCTGGGCCAAGCGGAGCCCGATCGGGAGGGGAAACGGTGCTGACACGCCAGCCAGCATACCAAGCATCGACATCTAATTGATTGACACCTAACCCTTTGATACCTAATCTTTAGTGACGGCGGCCGCGCCCTTGGGCTGTCGCGGCAAGCGAGAAGGGACGGCCACCTCATGGATCCTCACGCCAACCTCAGGAGAACCGGCATGAGCGCTCTCGACGGGCAGATCGCCCTGGTGACCGGCAGCACGCGGGGCATCGGGGCGGCCATCGCCACCGAGTTCGCACACCGCGGGGCCGCCGTCGCCATCCACGGGCGCGACCGGGCCGCCGCGGACAGGGTGGCGGCCGCGATCCTCCGTGACGGCGGCAAGGCCATGGCGGCGACCGGCGACGTCACCGATTTCGGCCAGGTCGAGTCGGTGCGACGCCAGATCGAGGACGCCTGGGGCCCGGTCGGCATCCTGGTCGCCAACGCGGGCGGCAGCTTCACCCCGCCCGCGCCGCTCGAGCAGATCCCCGAAGACGGCTGGCGCGCGACGGTCGACGGCAACCTGCTGGCGACGTTCCTCACGCTGAAGAGCTTCCTGCCCGGGATGAAGGAACGCCGCCGGGGCACGATCATCACGATCGGTTCCGCCGCGGGGCGCCGCGCGGACCCTCGCTCCCCCATCCCGTACGCGGCCGCCAAGGCGGGCATCGCGCTGCTGACGCAGGATGTCGCGGCCCAGGCGGGGCCGTTCGGGATCCGGGTCAACTGCATCACCCCGGAGACCATCCTGACCGAGGGCAACCGGGACCGGATCCCGGCCGAGGTGCAAGCATCACTCGCCGGCGCGCACCCCCTCAGACGGCTCGGTACACCGCACGACGTCGCGACCGCCGCCGCGTTCCTCGCCTCCGACGAGGCCGCCTGGATCACCGGCGTGGTCATCGACGTCGCCGGCGGCGCCGTACTCATCTAGCCGTCCTCAGCCCTAACCATCCTCAGCCAGGGAGTCCGGCTCAGCCGGCCGTGGCGCCGAGCCGACGCAGCAGGGCACTCTTAATCAGCGGCCGTGACCCGAACACCAGCAGGAACAGAGCTTCGCGAGCGAGCCGCGATGGATGGGTGTCCGCCCGGATGGACTTGCTCCCGTCCCGGACCGCCAGCGCCGCGGTGGCCCGGACCGCCAGCTCCGAGGCCGCCGCGCGGGCCCCGGCCATCGCCTCGGTATCGGCGGTGATGGCCTCGTCGAGCCGCGCCCGGCAGGAGGTCAGCTCGTCGTCGAGCGGCCCGGGTCCGAGCAGCCGGGCGCACCGGCCGACCACGCCGAGCGCGAGGGAGCCGTTGATACGCAGCCGGTCGGGGCGAAGGCTCGCGGCCGGATCGAGAGGTTCCTGGCTGGCCAGACGTACCGCCGGAACCACGACGCCATCGAAATCGAGCCGGACCGTCACGCTCGCGTTGACCGCGGCCAGCCGCTCGCGCGTCACCGTCAGCCCGGGCTGGGCGGCGGCGTCCAGGATCAGCGACACGACGCTGTCCTGCGGCCCGCGAGCTACGACGAGCAGCAGGTCGATCAGGCCCCAGCCGGTCACCCACGGAGCCTCGCCGTCCAGCCGCCAACCGCCCTCGACCGGCCGCGCGCGCAGCAGCGGCGGGCCGGGTATCAGCCCGGTGAGCGAGACGCCGCCGCGTACCTTGCCCTGGCAGGCCGGCTCGAGCCACTGGTCGCGCAGCGCGGCCGGGGTGGCTTCGGCGGCCAGCGTCATGACCAGCCCTCGGTGCTGGAGCCAGACGAACGTCGTGGCCAGGCAGCCGCTGGCCAGTGCCTCGGTCACCGCGCACGTGGTCAGGAGGTCCAGGCCAAGGCCGCCGGCCTGCCGTGACACGGACGCGCCGTAAAGGCCCTCCGCGGCGAGCGCGTCGAGCTGGGCGACCGGGACCGCGTCCAGGCCGTCCAGCCGGATCGCGTCAGGGAACAGCACATCGTCGGCGAGCCGGCGAGCGGCCGCGAGGATGTCCGGCGATCCCGGTGTCATAAGACGGCTTGAGTCCAGGTTGCCGCGAGCTTATCCATCACCGCGTCCAGGCTCGCGTCGGTGACCTGCCGCGCCGGATCGGCCAGATACCAGTCCGCGATCTCGCGGGCGCCCTGCTCGAACGGGATCACCGCGTTCCATCCCGGCACGACGCTGCGCAGTTTGGCGTTGTCGAACACCATCGAGTGGGCCTTGTCGCCCAGCAGGCCGCCACCCCAGTGCGGGTCCGCGGCCGCGATCGCATCCGAGGGCACGTGCACCACCCGCGCCTCGACACCCAGCGCGGCCGCCAAGGTCTCCGCGATCTGGTTCCAGGTGAGCACGTCGTCAGAGGTGATGTGGAATGGCTCGCCCAGTGTTCGCGGGTGTCCCAGGAGCGGGACGAACGCGCGCGCGAAGTCGTCGTGATGGGTCAGCGTCCACAGCGAGGTCCCGTCACCGTGGACGATGACGGGCTTGCCGGCGAGCATCCGCCCCAGCGCCGTCCACCCGCCGTCGAAGGGCACCGAGGTCTGGTCGTAGGTGTGCGAGGGACGCACGATGGTGGCCGGGAACCCCTGCTCGCGGTAGGCCTCGACGAGCAGGTTCTCGCAGGCGATCTTGTCGCGGGAGTACTGCCAGAACGGGTTGCGCAGCGGGGTGGACTCGGTGACGGGCACCCGNNTCGGTCCTGACCTGCTCAGCGGTGAAAGCCACCCAGTCGACCACCGAGTCAAAGTCAAGATCTTTAATTACTTCCCGAACGGTACGTGGTTCCCGTATATCCGCCTGCAGCATCGTAACCCCGGGCGGGAGCGGCCGGGTGGTGCTCCGCCCCCGGTTCAAGACGAACAGCTCGACACCGTTTGCGACCGCGACCCGGGAGCACGCCGAGCTGATGACCCCGCTGCCGCCGAGGAACAGGACCCTGAGTTTTCCCATCCCTCTACGCTAGCCGCTAGCCCGCGCCGGCTCCGGCGCGACCTCGATCAAGACCGAGGGGGCGACGGATGCCGGGGCTCGTAGATCGGGAATTCGCTGCCGTCCGGGATGCGGATCGCGGCCAGCAGCCCCCACCCCTGGTCGGAGACGTCCTGCGTGACTTCCGCTCCCTTGGCCTCTAGCTCGGCCAGCGTCCTCCGGATGTCGTCGCACATCAGGTAGAGCTGCTGGCGGCTCTCCCCGTCGGCGGGATGAACGGCCAGCTCGGCCGGAGGCAGGGCGAAAATGGGCCAGCCTCCGCCCGCGTCCACCGACGGCAGCCCGAGCACGTCCGCGAAGAATCCCCGGACCTGCTCCGCTTCGGGCGAGAACACGATCGCATGCACCCCAGTGATCATGCCCTGATCCTAGGCCTAGGTGGTCAGCGCCTGCGTGGCCTGCTCGACGAGGGCCGTTAGATCGTCACGGCACGCCCGACGGTAGAGCGGGCCCCCGCCGTCGGTCAGTAGCTGGCATACCATCGCCACGCCGCGCGCGGGGACCGGGCCGGGCTGCAGGAGGTGGGCGGCCAGCTCCGCGAGTTCCGAAGCCGACCGGCTGACCCGGTCCCCGCGAATCGGGATATACGGTTGACGCGCGACGCGAGCCGATGGATCTGCCCCCACCCGTCCCCCGCGGCTGCCAGCGGGCAGGACCGCCGCCAGTATCCGCTGCAGGCTCGCCGCCAGGTCGCGACGGCACTTCATGGACGTCAGCCGGACGGCCCGCGCGGCTAGGCCCGCGTTCGTCTCCGGCCGCGCACCGCGAGCCAGCTCCCGGTCGAGTCGAGCCGCCAGGCATCGGGCCATGATCCGGTCCCACAGCCGCAACCGCCGCAGGGCGAGGCGGCCTAGATCGTCTTCCAGCAGGACGTACATAGTGTCGTTTTCTCTGGTGTGACCCATAAAATCATTATACCGGTCATGCATGACCTGTAAAGCGATTTGACTGGTCATATATTGTGGCGGTAGATGCAAGGCAGGAAACAGACAGGGGTAATCACGGTGACGTTGCCCTCGTGGGCGTCCCATCTCGAGCACAAGCTGGCGCCGCCTCCTCTGCTGCTCGTGCAGGCGTTCGTCAATACCCTCGACCTGGACCTGGGCACCGACATGTTCGCCCGAGCCGAGGAAGCACATGCATGGCTGGTCGACGCCGGACTGATCGACGCGGCGTCCAGCGCGGGACCCGCCAGCCCGGGCTTTGCCAGTGATCTGCGCCTCGCCCGGGGGGTCAGGGCGAGCATCCGGGCCCTGATCGCGCAACACGACGACGCCGAGCCGCTCACCGGGAACGACCTGCGGGCGCTGGAGCAGGTCTGGCATGAAGGCCAGCCCCGGCTACGGGTCGCCCCAGACGGTCAGGTCAGGCTCGAGGCCGCAGCCCCGGCCGGCCGCGTGGCCGGCGGGCTGCTCGGCTTGCTGCTAATCATCCGCGACGCGCAGGCCGACGGCAGCTGGGACCGGCTCAAGCCGTGCGGGAATCCGGACTGCCGCTGGGCGTTCTACGACCGCTCGCACAGCCGCCGGGGCGCGTGGTGCGACATGGCCTCCTGCGGGAACCGGCTCAAGAACCGGAACCTCCGGGCCCGCCGGGCCCAGCTGAGCTGAGCTCCGGCGGCCCGGCGGCCCGGCGGCTGCCGGGTGCGGCAGGTGGGCAGTCCGGGAAGGCTGCCCTGGATCGTTGACGACGCCATCAGGAGGCGGCCATGAACATGACGCACGCGGTCTCGAGCCTGGTCCGCAGGGTTGACGACACGATCGAGCAGGCAGCCGGCCGGTTCCCGATGTACGCCGAGCCCACGACGGGTGTGTGGACCTGGTCTGACGATGGGGGATGGTTCGGCGGCTTCTGGCCCGGGTTGTTGTGGCTGTCAGCAGCGGCGACCCAAGACGCGCAGTATGCCCGGGCAGCGGCCGGCGCCGCAGCACGCCTCAGCCCGCGAACCAGCGCGCCCACTATCTTGCGCGGATTCCTCTCCTGGTACGGCGCGGGTCTCGGGTTCGATCTCGGCTACGCCGGCAGGGATACGGCTGACCTGGCCACCGCCGCCGCCCGCTCCGTGTCGGCAGATTTCGACCCGGTCGCGCAACTCCTGCCACCGGGAGACGAAGACGCCTCGGAGTACCACTGGCCCCGGCCAGGAGCCTGCATCGACGGCCTACCGGGCACCATTCCGCTGCTGGCCTTTGCCTCCAGGCAGATGCAGGATCCCGTGCTCCGCTCCATGGCACTAGCCCACGCGCGCGGGCACCATGCCATGTGCGTCCGCGAAGACGGGTCAGTCGCCCAATCCGCGACCTACGACCAAGACGGCAACGTGACGTCTCAGACCACGATCGACGGCTCATCCAAGGGCAGCACCTGGTCCCGGGCGCAGGCGTGGGCCATGCTCGGACTGACCCACTCGACGGCCGCCTGGACCTAACACACCTCTGAACTGACGCCGGCGATGAGCCGGCCGGTCAGGGCCCGGTGGCCGGGAAGGTCCCGGCCGTCGATATCGTCGAGAACCTAGGTTGAGCACGTTACGGGGGTCATGCGGCTTGCGATCTTGGGCGCGCCGCGGCTCCTGGCCACTCGACCCGAAAGGAACCGCGCCATGAACGACGGCCCCGCATCGCCACACCCGGCGATCCCGCCTGACGACCCGGAACGGCAGCTGGCCGTCGCCCAGCCGGACACGGACCAGGCGCTTCCGCACCTGGGAGTGGTGGGTGACACCTACACGATCCTGCTGACCGGCGACGACACCGCCGGCCGGTACACCCTGATCGACATGCACGTTCCTCCCGGCGGCGGCCCGCCGCCCCACCGCCATGACTTCGAGGAGATGTTCACCGTGCTCGAGGGCGAGGTGGAACTCACCTTCCGCGGCGAGCACTCCGTCGCCCGGGCCGGCGAGACCGTCAACGTGCCGGCCAACGCCCCGCATGCCTTCACCAACGCCTCGGGCGAGCCGGCCCGGCTCCTGTGCATGTGCTCCCCGGCCGGGCAGGAGAATTTCTTCCTCGCCGTCGGCGTTCCCGTCGCCACCCGGACCGCGCCATCTCCGAAGCTCGACGAGGCCGCCCAGGCGGCCTTCATCGCGAAATCGCAGGCGCTCGCCCCGCAATACCGCACCGAGCTGCTCCTGCCTTAAGCACCCTGCTAGCGCACGTCGGGTGGCTCCGGGTCGTAGCGGTGGTAGGTCACGGCCATCGCGGCGTCCGGGTCGAGCCTGCGCAAGATCGCCTCAGTGATGCCGGCCAGCTGGCGGACCTGCTCGGGGGTCAGGGCGCCGATGACATGCTGCCGGACGTTCGCGACATGGCCTGGTGCGGTGCGGCGCACCTTATCCCAGCCCGCCGGGGTCAGCCGGACGTTGGTGGCCCGGGCGTCCTCGGGGCAGGGGAAGCGCTCCACCAGGCCGCGCTCCTCCAGCCGGCTGATCACGTGGGAGAGCCGGGGCAAGGTGGCGTTGGTCTGTGCCGCGAGCGATGTCATCCGCAGGGTCCGCTGCGGCGCCTCCGACAGCATCGCGAGTGCGTAGTAGTCGAAATGCGTCAGCTCCGCGTCATGACGGAGCTGCGAATCGAGTACTCCGGGCAGCAGCTCAAGCACCGCAGCCAGCCGTACCCAGGCCGCCAGCTCCTCGTCGTTCAGCCATTTCGCATCCACCGTCACATCATGGCACCGAATAGTTGTCACTACAACTATTCGGTGATAGCGTGACGGTTGTAGAGACAACTAACTGCCGGACCGGCCGCGGCACGTCGTCTCGCACCAGCCGTATCAGCGCCGCTTTCGGCCCCGAGGAGCCCGCATGACGTCCCCGCCAGCGCCCAGCACGACCGCGACCGCCGACCGGCGCATTCCCGGCCAGCACCCGTTCGCCGCGCACCTGCGCCGGGCCGCCGACGCCGAGCGAGCCGACGCCCACCGCCTGTGGACCCCCGACGACGGGCCGCTGCCGAGCCTGTACCTGAGCCACGGCGCCCCGATGCTGTTCGAGATGCCGGCCTGGATGACCGAGCTGCACTCCTGGGCGCGGGCGCTGCCCAAGCCGAAGGCCGTCCTCATCGTCTCCGCGCACTGGGAGTCTGCTCCGCTGAGCATCAGCAGCAGCCAGCCCAGCGAACTCGTGTACGACTTCGGCGGCTTCGACCCGCTGTACTACCAGATGCGGTACGACACCCCGGCCGCCACCGAACTCGCGGCTCAGGTCGCCAGCCTGATGCCGGACACCGAGCCGGTGCACGAGCACCGCAGCCGCGGCCTGGACCACGGAGCGTGGGTGCCGCTGAAGATCATGTATCCCGAGGCCGACATCCCGGTCCTGCAGCTCAGCATGCCAACCCACGACCCCGGGCGGCTGCTGGACCTTGGCCGGAGACTGGGACCGCTGCGCGAGTCCGGGGTCCTGGTGATCGGCTCCGGGTACATGACCCATGGCCTTCCGTTCCTGGACTGGAGCCACCCTGACCAGGTGCCGGGCTGGTCCTCGGACTTCGACTCCTGGGCGTCGGACGCGCTAGCCCGCGGCGACGTCGACGAGCTCGCCGCGTTCCGGACCCGCGCCCCCGGCATGCCGTACGCACACCCCACCGTCGAGCACTTCACGCCGCTGTTCGTCAGCCTTGGTGCTGCCACCGACCCGGCGGCGCCGCCCACCACGGTCATCGACGGCTACGCCATCGGGCTGGCCAAGCGGTCGTTCCAGGCGGCCTGACCTCGCGCCACGGGCCGGGCCCCCACGAGCAGGGAGCCGTTCGGGCTGATGAAGTTAGTCCAGGTAGTCGCGGAGGACCTCGGATCGGGACGGGTGGCGGAGTTTCGACATCGTCTTGGACTCGATCTGGCGGATGCGCTCGCGGGTCACGCCGTAGACCTTGCCGATCTCATCCAGGGTCTTGGGCTGGCCGTNNCGCATCGACACCACGCCGGCCTCCCGCTCGGACAGCGTGTCGAGCACCGAATGCAGCTGTTCCTGCAGCAGCGTGAAGCTGACCGCCTCACCGGGCTGGATCGCCTCGGAATCCTCGATCAGGTCACCGAACTCGCTGTCGCCATCCTCGCCCAGCGGGGTATGCAGCGAGATCGGCTCCCGGCCGTACTTCTGCACCTCGATAACC
>PMST01000101.1 GCA_003168295.1 Actinomycetota bacterium
CCGCCCTTCAGGACGGAGTGGACGTCAATCTGCTGGCCCCCGATACCGGGCGGGCCCGGATCAGTGGCGTGGACGTGCAGAAGGACCCGAACACCGTCCGCAGCCTGATCGGGCTGGCCGGCCAGTACGCGGCGGTGGACGAGACGTTGACCGGCCGGGAGAACCTGATCATGGTCGGCCGGCTTTACCGGCTCGGGGCCAAGCTGGCCAAGGCCCGGGCCGGGGAGTCACTGGAGCGGCTGGGTCTGGTGGAGGCGGCGGACCGTCCGGTAAAGGCCTATTCCGGCGGAATGCGCCGCCGCCTGGACCTGGGCGCCAGCCTGGTCGGCCGGCCCCGGGTGCTGATCCTGGACGAGCCGACCACCGGGCTCGATCCCCGCACCCGTCTGGACATGTGGGCCTTCATCCGCGATCTGGTGGCCGGGGGGACCACCGTACTGCTCACCACCCAGTACCTGGAAGAAGCCGACCAGCTCGCGGACCACAGCATCGTCATCGACCGGGGCCAGGTAATCGCCTCCGGCGCCTCCGCTGAGCTCAAGGCCAGGCTCGGCAGCGACCTGATCGCAGTAGAGGTGCGCGCCGCCGAGCTGGACCGGGCTACGGCGGCGCTGGCCGGCATCGGCTGCGGCGCGCCGGTCATCGACCAGGCCCGCGCCCAGATCACCATCCCGGTCTGCGACCCGGTTCACGACCTGATGGCGGCCCTGCGCACCTTGGATGCCGCCGAGATCGTCCCGGTGGACCTGGGACTGCGGCGGCCCTCGCTCGACGACGTGTTCCTCTCCCTCACCGGGCGGAGCACCGGCGACGACGACCTCGCCGCCCGCTGACCACCACACCCCGCAACTCCCAACTCGCCCGGAGCCCCGCATGACCGCCGTCCAGGCCGCCCCCGCCAGCCCGCCAGCGCCACCGGAGGAGCTGACCACGCCCGAGCTCGCCCGCTCGGCCATATTCTCCGATGCCGTGGTCATCGCCCGCCGCAACCTGACCCGCATCGCCCGCACCCCCCAGCTGATGGTCTTCGCCACCATCCAGCCGGTCATGTTCGTGCTGCTGTTCCGCTACGTCTTCGGCGGCGCCATCCACGTCCCCGGGATCAGCTACGTCGACTTCCTGATCCCGGGCGTCATCGTGCAGACGGTCGTGTTCGGCGCCACCTCCACCGCGGTCGGCCTGTCCCAGGACATGAGCAACGGCATCATCGACCGGTTCCGGTTCCGGTCCCTGCCCATGTCCCGCTCGGCCGTGCTCGCCGGACGGACCATCGCCGACCTGGTCCGCAACGTCTTCGTGGTGCTGCTGATGATCGTCGTCGGCATGGCCGTCGGCTTCCGTTTCCACAACGGCTTCCTGCCCGCCGTGGCCGCCGTGTTCGTCGCGCTGCCGATCGGCTACGCTCTGTCATGGGTGTTCGCCCTGATCGGGCTCACCGTCGCCGACCCCGAAACCGCCCAGCTCGCCGGCTTCCTGCCCATCTTCCCGCTGGTGTCGCCAGCTCGGTCTTCGTCTCGATCCAGAGCATGCCCGGCTGGCTGCAGGCCTTCGCCAAAAACCAGCCCATTAGCCGAGCCGCCGGCACCGTGCGGGCCCTCACCGAAGGCGGCCCCGTCGCCACCAACCTCATCTGGACCCTCCTGTGGAGCACCGCCATCCTGGCCGTCTTCATCCCCCTGGCGGTCCGTCGCTACCGCAAGGTTTAGCACCGCCAGGCGATGTCCGGCCTGGGCCACGCCCAGATCACACGATCCGCGGCCGCCGTCGAGTCCTCCTGATGTCCGGGCATTGCCGTGGCCCGGTGGCGCAAGAGGAAGGACTCGGTAATCAGGCCGAACGGCACGTCATGCGAGGCGGATCCGTACCGGAATACCGCGAACCGCCGACCAGCTCAAGGAACTTACGGACGAGGTCGTCGCCTGGATCCCTACGGTAGCCGGTCACCTCTACCTGGTGAACAGAAGAGATCCCCTGTCCGTGTTAGTAAGAGGATCTGTCCGCTAGGTGCCTGGCGGGTACGCGGGCAGGAGATCTGGCCCTGGAGCCGCCGGCTAGCTGACCCGGCAAGCGAAGGAGATGCTCCGTGACTACGACGACGTCCGGCATTCAGCTCCGACCCGGCGGGCAACGCGGCTGGCCGCCGGCAGCTGTGGGTCAATCCGGCATAGTGGCATGCCTCGTTTACCGCGCAGGTTGCCGGCCGGCCGTGCGAGGGCGCCTGTTCCTGAACGGCGGGGTGCGGATCACGAAGCCGATCGAGGATTCAACTGCGCGCCTGGCCGCCAGGACGACCGCGGTCAGCACCGGGCCACCGGTGCTGGGCCGGCTGCTGGCCGGGGCCGGCTTCCTGGACACGGGCGCCTTCCCGCAGATCAGCTTCCGGTCCGGGCGGCTGGCCCGGGTCCTGGCCCGAGGCGCGCCGCTGGCCGCCTGCAGGTCAAGAACACCGAGCAGGAACTGGCCTGCCAGCTCGATGTGGACCTTCCCGGCACGCGGCCGGGCGGCCCGCCGCGCGTCATCATCGCCAGCAGCCGGGTCATCGACGCGAGGTGGGTAACCAGCCAGCGGGTGCCGGCACTCGGCCGCCGTATCGCGATGACGTGCTCATTCTCGCTCGAACCGGACACGTGAGCGGCTGGTCGTCGTCCGCCGCCCGTGCGTGCGGGTCGCTTGCCGTTGCCTGCCGCCGCTCCCAGCGGCGTGTTCCAGATGCGTTGCCTGCATCGCGCCCCGTCAACCCGGATCCGCCCCTGCCCATGTTGAGGATCAAGGAACGCCTGCTGAGGGCCTGGCTGGCATGCAAGCGTTTGACCGGGCTTTCGTTCCCGCGGCGCTTTCCGATCGTGCAGTTTCCCAACCTGCCGCTCATCGTCGCGGTCCTCGCTGGTGCGGCAGGCAAGTTCCTGGACGGCAGTGCACATTCCTACGCCGCGTCAGTGTCCTACCTGGCGATGACGATATGGGCATATGAGGAGCTGGTGCATGGGGTCAACTGGTTCCGGCGCCTCCTGGGACTGGCTTACGTGATTCTCCTGGTCGTGCGCGTCGCCGGCGCGTTGCACCACTGATCTGTATCGCCGATGCCACGTTATAGCCCTCTGCCGGCCGATCTTTTCTCTGCCGTCTGTCGCCGTGCCGGTCGCCAGGCCGGCGTGTCCCGGGCTGGCCGTTCCGGCCGCTGGCGGGTGTCCTGCTCACCTACGACGAGATCACCGTGGGTTGACAAGCCGCCGAGATGCTGACCGGTCCAGCCTGGTGATCGTGGTGCCCGGCCGGGCCGGGTATTCAGGCTGCTGCCCGGCAGTTCGCCTCCGGCGAGAAGCGCACCGCGGCCGGGAACGGGATTTCATGGCCGCTGGTCACTACCCCAGCGGCCCGCCCGGCAGAGCCGGGTGGCGAGGGCGGGACGCAGCCGAATTCAGCCGGAAACGGGTATCTCGTGCCACAGCCCGCCGTTCAGGTTGAGGTTATTGCCGTGAGCCTGGCCGGGGGCGGTATTGGCGATGTAGGTGTACAGGGGATGCCCGTCGTAGGTGGCCTGCGTCGCGCCGTCTGACCGCTTGATCGTGCCCAGCTTGCCGGTCACGCCCCGGCCGGCGGCCGGGGTCCCGGTCACTGGCGGCCAGTAGGCAGCGCACGTCCCGTTGCAGTTCGATCTGGTCGGGGTATCGGGGGCGAACGAGTACAGAGTGAACCCCTTGGCGTTGGTGAGTACGGTCATGCCGCCGATCTTCGCCGTCCTCAGGCCGCCGGCGGCCGAAGGTCCCGGGCCGCCCGCGCCGGCAACGGCGACGCCCAGCAGCACCAGGGCAGCAACCGACACTGCGGCGGCCGCCGCCCCGGCACCCGGCACGCCAGCCTGCAGCCTGGCCAGCATGGCACTACGGGACGCCGCTGGCCCGGCCGGCTGACGCTGCGCGGCCGGGGAAAGGGCGAGCACAGCCAGCGCGGCGAAAGGCGGCGACCTCGATCACCCCTGCGACGATCCCCGCGGTCGTCCGGATCTCCTTGAAGCCGAACAGGCCGATCCACACCGACAGGAGGTAGCCGCCGAGGGTCGAGAGGGCAAACCCGGCGCCGGCCGCGGCGGCCAGCCGGCTGCCAGACACCAGCACGGCCGCTGCGAGGCCGAAGGCGGCGATCACCTGGAGCAGGAAAAGCCAGCCGATCACCGGGATGGACCGGTAGCCGGTCAGGTACAGGTCGAGGCGGATCGCCCCGGTCACGGCGAGCAGCCCGCCCCCGGCTACCCGGAGCCCGAGTCGCTGCCAGTTCAGTCCGGCCGCCGCGTTTTCTCCATAACCATTGATACGGCTCGTGCCTGCCCGCTGGTTCGGGCCTCGCACTGCTTGCTTTCAGCACCGCGCGCTGCGGGTCACCAGGGGCTTCCCTGTCGATGGTGCACGGGTTCTCGGTGTATTGGCCCGGCCGTCCGGCCGCACCGGCGGTGGCCAGGACAGCCACGGCCAACAGAACCCCCAGGGCAGCGGTGGCGGTGTCGGGGATCATGTACGGGCCGTGAAAGCCGGACATGGCCGCCTGCGGGGCCGACGCGGCGCCGATCAGCAATGCGGCCCAGCCTGCCCAGCGCCGGCCGGCCTGGCATCCGCGCGCGGTCCGCACGCTCAGCATGGCCACGGCCAGCCCGGCCGCGACCAGCCCCGCGGTCGGCGCCGGGTGACGGGCCGCCGCCAGGACCAGACCGCACCGGGTCAGGTCCAGGACTGCCGCGCCGAGCAGCATCACGGCGATCAGATGCCGGCCGGCCCTAGGCCCGGCGACAGGTGCTGCCTTCTCGCCATCGGCGCAGGCAGCGGTGATGTCCCAGGGCATCCGGTCGGCCATCAGCACGCGATCGCGTCGTGCTCTTCGAGGTGCTGGCGCAACGCATCCAGCGCGTAGTGCAGCCGTGATCTGGCTGTGCCGTCCGGTATGCCGAGCTCGCGGGCGACCGTGGCCATGGTCCCGCCCCGGTAGAAGGTCTCCACCAGCACGCTCTGGTGCGCGGGTGACAAGTGCGCCAGCGCGGCGAAAACGAGCTCCCGGTCCAGGACCTCCTCCATTCCGGAGTCGGTCCCGATCTCGGCTGGCGGCTCTGGCGCGCTCATCGGCCGGGCCTGCTCGGCCTGGTTCGCGTCGATCAGCAGGTTGCGCGCGACCCGGAACAGCCAGGACCGGATGGGCCGGTCATCGGCGCTGAGCTGGGGCAGGTGCCGCCAGGCCCGGATGAAGGTTTCCTGCACGATGTCATCCGCGCTCGCCCGGTCCGGGCAGAACTGCTCGACGTAGGCGTGCAGGGCGCTGGCGTAGTGCGAGTACAGCTGGCGGATCGCGGCATCGGGGTCGCCGGGCAGTTCGCCGCCGGCAGCATGCGTGGTAGCAGACATATCTACTAACACGAATAGTAAGAAGGTTGTGTTCACCGTGGCCGCTTCGGTTGCGGCGGGGCGCCTGCGGCGCGCGGGCATTCCCCGGAGACCTTCCCGGGCCGGCGACGCGGCGGTGAGCAGGCAAGCCCCGGACGCTTTCGGGGAGTTCCCCGGCCCGCTGGCCGTGTCGAGGCGGCTAGCCGGAATAAAAATTAGACGATGCCTGAACCGCGGACTTGTTCTATGCGTGTTAGTAGG
>PMST01000658.1 GCA_003168295.1 Actinomycetota bacterium
CGCGCCGCGGTCTGGCCCGACCACACCACCCACCGCGGCCGCAGCGCCTCGTCCGCCCGCAGGAGTCCGGCCGCCAGGCCGCTCGCGGTCACCCCGTCCAAGCCGACCGCCTTCGAGGTGACACCGGCAGCCGTGCTCGTCCCCGCGGCCGCGGCCCAGGAGCCCTTGGCCGTGGCCAGCCCGATTCCCAGCGCGGGGGAAATGACCAGCCCCACGAGGTCGCCGCGGGCCACGCCAGCCTGCCGCAGCGACGTCACTAGGTCCGCGCCCGGGCCCGTCATCGGGCCACCGCCACAGACGCACTCACCATGGACCAACCTTGCCACGGATGTACCGGCGCCCGCGGGCAGGCGGGGGCGGCACGCTGTTACCCGATTTCCGGTGACTGCCACCACGGATCGTTCGGAAAAATGCTGGTGAAGCGGCCTCAGCGCATGACGACGGAGCCCAGGCTGCGCATGACCTGCTTGCGCATCACGATGAACAAGACCACCAGGGGCAGCACGGACAGCAGGACGGCGGCCATCACGGCGGGGACGTTGATGGCGTACTGGCCCTCGAGCTTGGTCAGGCCGAGCGGTAGTACGGCCACGCTGTTGGACTGGGTCAGGACGAGCGGCAGGATGAAGTTATTCCAGACGTTCAGGCCGTCGTAGATGCTCAGCGTGGCCAGCACCGGCTTCGCCAGCGGCACGATCAGCCGGCGGAAGACCGTCCACTCGGTGCCGCCGTCGACCAGCATGGCGTTGATGAGCTCACGCGGGATGTCCCGGACGAAGCTCACCATGATCATCACCGACACCGGGACGGCCGCGGCGCTCATCGTGAGCATCAGCGCGAACAGCGTGTCGTACAGGTGCAGCTTGTAGATGAGCAGGTACAACGGCACGATGATGGCCTGGATGGGGATGGCCAGGCCGAGCAGCAGGATGCGGAACGAGGCCGACGCTGCCCGGGTCGACCGCCGGACGATGCGGAACGCCGCGCCGAGGCAGGTCGACACCGTGAGCACGATGCAGACCACCGTGATGATCACGCTGTTGAGCAGGTAGCGGCCCAGCCCGGCGCCGAACACCGTGCCGTACTCGCCCAGGCTCAGGCCGCCCTTGGGCAGCCACGGATTCTCGGTCAGGTAGTTGCCCTGGCTGCGGAAGCTGGCCAGCACCATGTAGTAGATCGGCGCGATCACCACCACCAGCCAGGCCGTGGCGAGCAGGAATGCGACCACCCGGCCCGGGCTCAGCCGGCGGCGGGCGCGGGACGGCGCCGGAGCGCCGCGGTCCGGCCCGGACCCGGAGCGGACCGGCCGAGTCACCACCTGGCTCACGCGGCACCCTCCTGCTGGCTCGCTATCGAGCCGAACCCGCTGAACCGGACGAGTCCGAGGGCGACGCCGACGCCGATCACGCCCAGCACGACGGCGAGCACGCTGGCGTAGCCGAACTCGTTCTGGGAAAACGCGGCCTGGTACATGTCGAGCGAGAGCACCCGCGTGGTGTAGCCAGGACCGCCGTTGGTCATGATGTAGATGATGTCGAAGTAGGTGAGCGACCCGACGATGATCAGCGTGCTCGACGTGACGACGGTGTAGCGGAGCTGGGGGAGCGTGACCCGCCAGAACAGCTGTGCGGGGCTGGCGCCGTCCAGCCGCGCGGCTTCGTACAGCACGGGCGGGATCTGCCTGCGGCCCATCTGGTAGAGCAGCGAGTGGAACGGGATGAACTGCCAGGCAATCAGCGCGATCACCACGTACAGCGTGATCTGCGGGTTGCCGAGCCAGTTCTGCTGACCGAAGCCGAGGTTCAGGGACTTCGACAGCGCGGTAAGACCACCGAAGTTCGGGTCGAGCAGGGCTTCCCACATCAGCGCGATGCCCGCCGTGGACAGCAGCAGCGGCAGCACGTACAGCGCCGCGTACACCGAACGGTAGCGCTGCTTGCCCGCGGTGAACATGCCGAGCGCGATCGAGATCGGTGTCTGCACGACCCAGCTGATCACCACCACCTTGGCCGTGACGACCAGCGCCTGCCGGGCCAGCGGGTCATGCGCGAACTGCACCCAGTTCGCCCCGCCGGCCCACTGCGGCGTGCCGAGCCCGTTCCACCGGAACAGGCTCAGGGCCACCGCGCCCAGCATCGGCACCGCGATGAACACGCCGAACAGCGCCATGGCCGGGGCCAGCCCGGCCAGGTCAGCCAGGCCCCGGCTGTGGCTGGGGTGGCTGACCTGCCGCGGCGTCACCGCGGGCGCGGGCCGGCTAGGCACCGGAAGGCTGGCTGTCCATCGTGGCCGCGAACTTTTGCGGGGTCATCGATAGCTCGAAGACCTGGGCCAGGTCAGCCAGCATCGGCGTCGCCTCCTGCGGCGGCACCGCCTGGTCCCAGGAGTACTGGAAGCTCGGCGCCTGCTGGACCGAGCTGTAGATGGTCTGGTCGTAGGAGGACAGCTGCTGGCCGGCGAACAGGTCGGTGGCACCCTTGATGACCGGGACCTCGCCCGCGCCCACGGTGGCCTTGGCGTAGGAGGCCGAGGCCAGCACGGTCTGCATGAAGGCTTCCGCCGCGCTCTTTTGCGCCGGGCTGGCCTTGCTGGCGATGGAGACGTAGCTGGCCGTGTTGCCGGCCAGGTCAGAGGGGTTGCCGACGCCGCCTGCGACCGAGGGGAACGCCGCCATGCCGAGGTCGTCGCCGGTCACGAAGGACTTGTCCAGGCCGAGCAGCTGCGAGATGTCCCAGTCGCCCATCAGCTGGATGGCGGCCTTGCCGCTGTAGACCAGCGCGTCGGAGCCGCCGCCGCTGTAGTGCAGGGAGTCATAGCCGCTCTGGAACGCGCCCGCCCGGGCGAGCTGCTGGATGTCGGCGAGCGCCTTGATGATCGCGGGGTTGGACCAGGCGCCTGCCTTGCCGAGCTCGATCGAGGAGAAGACCCCCGGACCGCCGATCCGGTCGGTCAGGTACTCCAGGTACATCAGGCCCGGCCACTGATCGCCGTTGGCCAGCGAGATCGGCGCGTAGCCGTGCGCCTTGAGCGTGCTCACCGCGGCCAGCAGGCCGGAGAAGGTGGTCGGGAAGCTCAGGTGAAGCTTGCTGAAGATGGTCTTGTTGTAGAAGAAGTAGACCGGCTGGGTGCCCTCGATCGGCACGCCGTAGAGCTTGCCGTTGAAGGTCACGGCACCGAGCGAGGACGGCAGGAAGTCCGAGGCCCAGCCCGGGTTGCCGAGGGAGGCGACGTCGCCCGCGTCGATGAACTGCTTGAGCGGGCCGCCGCCCCAGGTCCAGAAGATGGTCGGCGGATTGCCTGCGCCCATCGCCAGCTGGATCTTCTGCTTGTACGACTGGTTCTCGATGAAGTCGATCGTGATCGTGTCGCCGGGGTGGCTCTTCTCGAAGGAGGAGACCGCCTGGTTGATCACGGTGTTGGCCGGACTCGGGCCGGTGGTGACGAGCCACATGGTCAGGTTGTTGCCGCCGGCCTTGGCCGTCGGCGACGCCTTTCCGCCGCCCGCGGCCGAACCGCACGCCGCGAGCGCCACCGTCATGGCCGCCGCGGCCGTGAGCATCAGCCATCTTCGGCTGCCTGTTCTACGCATGCTGGTCATGGCACTCCTCCTGGCTCCGCAGGGGACCGGAGCGCCGCGGGGGACCGGCGCACCGCAGGGACCACGTTCGAAACATTTAGAAAACATTTCGAACGTGGTGGTCATACTAGAGAGCGGTATGCGGCCGGTCAACCCTTAGCTCCCCTTACGTTACAAGTTCCCTGATCGGTCTGTACGACGAGTTTTCCCGTGACTTTCCCGCCTCAGGTGAGTTACCATCCCGTCATCGAAACTATTTCGAATGGCCGATGATAGGAGGAGTGCTGTCCAGCAGCGAGCATGCGCCTGAGCGGGCCGCTACGGTTCTATCTGTGCCGCGTATCAGCTCCGATGCCACCGACCCGCCCGGCGATAACCGCCGCACGACGGGGCGCACCACCCTGGCGGCCATCGCGGCCGAGGCCGGGGTCTCGCTGCCCACCGTGTCGAAGGTCGTCAACGGCCGTCCCGACGTCGCGGCCGGCACCCGGGCCCGGGTCGAGCGGCTGCTCGACGAGCACCACTACGCCCGGACCGGCGCGGGACGGCAGCGGCGATCGGGTCTTATCGACCTCGTGTTCAACGGCCTGGACAGCCCCTGGGCCGTGGAGATCCTCCGCGGCGCCGAGGAGTGGGCCACGAGCCATGAGACCGGCGTCGCCGTCTCGGCGGTCCGGCACGGCAACGCCCGGCCCGCCAGCTGGACCAGCGCGCTGGCCAGCCACGACACCGACGGCGTGATCCTGGTGATCTCCGACCCCACCGCCGAGCAGCTGGAGCAGCTGCGTAGCGCCGGCATCCCGCTGGTCGTGGTCGACCCGGCGAACCCCCCGCCGCCCGAGCTCCCCAGCGTCGGCGCGACGAACTGGGCCGGCGGCCTGGCCGCCACCGAGCACCTGCTCGGCCTGGGGCACCGCCGGATCGCCGCCATCGGCGGGCCCGAGGACTACCTGTGCAGCCGGGCCAGGATCGACGGGTACCGCTCGGCGCTCGATCGGGCCGGCGTCGCCTTTGACCAGGCCCTGGTCCGGCACGGGGACTTCCAGCACGAGGGCGGTTTCGTGCGCGGCGGCGAACTGCTCGACCTGCCGGACCGCCCGACCGCCATCTTCGCGGGCAACGACCAGCACGCGCTGGGCGTCTACGAGGCGGCGCGCCAGCGCGCGCTGCGCATCCCGCAGGACCTGAGCGTGGTCGGTTTCGACGACCTTCCCGTCGCCCGCTGGCTCTCACCGCCGCTGACCACGGTGCGCCAGCCGCTGGCCGAGATGGGCCGGGCGGCCGCGCAGATGCTCGGCGAGCTCATCGAGGACCGGCCGCTGGGCAGCAGGCGCGTCGAGCTGTCGACCGAGCTGATCGCGCGTGAATCCACCGGACCCCTGGGAGCAGCCAGATGAGCCATCCTGCGCTCACCGAGCAGACAGCGCCGTGGCGCGATCCGTCCCGGCCGGCCGCCGAGCGGGCCGCGGACCTGCTCGGCCGGATGACGCTGGAGGAGAAGGTCGCCCAGCTGGCCAGCATCTGGGTGGGCAACCAGCCGCGGGACAGCAACGTGGCCCCGATGCAGGGCGATTTCGGTGCTCCCGAAGCTCCGTTCGCCAAGCTGATCTCCAGCGGCCTGGGCCAGCTGACCCGCGTGTTCGGCACCCGGCCGGTGCCGCCAGCCGAGGCGGCGCGCACGCTGGCGGAACTTCAGGCCCAGATCGTGGCGGCGAGCAGGTTCGGCATCCCCGCCGTCGCCCACGAGGAGTGCCTGACCGGCTTCGCCGCCTGGACCGCCACGATCTTCCCCACGCCGCTGGCCTGGGGCGCGACCTTCGACCCCGGGCTGGTCGGCGAGATGGCCGCGGCGATCGGCACCAGCATGGCCGGGGTCGGCATCCACCAGGGGCTGGCGCCCGTCCTCGACGTGTCCAGGGACCGGCGCTGGGGACGGACCGAGGAGACCATCGGCGAGGACCCCTACCTCGTCGGGATGGTCGGCACGGCCTACGTACGGGGCCTGCAGTCGGGCGGCATCCAGGCCACGCTCAAGCACTTCGCCGGGTACTCGGCGTCGCGCGCGGGCCGGAACATGGCCCCGGTGGCCATCGGGCCGCGTGAGTTCGCCGATGTGATCCTGGTGCCGTTCGAGATGGCGCTGCGGCTCGGCGGGGCGAAGTCGGTGATGCCGTCCTACACCGACGTGGACGGGGTGCCGGTGTCCGGCGACCGGACGATGCTGACCGGCCTGCTGCGCGACCAGCTGGGTTTCGACGGCCTGGTCGTCTCGGACTATTACGCGATCGCCTTCCTGCAGACCCAGCACGCCGTGGCGTCGACCCCGGCCCAGGCGGCCGCGCTGGCGCTGGACGCGGGCCTGGACGTGGAGCTGCCCAACGTCGCCTGCTACGGCGCCGCGCTGGTGACCGCGGTTCGCGAGGGCCAGGTGCCGGCCGAGCTTGTCGACCGGGCCGCGGCCCGGGTGCTGCGGGCCAAATGCGAGCTCGGGCTGCTCGATCCCGGCTGGTCCCCGTCAGCCGGCGTGCCCGCGGCCGTCATCGACCTCGACCCGCCGGCCCACCGCGGGCTGGCCCGGCGGCTGGCCGAGGAATCGGTCGTGCTGCTGGCCAACGGTGACGCGTCGCTGCCGCTGCGGCCGGACGCCAGCATCGCCGTGGTCGGGCCGCTGGCCAACGACCCGCTGGCCTTTTTCGGCTGCTACAGCATGCCCCGGCATCTGGGCGGCCGGTACGCCGAGGCCATCGAGGGGCCTGACGCCACCACCTTGCTCGACGCGCTGCGCGCCGAGCTGCCCGCCGCCGAGATCTCCTACGAGGCGGGGTGCGCCGTCCGCGGCACGGACCGGTCGGGGTTCGCGCATGCCGCCGTGCACGCGGAAGAGGCGGACCTGGTGGTGGCCGTGCTCGGGGACGAGGCCGGGCTGTTCGGCCGGGGCACCTCGGGTGAGGGCTGTGACGTGACCGACCTGCGGCTGCCCGGCGTCCAGGAGGACCTGCTGCGGGTCCTCATCGGTACCGGCAAGCCGGTCGTCCTGGTCCTGGTGACCGGGCGGCCGTATGCGCTCGGCCCGCTCGCGGACCGGCTCGCCGCCTCGGTTCAGGCGTTCTTCCCCGGCGAGGAGGGCGGTGGCGCGATCGCGGGCGTGCTGTCAGGCCGGGTCGTGCCCAGCGGGCGGCTACCGGTGGAGATGCCCGGCTCACCGGGCGCTCAGCCGTCGTCGTACCTGAGGTCACGGCTGGCCGGGAAGCACCCGGGGAGTTCGGTCGATCCCACGCCGCAGTTCGCCTTCGGCCATGGCCTGTCCTACACCAGCTTCGAGTACGCCGACCTGGTCCTGACGCCAGCGGAGATCCCCACGGACGGCGCGGTGGAGATCACCTGCACCGTGCGCAACACCGGCGACCGGGCCGGCGACGAGGTCGTCCAGCTCTACCTGAGCGACCCGGTCGCCCAGGTCGTCCGGCCGGTCCGCTGGCTGGCGGGCTTCGCGCGGGTGCCGCTTGAGCCGGGGCAGGCGCGCCAGGTCACCTTCCGGCTGCACGCCGACCGTACCGCGTTCAGCGGCCGCTCCGGCGCCCGCATCGTGGAGCCGGGGGAGATCAGGGTCGCGATCGGCGGGGCGTCGGATCAACTGCCGCTGCAGGGATCGTTCCTGCTGACCGGCCCCGAACGCCTGGCGGGCGCCGACCGTGTCCTCGACACCCCGGTGCTGACTCAGTAGCTCATGCCCATCGCCGTCCGCACCTCCCCGAGGGTGGCCGAGGCGATCTCGTTCGCGCGCGCGTTGCCGTCCCGCAGCACCTGCCGCACGTAGCCCAGGTCGCGGGCGTACTCGGCCCGGCGGGCGCGCACCGGCGCCAGCAGGTCGTTGACCGCGGTGGTCACCGCGGTCTTCAGCGCGGCGGACCCGCCGGCCCCGATCCCGTCGGCGAACGCACGCGGATCCTGATCCAGGCACAAGGCTCCGAGCAGTACCAGGCTGGACACCTGCGGCCGCGCGTCCGGGTCGTAGCTGATATGCCGCTCGGCGTCGGTGCGCGTCCCGCGGATGAGCCGGGCGGTCTCATCCGCGCTGGCCGCGAGGGGGATCGTGTTGCCCCGGCTCTTGCTCATCTTGGTCCCGTCGGTGCCGAGCAGCAGCGGCGCGGCGGACAGCAGCGCGTCGGGCACGCCGAACACCGGGCCGAACCGCTCGTTGAACCGGCGCGCGATNNCTCCAGGTGCGGCAGCTGATCCTGCCCGACCGGCACCAGGTTGGCCTTGCAGAACAAGATGTCCGCCGCCTGGTGCACCGGATAGGTGAGCATCAGGCCGCTGACCGCCGCCTGCCTGGAGTGCGCGATCTCGTCCTTGACCGTGGGATTGCGGGTCAGCTCCGGGACCGAGACCAGGCTGAGGAACGGCAGCAGCAGCTGGTTCAGCGCGGGCACCGCGCTGTGCGCGAAGATCACCGTCCGGGCCGGGTCGATGCCGATGGCCAGGTAGTCAAGCAGCAGGCCGGTCACGTGCTCATCCAGGCGTTCGGCCGTGTCGCGGTCGGTCAGCACCTGGTAGTCCGCGATCAGCACGAAGACCTCCGCGCCGAGATCCTGCAGCCGGACCCGGTTCGCCAGGGTGCCGAAGTAATGGCCGAGGTGCAGCAGCCCGGTCGGCCGGTCCCCGGTCAGGATCCGGAACACCCCGGCGTCGGCGTCAATCTGCTCCTCGAGCTCGGCCGAACGCCGCTGGGCGAGGCTGGTACTCATCGTTCTCCCTTTCAAGGTTCGCGGCGCCCGGAGAACCAAAAAGGCCGTCCACCCGGGACGGCCTCTGGCTTTTAGCGCTGGATGCAGCGGCGACCGTCTCTAACCGGTCGCCCACCACTGGGTAGTCACTGCGCAGCGCATCTTTTCAGCCTAACAAAAAATCACGATCATTTTTCCGAACGGACCGCCGTGTCAGTGGCCGGAACCTTCTTAGCCGGTCGCGGCAACGCCGCGGCGCGGTCAGCGGCCGGGTCCCGCTTCGCCGATCGCAGGGGTGCCGCGGCGCGGTCAGCGGCCGGCTCCAGGTTCGCGGATCGTCTTGCTGGCCGCCCCGTGAGCAGGTAAGCCGCCGCGGCGCACAGCTCGATCCCGGCCGCGACGAGCAGGCAGCCGGTCACCGACCGTCCGGCCAGTGTCCCGGCGAGCGCCGCGCCGGCCGCCATCCCGCCGATCTTCAGGCTCGCGGCCGTGGTGAAGATCTGCCCGCGCATGTGCTCGGGTGATTCCCGGTGCCGTACCGCGAACAGCGCGGTGAGCTGCGGTCCCTCGCCCGCGCCGACCACCGCGACGGCCAGCACCGTGAGCCAGCCCGGCGCCAGCGCGGCCGCGGCCATGCTCACCCCGATGATCAGCGTGCTGGCGAAGACGCGGATGTCGGGTTCACCGCGCCAGCCGCGGCGTGCCAGGATCGCGTTGGCGGCCAGCGACGCCACCGCGATCGCGCTGATCAGCAGCGCACCGCGGGTCGCACCGCCGAGCCGGGCTGCGCCGAGGACGGGGCAGCAGACGATCAGCATGCCGATCCCGGCATAGGACACCACCGAGGTCACGGTGGCCCGCAGCAGCGGGCGCCTGGCCACGATGGCCGCGAACCCCGCCGCCATCTGCCGGTGCACCGCCACCTGCCGTTCCGGGGCTTGGGCCGGACCTGGTGCACGGGACGGCGGGTAGCGCCGCAGCGAGCAGGCGGCAGGCACGGCCAGGCCGACCAGGGCCGCGGCCACCATGACCGCCAGCCGGGCGCCGAACCCGGCCGCGATCAGCGCCGCCAGGGCCGGCCCGGCCAGGCTCGCGGCGCTGAAGGTCATCGCGTCAAACGCGGAGCCGCGGGACAGCTCCGGACCGGTCACGATGCGGGGGAGCTGCGATGTCCAGCCGCCCGCCACCGCGGGATTGAACAGCCCGGCCGCCAGCGCGATGACCACGACGAGCGGCATCGGCAGCGCGCCCGCCACGGCCGCGATAGTGCCGATGCCCAGCGCGTAGGCGGCCAGCGTGGCGGCCAGCACCCGGTCCGGGCGGCGGCTGCGGTCAAGCAGCGCCCCGAAGAACGGCCCGCCCGCGGCCCCGGCGATGGTCACGCTGGCCAGCAGCTCGGACCCGGTGGCCGGCCTGCCGGTCACGGCCAGGCCGAGCAGCAGCAGCGCCGGGCCCGACATCTCATCGCCGGCCCGCGCCGCCGAAGCGCCGCCCAGGTACTTCCACAGCCGGCGCCATGGCAAGTAACTATTAATCATGTAAACACGTTACACTAGCGATCGTGAGCCACACCGAGGGGCTGCTCGGCAGCAACGTGCATGACGCGGCGCAGCGAGCGGCGGACATCATCGACGTCCTGGTGCCCCGGCCAGGCAGCCGGGACGAGATCGCCAGGCGGGCCGAACCCCGGCCGCTGGACGAGCGGGGACGCCTGATCGCCGTGCTGAGCGCCTACGGGGAGCCCGGGCTCATCGAGATCTCCGATGCCGACCTGGCCGCACTGCGCCAGGCTGCTCTCGACGTGCGGGAGGTCTTCGCGGCGACGGATGTGGCCACCGCCGCTGACCGGATCAACGAACTGCTCGCCGGGCGGGCGCATCCGCCGCGGCTGACCAGCCACGGCGGCCAGTCCGGCTGGCACCTGCACGTGGACAGCCACGACGACGCGCCGTGGGCGGAGTGGTTCCTGACCTCCTCGTGCCTGGCGCTCGCGGTGCTGCTCGCCGAGCGGCAGGCCCCGCCGGCCGGCTTGTGCGGATCGCCCTCCTGCGGCAAGCCGTTCGTCAACGTGGGCCGGGGCGCCGCCCGCCGCTACTGCTCACCGACCTGCGGCACCCGCGAGCGGGTTGCCGCTCACCGGCACGGGCCGCCGGCATGAAAAGCTAGGACGCATGGAATATACCCACCTTGGCCGCTCCGGCCTGAGCGTAAGCCGCCTCTGCCTCGGGACGATGAACTTCGGACCGCTGACCTCGCCTGCCGACTCGCACGCCATCATGGATCACGCGCTCGAGATCGGCGTCAACTTCCTCGACACCGCCAACCGCTACGGCGGCTCGCAGAGCCCGCCCGGGCAGCTCGCGGAGCACGACGAGTCGCACGCGGGCTGGACCGAGGAGATCATCGGGGACTGGTTCGCGGCCGACAGCACACGCCGGGACCGGACGGTGCTCGCCACCAAGCTGTACGGGGCGATGAGCGACTGGCCCAACGACGGCAAGCTCTCCGCGCTGAACATCCGGCGCTCCTGCGACGCGTCGCTGCGCCGGCTGCAGACCGATTACATCGACCTCTACCAGATGCACCACGTCGACCGGGACACGCCGTGGGAGGAAATCTGGCAGGCGATGGAGGTGCTCGTTGCCCAGGGCAAGATCCTCTATGTCGGCTCGTCCAACTTCGCGGGCTGGCACATCGCCCAGGCCAACGACACCGCGGCCGCACGCGGCTTCTTCGGCCTGGTCAGCGAGCAGTCAATCTACAACCTGCTGACCAGGGAGATCGAGCTTGAGGTACTACCCGCGTCGATCGACTACGGCGTCGGCGTCATCCCCTGGTCCCCGCTGGACGGCGGGCTGCTCGGCGGCGTGCTCAAGAAGGAACGCGAAGGACGCCGGCGCCTCGCGGGCCGGGCGAAGGCGACGGTCGAGCGCAAGCACGAGGAGATCGAGGCCTACGAGAATCTGTGCGACGAACTCGGCGAGGAGCCGGCCAACATCGCGCTGGCCTGGCTGCTGCACCAGGAAGGCGTCACCGCGCCGATCATCGGGCCGCGCACCCTGGCTCAGCTCGACGACGCGCAGCGCGCGGTGACCCTGCGGCTCGAAGACGACGTCCTCAAGCGGCTCGAGGACCTGTTCCCCGGGTACCGGACCGCGCCGGAGCACTACGCCTGGTGAGGGCACCAGCTTGAGCGACCTCGCGGAAGCCGACCCTTCGGACGCCCCGCCCGCACCCGCCCCGCGGCTGATGCGGGACCGTTCGGGCTCGCACCGGGTCACGAACATCGAGCTGTTCTTCGACCTGGTGTACGTGTACGCGGTCACGCAGCTGTCGCACTACCTGCTCGGCCACGCCAGCGTGGCGGGCGCGCTGCAGGCCGGGTTGCTCTTGCTCATGGTCTGGCTGGTCTGGTCGTACACGACCTGGGTGACCAACTGGCTGGACCCGCAGCAGATGGCCGTGCGGCTGCTGCTGGTGGTCCTCATGCTGTTCAGCCTGGCCATGTCGGCGTCACTGCCCCGGGCGTTCGAAGACCTCGGCCTGTGGGTGGGCGGCGCCTACGCGGTTCAGCAGATCGGCCGGACCGTCTTCATGGTGATCGCGCTGCGCGGCCACGCGCTGCGGGCAAATTTCCAGCGCATCCTGGTCTGGTGCGTCGTCAGCAGCGCGCTGGCGGTCGGCGGCGGCTTCGCGCACGGCCTGGCCAGGGAACTGCTCTGGCTGGGCGCGGTGAGCGTGGACCTGGCAGGCGGCCTGGTCGGCTTCGCGACTCCGTGGCTCGGGCGGTCCCGCACGTCGGACTGGACGATCGAGGGCGGCCACTTCGCCGAGCGCTGCGAGGGGTTCATCCTGATCGCGCTGGGAGAGTCGATCGTGATCATCGGCACCACGCTGGCCGGGGTGAAATCGGTCACCCCGGCCACCGTGGCCGGCTTCGTGGTCGCCTTCGCCACGTCGGTCACGCTGTGGTGGCTCTATTTCGACCAGAGCGCCGAAGCCGCCACGGAGAAGATCGCGCACTCCGATGATCCCGGACGCCTGGGCCGCTCGGCCTATCACCTGATCCACCCGCTGATGGTGGCCGGGATCATCGTCACCGCCGCCGCCGACGAGAAGGTGCTGTCCGACCTGGACGCCGCGGCCAGCACTACGTCAGCGTGGATGATCCTGGGCGGCCCGGCGCTGTTCCTGCTTGGCCACGCCGCGTTCAAGTTCGTGGTGTGGCGCTTCGTCTCCTGGCCCAGGCTGGCCGGGATCGCCGCGCTCGCCCTCCTGGCCCTGGCGGCCAGGGCCATCCCGGCGCTGGCCCTGGCGGCCTGCGCGGCCGGCGTGGTGGCGGCGGTCGCGGCCACCGACCGGTTGCGCTGGCTGCCGCGTCCCGCCGACCCGGCCCCGTCCTGAGCTGAGCACGTTGTCTCGTTTTGAGCGGCTGTCAGCTTGCCGCCCGGCCTACGCGGCAGAACAGTGGCGTGCTGCCACGGAGCGGCCGCCTAGAGGGAGATGAGAACATGACAGTAACAGTGGACAGGAGCGTCGAGGAGTTCACCGCCGCCCCGCGACAGCTGTTCATCGGCGGGCAGTGGACCGACGCGGCGTCGGGCAAGACGTTCGAGACGCCGAATCCGGCCACCGGCGAGACGCTCGCCCGGGTCGCCGAGGGCGACGCCGAGGACATCAACCGGGCGGTCCGCGCCGCGCGCGGAGCATTCGATGACGGGCCGTGGGGCAGGCTGACCCCGTCGGAGCGAGGCCGGATCATCTGGCGGATCGGTGACTTGATCCTGGATCACGCCGATGAGCTGGCCCAGCTGGAGTCGCTGGATAACGGCAAGCCGGTCGCGGTCGCGCGGGGGGCCGATGTGCCGCTGGCCGCGGACCTGTTCCACTATAGGGCCGGCTGGGCCACCAAGATCGAGGGCAACACGATTAACATCTCGGTGCCCTACATGCCCGGTGCGAACTTCCACTCCTACACGCTGCGGGAGCCGGTCGGCGTCGTAGGCCAGATCATCCCGTGGAACTTCCCGCTGCTGATGGCGGCGTGGAAGCTGGGCCCGGCGCTGACCAGGGCAACACCGTGGTGCTCAAGCCGGCCGAGCAGACCCCGCTGACCGCGCTGCGCCTGGCCGGCCTCATCGCCGAGGCCGGCGTGCCGGAAGGGGGTGGTGAACGCCGTCACCGGCTTTGGCGAGACCGCGGGCGCGGCGCTGGCCGCCCATCCCGACGTCGACAAGGTCGCCTTCACCGGCTCGACCGAGGTCGGCAGGCTGATCGTGCAGGCAGCGGCGGGGAACCTGAAGAAGGTCTCGCTGGAGCTCGGCGGCAAGAGCCCCAACATCGTGTTCGATGACGCCGAAGACAACGCGCTCGAGGGCGCGGCCAACGCGATCTTCTTCAACCACGGTCAGTGCTGCGTGGCGGGCTCCCGGCTGTTCGTCCAGCAGGACCGGTTCGATGAGGTGGTGAACGGCGTCGCGGAGATCGCCAAGGGCATCAAGCTCGGTCCCGGTATGGAGGCCGGGACGCAAATGGGGCCGCTGGTCTCCGACGAGCAGCTGCGCCGCGTTACCGGCTTCCTGGAATCCGGCAAGGAAGACGGCGCTACCGCCTTGACCGGCGGCGGGCGGTACGGCGACCGCGGCTACTTCGTCGAGCCGACCGTCCTGACCAACACCCGGCCCGACATGAAGGTCGTCCGCGAGGAGATTTTCGGCCCGGTCGTGGTCGCTGCCCCGTTCAGCGACCTAGACGAGATCGCCGCCGCCGCCAACGATTCGGAGTACGGGCTCGGCGCCGGCATCTGGACCCGCGACATCTCCAAAGCCCATGCCCTGGCCAAGAAGCTCCGGGCCGGGACGGTCTGGATCAACTGCTACAACGTTTTTGACGCCTCGCTGCCGTTCGGCGGGTACAAGCAGTCCGGCTGGGGCCGCGAGATGGGCCACGAAGTGCTCGAGGCCTACACCGAGGTCAAGGCGGTCACCACCCAGCTGTGACCCAGTCCTTCTAGCCGGGGCGGGGCGGTCCATCTCCGCCCTGCCCCGGCTGGGAGCCTCGACGCCCGGATCCTGATCACCCGGCAGGCCCTGCCGTTCGAGCTTCCCTGCACCGCTCCGCTAAGGTTACTTAACGGTAGCCCGGACCCCGCCGAGGGTCGTGGGTTCGCGGGACGGGACGGGAAGGACCAGCGACACGATGAGCCATGCCGCGGCCGATAGGTACGCCTGGATCGAACCTGACGTCGAGGATCTCGGCGGCGGCGTATACCGGATCCCGCTGCCGCTGCCCATGGACGGGCTGAAGGCGGTCAACGTCTACGCAATCACCGATCCTGGCGGAGTCGACCTCATCGACGCCGGGATCGCGCTGGTCCCGGCGAGGGAACGGCTCACGGCGGCATTGCGGCAGCTCGGCTATGAGCTGGGTGACGTCCGGAACTTCTTCGTGACCCACATTCACATCGACCACTATTCCCTCGCCGTGGAGCTGCGGCGCACCTTTCACAGCCTGATCTCGCTGGGCGAGGACGAGCGCGCGAACCTGATCGCGACCAGAGAGCTGATGAACGGCAACGGCAGCCGGGAGCAGTTCTTCGGCTTTGACAGCTTGCGCAGGCTGGGCGCGGCGGAGCTGGAGGCCAGCCTGGCCGCGGCGAACCAGCGCCCGCCGGCGAGCGTCGCATGGGAGGATCCCGATCGCTGGCTGGCCGACGGGACCGACCTCGACCTGCGGACACGGACGCTGCGGGCGGTTCACACTCCTGGTCACACCCGCGGCCATCTGGTCTTTCACGACGCCGCGGCCCAGCTCATGTTCGCGGGCGACCACGTGCTCCCGCTGATCACTCCCTCGATCGGTTTCGAGGCCGCGGGCAACCGGCTGGCCCTGGCCGACTACCTCAGCTCGCTCGGACGGACCCTCGCGCTTCCTGATGCCCGGCTGCTGCCCGCTCACGGCCCGGTCACCGCCAGCACCCATGACCGGGTGAACGAGCTGCTCGCCCACCATGACATCCGCCTGGCGGAGATGTTCAGCGCCGTGCAGGCAGGTCACGCCACCCCGTACGAAGTGGCGAAGGCGATCAAATGGACCAGGCGGCAGCACCCGTTCGGCGCGCTTGACCTGTTCAGCCAGATCCTGGCGATCAACGAGACCGCCGCGCACCTGGAGGTGCTCACGGTCCGCGGCCAGCTGACCCGTGAGGTGTCCGCCGAGGGCGTCGACCTCTACCAGGTCGCGGCGCCGCGGGACTAGCCGCCCTGGGCCGGCCGACGGGTTAGCCGACGGCCGCGGCAACGTCCTCGGTGATCACTCGCTGCGAGCCGGCGTAGACGTTCATCGTGGCGCCGCGCAGGAAGCCGATCAGGGTCATGCCGCCCTCTTCGGCCAGGGACACCGCCAGCGAAGACGGCGCGGACACCGCCGCCAGCACCGGAAGCCCGATCATGAGCGCCTTCTGTGCGAGCTCGAACGAGGCCCGCCCGCTGACCAGCAGGACGTGCCCGGTTAGCGGGACCAGACCGGAGCGCAAGGCCCAGCCTGCCACCTTGTCCACCGCGTTGTGACGGCCGACGTCCTCCCGCAGCACCAGCAGTGTGCCGTCCGGGGTAAACAGGCCGGCCGCGTGCAGGCCGCCGGTGCGGCTGAAGACCCGCTGTGCCTCCCTGAGCCGGTCGGGCAGGACGGCCAGCACGGCGGGGGACACCCGGACCGGATCGGCGGCCACGTCAAAGGCAGACCGGACCCGGATCGCCTCGATGCTGTCCTTGCCGCACACCCCGCACGCGCTGGTGGTGAGAAAGTTCCTGGCCGCGGACTGGCCCCCGTCGACCGCGTTGACGCGGGCCCTGAGCAGCCCGCCGTCGTCCGCGACGGTCACCGCGGCCACGTTCTCGTCGCACATCCGGATCTCGCGTACCTCAGCGAGGCGGGTCAGCAGGCCCTCGGTGAACAAGAACCCCGCGGTCAGGTCGATGTCGTCTCCCGGGGTGCGCATCGTCACCATCAGCGGCTCGCCGTCCACCCGGATCTCGAGCGGCTCCTCCACCGCGAGCAGATCGGCCCGGTAATCCGCAGCACCGGATACCGGAACACGCAGTACTCGCCGCCTGGCCGTCGAAGTGCTCATAGACCGACATTACGCCCGGTCATCTTCCGCTGTCCCCAACGGGCGGCGCCGGGTCCGGACAGCCAAATGCCGGGCCCGGCGGGAGGTCGGGCCCGGCACATGGGTCGGGAGGCGAAAAGGAAGTAGTTAGACCGCGAAGTCGAGTAGCGGCTGGGCGCGGCTCGGGTGACGCAGCTTGGACAGCGACTGCTTCTCCAGCTGACGGATCCGCTCGCGGGTCAGGCCAAGCGCGCGGCCGATCTCATCCAGCGTGTGCGGATTGCCGTCGTACAGGCCGAACCGCATCGCCATGATCGTCGCCTCGCGCGGCGTCAGCGCGTCGAGGGCCGAACGCAGTTGCTCCGCCATCAGCTGGCGGTCAACGAGCTCGGATGCCTCCGGCGCGTCGACGTCCTCGATCAGGTCGCCGATGCTGGTCTCGCCGTCCTCGCCGATGGTGGAGTCCAGGCTGATCGGCTGGCGGCTGGTACGCAGCAGCTCCTCGATCTGGTCCGGAGTCCGGTCAAGCTCGACGGCGAGTTCCTCGGGAGTCGGCTCGCGGCCCAGCTTCTGGTGCATGTCGCGCTCGACGCGGCTCAGCTTGCTGAGCATCTCCAGGACGTGGACCGGCAGCCGGATGGTCCGGGCCGAGTCGGCGAAACCACGCTGGATGGCCTGCCTGATCCACCACATGG
>PMST01000395.1 GCA_003168295.1 Actinomycetota bacterium
TGATGCTCCTGGATCACGAACGCGCCGCCGTCGTGGCTCTCCCCCGGTTCGGCTGATGAGGCCGACGGGGCGGGCGCGGGCGCGGGCACCGGCTCAGGGGTCCGGGCCGGATCCCGCTTGTCCCGGTAAACCCGCAGCTTGTCCACGTTTTCCTGTGTACCCGGTTAGATAGGACGGGAACGGGAATCAGTGTCCGTTCGGTAGAAAAGAACTGGGGCCCCTGACGGGTGCGGCCGACACATAGGGGCAGATGATATGGGGCGGGTGGGCCCCGAGGGAAGGGACGGGCTGGATGGGTCTCGACGTTTACGTCGTCATCGGGAGCGCGGTGGTGGGGCTGCTGGTCGGGCTGACCGGGGCGGGCGGGGGCGCGCTGATGACGCCCATGCTCATCTTGCTGTTCTCGGTGAAACCGTCCGCCGCCATCTCCAGCGACCTGGTGGCCGCGGTGGTGATGCGGCCGGTCGGGGCGGCGGTACACCTGCACAAGGGCACGGTCAACCTGCGTTTGGTCGGCTGGATGTCGCTCGGGTCGGTGCCGATGGCGTTCTTCGGCGCCTACCTGCTGCGGCTGCTCGGCGACGGTTCGGCCGACCAGAAGCACGTCGAGATCGCGCTGGGGGCGGCGCTGCTGGCGGGCGCGCTGGCCATGGTGGTCCGCTTCTTCCTGGACCGCCGGTCCGGCCAGGTCCGGACGGGCAAGGTCGCGGAGGTCATCATCCGGCCGGTGCCGACGGTCCTGATCGGGATGGCCGGTGGGGTGATCGTGGGCTTGACCTCGGTGGGTTCGGGATCTCTGATGATCATCCTGCTGCTGTTCGCGTACCCGATGCTCAGCGCCGGCCAGCTGGTCGGGACCGACCTGACCCAGGCGGTCCCGCTCACCGCGGCGGCCGCCCTCGGCGCGCTGGCCTTCGGGCACGTCGAGTTCGGCGTGACCGCTTCCATCATCGTCGGCAGCGTGCCCGCGGTGCTGATCGGCGCGCTGCTGTCGTCGCGGGCACCTGACCGGTTCATCAGGCCGGTCATCACCTTCGTGATCCTCGCCTCGGGGCTGAAGTACGTGGGGCTCGGCACCGACGCGCTGGCCTGGACCATGGGCGCCGTGGTGCTGGCCGCGGCCGGCTACTGGTTCGTCTGGATGCGGCCCGAGCGGGAGCGGAGAGACGGGCAACCAGGGCGGGCTGGGCCGTCGGCGGCCGGGTTGCCCACCGATTCCGGCGCGCCGCCCGACCCGGTCGATGACCTGCCGGTCAGGTAGTCCTGCCGGTCAGGTAGTCCTGCCGATCGGGTAGTCCTGCCGGTCAGTCGTCGTTGTGGACGTGCTGAGCGGTGCCGCTGAGGATGACCTGGCCTTGCTGGCGGCCGGCGCCGGCCTTTTCCACGGTGATCTCCATCCGCCGGAATGTGCCTGGCTCGGCGGCGGTCCACATCGTGAACGTGCCGTCGCTGGCCGAGAACGTGCCCCCCGTGATCAGGTCCGGGTGCCCGGGCCGGCTGTCCGGGCCGACGTACCAGCACTCGAAGAACTCACCCGGGCCGAGTTTCGGAAGGTCCTTGGCCGTGAGCTGAATCTCATAGCCGCCCGCGACGTCGCGGGTGGTGGCCGTGGCCGATCCGGCCTGCCCAGGCGAGGGAGACAGGACGTAGGACGCCGCGACCGCCGGTGCGGCGAAGGCAAAGAGCTGCACGCCGACGAAGGCGGCCGCGGTCACCGCGGCGGCCGCCACCGCGGTGAACAGCGGCATGAAACGGCCGCTCCAGTGCAGCTGCCACCACCGGCTGGCCGCCTCCGGAGCCTGCTCCGGGCGCCCCGCCGCCATGATGGCGTACTGGACGGCCGCGACGGTGCGGGCCTGCAGGTCGGCGGGCGGCTCGGCGGCCGGCGCGGCGAGTCGCAGGCTGCGGGCCACGGGCTCAAATTCGGCGACGGCGGCCTGGCAATGGTGGCAGGAGCCGAGGTGGGTTTCGAAGGCCGCAGCGTCAGCCGGGTCCAGGGCGCCTAGGACCCAGCCTGCGACGTCGGGGTGCTCGAGGGCGTGGTTCACGTCATAGGGCACTGAAACCTCGCTCGGCCAGCGCGACGCGCATGGCGCGCACGCCATGGAACATCCGGGTCTTGACGGTACCCAGGGGCAGCCCGAGCCGCTCGGCGATCTGGGACTGGGTGAGTCCCTCGTCATGGGCCAGCTGAAGCACCTGGGCGTGGCCCGCGCCCAGGGACTCCAGGGCCTCCCGGACGATCATGCTGTCGAGGATCTGATCGACGCTGTCGGGCTGAGGTGGCGGATCGACGTCATCGACGGGAAGCAGCGGACGAGACGACGGCCGCTTGCGGATGTCGGCGGCCACGCTGCGGGCGATCACGTACAGGTACGTCTGGACGCTGGCCTTCTCGGCGTCGAAGCGCCCGGCCGCGGTCCGCCACAGCCTCACGAACGTCTCCTGGACCATCTCTTCGGCCAGTCCCTGGTTGCCCAGCTGCTGCACGCCGAAGCGGAACAGCCGCCTTTCGTACCTGCGGTAGAGATCGACGAGCGGGGCACCACCGTCTCCCGCGGCAATCTGGGCAACAAGGCCTGCTTCCTCGGCCACGAGCCGATCCGCAGCGCTGGGTACCGACACCGTCAGTTCCCCCCACCGGGTTCCTACGAGCCCTGTCGGTCAAACGGTTCACGTCGATCTCGAACTTTTTCCGGAACGAGACCAGCCTGCCCTCCTCGGCCACCAACCAGCCTCAGACGAAATGACGACCGGTCACCGACCATGTCCAGTATGCACAGTAAGCCCGGAATAGCGGGAGCCCCTCGCGGGCGGGTAGCGACCTGAAAGTAAGGTGAACCGCGCCGGGGCGGGGCGGGCGCGCGCCTACAGTGGTCTGCGTGACGGAAACATGGCAGGTGGAACCATCGGGGCCGCTGCGCGGCGACATCGACGTGCGCGGCTCGAAAAACGCCGTCACCAAGCACATGGTCGCCGCGATGCTGGGCGAGGGGCCCAGCACGATCAGGAACGCCCCCGAGGTCGGCGACGTCGACATCACCGCGGCGATGCTGGAGTCCATCGGGTATGAGGTGGGACGTTCCGGGGCCGAGATCACGATCGCCCCGGGGAACGCGGTCCAGCCGCGGGTGCCTGAGGCGTTCACCGGGCTGAACCGGATCCCGATCCTGATGCTCGGGCCGCTGCTGCACCGGACCGGCGAGGCGTTCGTGCCGCTGGTCGGCGGCGACCCGATCGGGCGGCGGCCGGTCGACTTCCACGTGGCCGCGCTGCGCGCGCTCGGCGCCGAGGTCGAGACCGGCCCGGCCGGGATCACCGCGCGGGCGTCCCGGCTGCACGGGGCGCGGATCGACCTGCCCTACCCGAGCGTGGGCGCGACCGAGACCGTGCTGCTTTCCGCGGTGCGGGCCGAGGGCAAGACGGTGCTGCGGAACGCGGCCACCGAACCCGAGGTGGTCGAGCTCGCGCTGTTCCTGCAGCGGATGGGCGCGCAGATCGAGCTCGCCCCGGACCGGCGGATCGTCATCGAAGGGGTGCCGCGGCTGCGCGGCGCCTCGGCCCGGCTGGCCGGCGACCGGCTCGAGGCGTTCTCCTACCTGGTGGCCGGGCTGATCACCCGGGGCGAGGTCCGGGTGCACGGCTGCCCGCAGGACCGGCTGGTCACGGCGATCACCACGCTGGCCCGGATGGGCGCCCGGGTCGACATCACCGACGAGTGGATCACCGCCTCGGCGCCGGACGGGCTGCGGCCGGCCGCGGTGCACACCGACACTCACCCCGGGTTCATGACCGACTGGCAGCAGCCGCTGATGGTGCTGTTCACCCAGGCCGACGGGATGTCCGTGCTGCACGAGACGGTATTTGAGAACCGGCTGGTGTACGTGCCCGCGCTGCAGAAGATGGGCTGCGAGATCGAGGTGTTCGCGGCCTGCCTGGGCGGGCCCGCGTGCCGTTTCCACGACACCAACGCGGTGCATTCGGCCGTGATCAGGGGCATGTCCAAGCTGCAGGGCGCGGACGTCACCATGCCGGACGTGCGCGCCGGGTTCTCCGCCGTGCTGGCCGCCTCGGTGGCCGACCGGCCTTCGGTGCTGCGCGGCATCCACCACATCGAGCGCGGCTACCACCGCCCGTTCGAGCAGTTCGCCTCGCTCGGCCTGACCATCAGGCGCGGCTGAGGGGCTGCCGGGTCGCGGGAGGGCTGGCTAGGCTGGGGGGATGACGACGGCGTTCGTGCTTGGCGGCGGGGGGCTGCTTGGCGCGCATGAGGTCGGGATGCTGCAGGCGCTTTCTGAGGCGGGCGTCCGGCCCGACCTGATCGTGGGCACCTCGATCGGCGCCATCAACGGCGCGCTGGTGGCGGCCGACCCGCCGGGCGCGGCGGCCCGGCTCAGGCAGATGTGGGAAGGCGACGAGCTGCGGCTGGCCTTCAGCGAGAGACTGTGGAGCCGGGCGGTGCGGCTGCTGCGTTCTGGGACTCACCTGCACTCACTTGAGCCGCTGAGCCGGCTGCTGGCGAGCGTCCTGCCCGGGGAGGACTTCGCCGACCTCAAGCTGCCCTTCCAGTGCGTGGCGGCGAGCATCGAGAACGCGACCGCGCGCTGGTTCACCAGCGGGCCTGTGGTGCCCGCGGTGATGGCCTCGTGCGCCGTGCCGGGGCTGCTGCCGCCGGTCGAGATCGACGGCGGCCACTACTTCGACGGCGGCCTGGTCGACTCGATCCCGGTCGGGCGGGCCGTGGCCATGGGCGCCAGCACCGTCTACGTGCTGCAGGTGGGCCGGATCGAAAGTCCACTGTCCGTTCCGACTCGGCCTTGGCAAGTGGGGCTGGTGGCGTTCGAGATTGCCCGGCGGCACCGGTTCCACGAGGACATGTCGTCGCTGCCGGACGACGTGACCGTGCACGTGCTGCCGACCGGCGGCGACCGGCCGCAGCCGGGGCTGGCGCAGTTCCGGTACCGGGACAAGACCCGGGTGGGGCAGAGCATCGAGCGCGCGTACGTCGCGTCGGCGAGCTATCTCGCCGCGCTGGCCGGGGCCTGATCTGGGCCTACCCGGTCGCGGCCAGCGGGGCCGCCTGGTCCGCGGTCTTTTCGGTATGCGGGCTGAGCAGGTCCATCCAGCCGGAGTTCTGCGCGGCGAGGACTTGCTCGACGCCCAGGACGAACTGCGCCTGACGATCCGGGTCGGTAATCGCCGGGTCGACATCGGCGATGAGCCGATCGAGCTGGTCCGCGGTTGACGCGTAGGACGCGGCGATCCGCTGGTGCTGCTCGGCGGCGAGATGGGTGGCGAAGGCCGCGGCGATGGTGGTGGCCGCCGCCGTCCAGGCGGCGAGGTGCGATCCTGGCAGCGCTCCCGCGACGGCGGCCAGCACGACGCCAGCGCCGGTGGCGGCGAGCTGGCAGATTCGCAGCGTCCGCGCTTTGCGGATGTGCTCGGCGATCTTGTCCCGGTGCCAGTTCGCCTGGCGCTGGGCGCGCTCGGCCAGGTACCCCGCGAACGTGGTGACTGCAGGCAGCGGGGTGTTATCGGGAGAAATCAGCTGCTGATCGACGAGCCACGGCTGCCCGCGGGTCTGAATCACCTCCAGCTGTGCGTCCAGGCGCTCGGTGCGCTCGGCACCGTCATAGGGCTTGACCCTGATCAGGTAGCGGTAGACCTCGGCCTTCAGGGCTTCCGAGGCGGCCCGGGCGCCGGTCCAGTGCGCGGTCTCGTCCGAGGTGAGCGCCGTTCGCTGCAGCCACGCCGCGGCCGCGAGGGAAATCGCGCTGACTATGGCGGCGGCCGTCACGAAGCCAGAAGAGAGCCCGTGCTGCGCGGCGAGCGCTCCGGCGAGGGCGCCGAGGACCAGCAGCGCCAGGTTGCGCTGACGCCACTGCCTCAGCTGTGACTGGGCGGCGTCGGCCGCCAGGGACCACTGCCGGTGACAGCGCCAGACCAGGGCCAGGACGCGATCGCCGCCCGCTGCTTCGGTGGCCGGGCCGGGAGCTGGGACCACGCCCCGTTCCGCTTCTGTGTTGGTCGTGGCCGGGGCCTCGGCGGGCGGGCGGATATCGGTCCTGGCCGGGGGCTCGGCGGGCGGGCGGGGCGGCGGAAGCTCCGGGCTGGGCAGGCCGAACAATGCGACGGTATTCAGGGTGACGACTTCGGCGCCGCGGGACTGAGCGGTGGCGACCATGTCGGCTACCCCACCGGGACCATCCCCGGGCTCGCCGTTCCACAGCGCCAGCACCGTGATCCGGTCAGACGTCGTGGTGGCCCAGGCGTGGTGCAGGATCCACTGGTTATCCCGTTGCCAGGTGGAGTAGCCGGGCCGGGTCTGAAGCCACCCGGGCAGCATGTCGGTGCGCGCCAGGGTCAGCACCTTGGTCGCGTTGCGCAGCGCGGCGTAGTAGCGGTCGGCCCAGCGTGACGCCTGGCGCGACATGGCCGTGGCGCGGTAGACCCGCTCCGGGACCGGCAGCAGCACCTGAGTCGGCACGCCGAGTTTCTGGCACGCCTCGTGGAACAGCAGGTCCCCGCCGTCCGCCACGCCGGCCATGCCGATTACCTGCTCCTGCCGTTTCGCCGCGGCCGCGACGATCCCTTCGATCGCTTGCTTGATCCCGGCCGCCGCGGCGTCTTCCTGACTCGGCGGAAAGCGCGGGGGCACCCGGCCCGGCGCGTCGATCATGTGGCCGGAGAAGACGAGCGGGTGGACCAGAGCCGTCTGCGTGTTGGGCGTCCCGGCGAGCAGCGCGAGAGCGGGCGTGGCGTTCTCGACGAGGATGCCCAGATCGCGGTGCATTTCGAGCTGCTCACTGATCGAGCGGCGCGCCCCGGAACCGAGGACGGGGCTCAACGCGGCTTCGTATGCGCTGGTCACCCGCTCTGGTTCGGTGCTGGTGAGGAAGCGGAGGTCGGCCACGCTCACCTCGAGCCAGAAGTCGACCGTACCGGTGTAGCGAGACCGCGCGCGGGCCGAATCGAGGGAGGCCCGCACGGTCGAGGTGAGCCAGTCGACCTCGGACTTGAGCCGGTCGAGTTCGGCGGCGGCCTCGGCGTCGGTGTTGAAGCGCATCCGCCAGTCATCGGGGCAGCGATCGGCGAGCACCAAGGTGATCTTGGCCAGGGCGAGGGCGTTCAGGCCCGAGTACCAGTGGTTCAGCTCCTCGTCGAAGCCGCGCCGGTAGAACTGGCGGGCCACGTCCAGCTCCCGGGACCGAAGCGCGGTGCGGGCCCGGTTCTGCTCGGCCGCCGCGCGCCACTGCACCACCCACCGGCGCTTGCTGTTGCTGCCGCGCAACGCGTACAGCTCGGCGCGGTCCAGGCTGCTCAGCGGCTCGCCCCCGAGGGCCCGTTCGATCGCCTGGTCGGAGGCGACCAGCTGGCCGAGTCGCCGGTAGACGTCGGACAGCGCGCGGTTGGCTTCCAGGTCGTCGGGATGGACCGCGCGGATTCGCTCCCAGGGTCGTTGCGCGCCGACGTCATCGCCGACGTCCGTCAGCGCCTGGGCCACCGCCCGCAGCGCCGCTTCCTCGAACCGAAGTCCCACCACCTCCTCCGCGATCAATCGCAGGTCCCCCGCGCGCCGCTCGTCGCGGGCCTGCTCGATGTCTTCGGCCAGGTCCCGCGGGAGATCGAGCAGGGTCGCCCGGGGACCGGCGGCGAACCCCGGCAGCAGCTGGAACACCGGGCTGTCGGTACGTTCGGACGCCAGCGTCTCGCGCAGGACCTGCACCAACTGGGGGACAGACGCGGCGGCGGAAACCGGATCGTAAGACAGGTAGCGGTCGGTTCGCAGGTCGAAGGGAACCTCGTCGATCCGGGCGCGGATCAGTACCGTCGAGCGGTTCCGGACGGCATGCCGGATGCCCAGCTCGTAGAAGACGTTGGCGTTGGCCAGCGACACGTCCGCCACCACCACGTCGGCCAGCACCAGCTCGCGGAAGATGTCCTCGCGGACATTGCCCGCTTCCAGGATGTCGCCGGTGGTGCCGCCGCCCTCGACCCCCACCTGCTGCAGCGCCGGCGCGATCAATTCCGTGTGCACGCGCTCGAAATCGACGCCCGCTTTAGGCCCGAATCCGCGAATCACGAATGCCCGCATTGCTCCCCTCCACGCTCCCCCTCTATCGGCGTTGCCGACGCACCCGGAAATCGGGGTCTGTCGCGAAACGGTAGTCCGCAGCAAAAGATGCGGCAACCATGGGTAGGGCTGGCCGTGCTGGTCCGCCTGGGCCGAACGCCCTAATGTTGAGCCGTGACCATGAACAGCGGGCCGGCGCGGCCGCGAGTGGCCCGGGTGGATGTCGTCTCGGACCTGCCCGCCACACTCGACGCGCTGGCGGTTGGCTGTGGGCGCCCGGTCTTGGTGCTGGTCGGCGGGGCGGGCGGAATGAGCCAGGAGCACCTGAGCCAGACCGCGAAGGTGTTGAGACACCAGGTCGTGCCAGTGCTGGCCCGGTTGGGCGCGGCGGTGGTGGACGGTGGCACAGACTCAGGCGTCATGCGGGTGATCGGGCAGGCCCGGGCGGCAGCGGGCGCGGATTTCCCGCTCATCGGCGTGGCCGCCGAGGGCACGGTGTCCACGGATACGGGGGACGGCGCCGAGGAGATCGAGCCCCGGCATAGCCACCTCATCCTGGTGCCTGGCGATTCCTGGGGTGACGAATCGCCCTGGCTCGCGGACGTGGCCGACGCGGTGGCCGGAACCGCCCCCTCGGCGACACTCGTGATAAACGGGGGCAAGATTACCTACGACGACATCGCTCGCAGCCTCGAGCGACACCGTTCCGTCATCGTGCTGGCCGGCACCGGCCGGACCGCGGACGCCATCGCCGCCGCCGCCGCCGGCAACCGCGAGGACCGCGAGGACCCGCGCGCCAGCCAGATCGCTGGTTCGGCCCTGACGCGGGTCGTCGACATCGACGACGGCTCCGCGCTGGCGGAGACGCTGGAGAGCATCCTGCGCCGCTCTCCTGGGCGCGGAAACCGGCGCTGAGGGGCGTTCTTTATGCCTGAGACCGCTGGCGCCGTCAGATCTGGCCGGCCAGTGTGGGGGCGAGCTGTTCCAGTTGGTCGACGCCGTCGGCGAAGTCGGTGCCGGTCGGCATGACCAGTACGTGGTCCGCTCCGGCCGCCAGGTGCTCACGCACCTTGGCCGCGATCCGCGCCGCGTCACCGTACCCGACGATCGCGTCCACCAGCCGGTCGCTCACCTCGGTGATCTCCTGCTCCGAGTAGCCCAGCCGGGCCATCGTGGCCGGGTACGTGCCCGGCTGGCCGAGGCGGCCGGCCACCGTCTGCCGCGCGGTCGCCTTGGCCCGGTTCTGGTCGGCGTCCACGACGACGGCCAGCGCGACCACCAGGAGCTTGTCCGGTCCGAGGAGCTGCCTGGCCTGGGCGGTGAGTTCGGGCGGCGCCATGGCGGGCAGCGCCCCGTCGGCGTTCTCGCCGGCCAGCGCGAGCATCTTCGGGCCGTTCGCGCCGATGATCTTCGGATAGGCCACATCGGGTGCCAGCAGCTGCGTCGGGGCGGTCAGCTGGTCCAGGTAGTCGCGCATNNTGGGCCAGCAGCGCGGCCGCGCCGTGCGCGGTCTGCGGCGCTCTGGCCCAGATGTTGGCGATGGCCGTCCCGAACACCATCCGGTCGGTGGCCGCGAGCAACACGGCCAGCTGGACCAGGGCGTCCTTGCCGCCGACGGCCTCGTTGGTCCACACGGCGCGGCAGCCGGCGCGTTCCAGCCGCCGAACCGCCTCGCGCTGCTGATCGGCGGATGCCGCGCTGGTGCGGGAAAACGGCAGGAACACGCCGGTCGGCCCCAGCGCACGGCGGGCCGTCTCGACGACAATCGTGGTCCCCATGGGATCCTCTCCTTAGCGGCTTTTCTTTAGCGGCTTTCACATCATGGCCTGCTTCGAGGGCGCGTTCCGCGACCCTTCGGGGCAACATGGTGCGCATCCCGCAGACGCTCAAAGCGTAGCGGCTGACTCCTTGAGATCCCGCGTGTCCCAGGGGTCACTTCTGTCCTAGGCGTCACAAATCCCGCTGCTCAGCGGCGGTTTTACGGGGAGGATTTTGGCTCAAGGGAGACTCTTAGGCGCTATGACCCACCAAAACCTCCCATAGGCCCAAATCCTCCCCGATAAAGGACGCACTCGGTGGCATTTGTCGCTTATATCCGGATAGGGCGAGCGGATGGCCGCCCGTGCTGACCGCTAGCGCCCGGCTGCGCGACAACCGAGCCTGCGAGATGATTTCGGTCGGTGCGGACCGTCTGCTTGATACAGCCTGACTGACCAAAGGAGAGAGTTTATGGGCAAGCTGATCTACTCGGCGATCGCGTCGGCGGACGGCTACGTCGAAGACGCCGCGGGCCGCTTCGAGTGGGCGGCGCCCGGCGACGAGCTGCTCTCCTTCGTCAACGACCTCGAGCGGCCGGTCGGCACTTATCTCTACGGGCGCCGGATGTACCAGACGATGCTCTACTGGGAGACGGCCGACGCGGTGCCCGGCCAGCCGTCCCTCGACCAGGAGTTCACCGGCATCTGGCAGGCGGCCGGGAAGATCGTGTTCTCCAGGACGCTCGAATCGGTGTCCACCGCCAGGACACGGATCGAGCGGAACTTCGATCCTGGCCTGGTCCGGCAGCTGAAGTCGGCCACCGAGCACGACATGACCGTGGCGGGTGCGGACCTCGCCGGGCAGGCCATCAAGGCCGGGCTGGTCGACGAGCTGCAGCTGCTCCTGCATCCGGTCCTCGTCGGAGGGGGCAAGCGAGCGCTCCCCGACGGTGTCCGCGCAGATCTGGAACTCCTAGATACGCGGCGGTTCGGGTGCGGTGCTGTTTACCTCAGGTACCGTGTCCCGAATTCCTAGCTCAGGAGCGGGCGCCGGAAATTCCCTGGCGGAACGCGGAGATCACATCGGGGTAGTCGGCGAGCTGGTACGGACGGTCCCCTGGCTCGTGCGGGCCGTTATAGCTGGACACGGTCAGCGGCACCAGCGGGACGCTGAGGATGAGCTGGTAGCCGGCGTGCTGCCAGGGGGTCAGCACCGGCTGCGCGGACGACTCGGAGAGTGGCTGCTGGTCGGACAGGAAGGCCTCGGCGTACTGCACGCGGCCGCCGACCAGCAGGCCGAAGCCGTTGACCGCGACCGGGTTGCCGCCGTACGCGCCGAGGCCGGTCAGCAGCGGGCCGGGAGGCAGAGTCGGATCGTTAGCCACGTGCTGGACCGCCCAGTAGACGCCGATCGCATGATGGGCGTGCAGCCAGGCGAGCATCCGGGTGATGAACGCCGGGTCGTCCTTGCCGCCGAAGCTGTGGAAATCCAGGCCCCACTCGGGGATGGCGACCGGCTTGCCGGTGAGCTGGGACAGCCGGGCGAGCCAGTCGAGGCCGCCGGGCTGGGTGAGGATCTCCCGCCACCTCGCGTCGTGGTCCAGCTGGCCGGACGCGGTGTGCGGGTACGTGTTGCCGGGGCCGCCGTACCAGTCGTAGACGTCGGTGCCCACCAGGTTCACGTAGGCGGCGCCGGGCCACGCGTCCATCGCCGCCGCGGTGCCGGGGAAGACGGTCCACAGGAACCGGAAGTGCTGCCCGGGCACCGACCGCATGGCGTCCACGGCGTGCCGCCAGGCCAGGACGTAGCAGCGCGGCTCGGTGCGCGGGCATTTCTGCTCGCTCCAGTTGTACCAGTCGCCGGTCATCTCCCGGCCGAGGTCGATGACGGCCCCGGCGAAGCCGTCTTGCACGAGCAGCGCGCCGAGCGCGCGGAACCTGGCGTCATCCGCGCCGGCGGCGGCAGCCTCCAGCGCGGCGCTGGGCTTCTCCCAGTAGCTAGGCGAGGTGTCCTGGGTTCCCTGCCGCAGCAGCGCGGCCAGCTCAGACGCGACGGCGGGTGAAGATGGCGCCGGGGTCCGTCGCTGGCCGTGCATGAAAAACAGGGTCGCGGCCGCCGCGATCAGGGCCACTGCCGCCAGGACTCCAAGCCGCACCCAGGGCCGCCGCACCCAGGGCCGCCGCGGGCGCGGCGGGCGCGGGCGCGGCGGGCGCTGGCCCCGTACAGGCGGAGCATCTGCGGGGA
>PMST01000688.1 GCA_003168295.1 Actinomycetota bacterium
GGTTATCGAGGTGCAGAAGTACATCTGGTAGACCGCCCGCGCCGATCAGCGGGACCATCGACGCTGCGAGGCGGTGTAGTCGTCCAACCGCCAGGCCATCGCCGACTGGGGTCGCAGCGCGTACACCACATCGAAGGCAGGGTCGTTGCTGGGCAGATACTGCTGATCTTCCGGCCTGGTGTATTTCACCGCCAGCGCCGCGACGACGTATTGAACCTCGGCCGGAGTTCCGAGGTCGTCGAGGAGACCGCGGACGATCATGACCTCTTCGCCGCTTTCCAGGTGAACGACGGCGCGCGGGTCGGCCGCGAGGTTCCGGGCCTTAACGGTGCTTCGCCTGCTGTAGAAGCAGAGCGTCTCCTCAGTCACGACCCCCCAGACGGGCGTCGCGTGCGGGACGCCTGACGGGGTGGTCGTGTTCAGCCAGTACTGGCGTGGTGCGGAGAGCCGCTCGGCGATCTCGGCCCATGTCATAGTCCCGTTCTGCATGTGGAGATGATCTCACATAGTGATACTTCAGGCACGTAGAGCCACATAGACGGGGCGGTCGGGCGTTCACCAGGCCAGACGGGAAGCTGAGGCTGGAACGTTACCTCGGCGGTGAAACCGCACCGGGCCCGTGCTTCGTCTGATGCACATGAAGAATCAACTGCGGGCCGCCGCCGGGGTAGGCGCGGCGGCGCTGCTGATGGCAGGGTGCGGGTCGGGCGCGGTCGCGCCGCCGGTCATAGCCCACGGCGTGGCGCTCAGGGAGCCTCTCGCCGACCCGCGCCCCTACGGGGCGGCGGATACCAAGTTCGGGCTTGACGTCCTGAACGCCTGGTGCCAGGCGGATCCGGGGGCGAACCTCGTGCTGTCGCCCTCCAGCCTGGCCAGCGGCCTGGGCATGGCGTATCTCGGAGCGCGCGGCGGCACCGCCCAGGCCATGGCCCGGGTGATGGATCTGCCCGCGACCGGCGGGCAGGGCTTCGAGGCCGGCCTGCAGGCACGGTCGGCGGCCCTGCGCGGCCTGGACAGCCCCGGGGTGACGCTGGCCGCCAGCGATCAGGTGTGGGCCGACCCAACGCTGAAAACCCAGCCCGGTTACCTGAACGCCGTGGCGACGGGCTATGACGCCGGCGTGGCGCAGGTGCCCTTGCTCAGCAACCCTGATCGCGCCGCCCAGGAGATTAACCAGTCGATCGCGGCCGCGACCCGGAGACAGATCCCGCAGTTGCTCTCGCCCACCTCGCTGAACGGCATCAACTTGGTGCTGACTGATGCGCTCTACCTGCGGGCGGCGTGGGCCACGCCCTTTCAGGCCAGCCAGACCGCCCCGGGGCCGTTCACCACCGCCGCCGGTCAGCGGGCCACGGTGTCATTCATGAACGGTGGTCTGTTTCGCGCCGTCAGCGTGGCAGGCTGGACCGCGGTCCAGCTTCCGTACCGTGGCGGCAAGCTGGTGATGCTCGCGCTGCTGCCGCCCTCCGGCGCTGCAGGTTGCGCCACGCCAGCGGCGTCGGCGCTCGGCGCGATGACAGCCAGGCTGGCGGCAGGAGGCACCACGGGCCCGGCTCAAGCCCGCGATGTCTCGTTGCCGCGGGTAAACCTCGACGTCCAGGTCAGCCTGAAGGACCTGCTGAGCGAGCTCGGCATGGGGGTCGCGTTCACCGCGTCCGCGGACTTCGCCGGGCTGTCCCCGCAGCCGCTCTCCATCGGCCTGGTGCAGCAGGCCGCCACCCTGCAGGTCGGCGAGCAGGGTACGGTGGCGAGCGCCGCGACGGCCGTCGGCATGCAGCCGACCGCGGTGCGGGTACAGCCCCCTCAGGTCGTGTTCGACCGTCCCTACCTGATGCTGGTGACCGCGAGCGCGACCGGGGAACCGCTGTTCATGGCCAAGGTCGCCAACCCCGCCGCGCACTGACCGACGATCTAGATAACGGCACCGGGCGCCGCCGGTCACCCCGGAGGTGGCAGACTCTCGCCAGTGCTGGCGTCCTGGCCGGCGGTCGGCCGGGAGGCAGCGCGTGGTTCCAGACGACTTCACCGGGTACTTCGCGGCGGCGGCAACCGCGGCGGGCGCCCTGATCGGTCTGCTGTTCGTCGCGGCCTCGCTGCGGCCGGAAACGGTGCTCGGCCGCAGTGCGCCGCCTGCGGCCCAGGCGATGGCCGGTTCGGCGTTCACCGCCCTGATCAACAGCTTCTTCGTCTCGCTCATCGCGCTGATCCCCAAGACCAGCCTGGGCTTCACCGCCGCCACGATGGCCCTGTTGAGCCTGTACAGCACGTGGCGGCTGCATCATCAGCTGTCCAGGCACGAGACCGCGGCGCTGCAGATCGTTCTCGCCTTGCTGGCGTACCTGACTCAGCTCGGCCTGGGCATCGCCCTGGCCATCCACCCGCACGACGACAGCCTGGTCTACGACGTGGCCTACGTGCTCATCGGCTCGTTTGCCGTCGCGCTGCGCCGGGCGTGGTCGCTGATGCAGGGCAGCCACCTTCCCGCGAACTCCGAAAGCCGCCCATCTGATCAGTGAATCGTCACGCGGTCCAGGTGTGCAGGAAGGCCGCATCCTTCGCCGAGATATCCGAGCGGAACATGGGATGCAGGTCCATCGACGGTGAGTACTTGCCCGCCGCAACCTCGCGGCCCAGCGCCTCGGCCATGGCCCGGACGTGATGCGGGCCCGCGCCGCAGCAGATTCCCACGTAATCCACCCCGAGCTCCCGGGCGGCCAGCGCGAACGAAGCCATCTCGAACCGCGTGCAGACGAACGGATCCAAGGCGATGGGGAAGGCCCGGTCGCCGGCCGCCGAGCGCAGCGTCTCCATCGTCGGCGCGGCCGCGTCGGTCCGGTACGGCACCGGCTGGATGGCGACCGCGCAGTCCACGGCCTCCCGGATACCGGTGATCAGCGGCAGCATCGTCTGCGGCCCGCGGTCGCAGTTCAGGCCCACGATCTGCGCGCCCGCTCCGGCCAGGATGCGGCACGCCTCGGCGTACTCGTAGCCGTCCCGCGTACGGTCCGGCTGCGTTGGCGCCAGCGTCACCATCGCGGGCAGGCCAAGCGACTGGGTGACCTCGAGCGCGATCAGCGCCTCGCCCAGGTAGTCGTTGGTTTCTGAGATGACGAAGTCGATGCCTTCCTCGGCCGCCCAGCCCAGCTGCTCGGCGTACATGGCCCGGACGGTCGCCTTGGTGGCCGGGTCATCCGGGTCGTACGCCCAGGTGTTGCACACGTTGCCTGCCACCAGGGCATTACCCTCGCGCGCGACCTCGCGGGCGATCCGCACCGCCTGGCGGTTCATCGCCTCCAGGTCGCCCTCGCGGCCGACGTCCCGCAGTTTCTCCCGGTGCGCGTAGTAGGTGAGCGCGACCATGACCTCGGCACCCGCGCGCAGGAACTCGCGGTGCAGCTCGCGCACCGCGTCAGGGAAGTCCAGGACGACCTCGGGGACGAACGGGCCCGCCTTGATGTAGCCGCGCCGCTCTAGCTCGAAGACGTAACCCTCGGCCCCGAGCACGGTGCCGGCCTGAATCCGGTCCACAATCGAAGGACTCACGATGCTATTCCTTCTGCGGCGAACCTGGCGGGCGTGAAGCGCCCGATGTCATAGACGGTGCCCTGCTGCACGGCGAGCTGAGCGAGCACCCGTCCCACCCAGGGCGCGAACTTGTATCCGGTGCCGCGCCACCCGACACCGGTAAACAGGCCAGGCGCTCCGGGCACCGCGCCCAGGATGAACTCATCGTCGGCCACCAGGTCATACCAGCAGGTATCGACGCCGCTGGCGGTGGCCACATCGACGACCTCCGCATCGCGCAGGCCGGGCATGCACTCGGCCACGAATTCCTCCACGCTCCCGATCCGGCTCGGCGTGCGGGCCACTCCGGGCGGGTTGTAGAAACCGATCTTGACCCCGGGGGTCTTCCCGTCGTAGATGGGGTGGCCGTAGATCCCGATGTCGAGGTACGCGAACACCGGCATCACGTCCTGCGTGAACATGCCCCGCGACCTGGCCGGGGGAATGAAGTACACCGATTGCACCGGGCGGTCGGGGCTGAGCGGGAACCGGACCCGGCAGCCGGGCACCAGCCCGAGCACGTCGTTGGTTCCCAGGCCCGCGGTCACCACCAGCACGTCGGATTCCACCGGCCCGGAATCGGTGGCCACGATCCAGTCCTGGCCTGACCGGGTGATCCCGCGGGGTTCGCAGGTCTCCACTACCCGGACGCCGCGGGCCCGCAGCCCCTCGCGCAGGGCCCCGGTGACCGCGGTCAGGTCGGCGAACCCGGCGTCCACGTCCAGCCAGCCGCCATCGGCGTCGAACTGCGGGAACCGCTGCCGCAGCTGCGCGCCGGACAGGGCCTCGCGGGGCAGCTGCAGCTGCTCGAGCACGGCGTAGCTCTCCACCGCGTAGGTGCTGTCGAGATCGGGCGTGACGCTGGCTTTCGCCAGGTTCAGGCAGCCGCAGTCGATCAGCAGCCGCCGGCCGAAGTCCCGTTCGAGCCCCCGCCACAGCCGCCGGGCCTCGAACGCGAGCCTGGCGTATTCGGGGTCCCGGTAGTCGTTACGGACCGACCTGGTCAGGCCGAAGGACGCGGTAGCGGGGTCGCCCACCCGGGACCGGTCAAGCACGGTCACCGTTTCCGCCAGCGGCGCGGCGTAGTACGCCGTCATCAGCCCCATCACGCCACCGCCGATGATCGTCAGCCGCCCGGCCAAGGTCACGCTCCTCATTCCGCAACTACGTTCGTGCCAGGCATCCCTGCTGGTGCCAGACATCGTACCTACCCGGGGCTTCGACCCGGAAATCTGTCCGGAGCGCGCTGGCCATGACACCATGGGGCTGTGGTTCACAGTCGTGACGTCGCCGCCTTCGATGAGCGCGCCCCCAGTTACGAAACCGGGTGGCGCGGCCGCCTGCATCACGACATCGCGGACCGGGCCACCGACCTCGCCCTGGCGAGCTCGCCCCGCCCGGCCCGCGTCCTTGACGTGGGGTGCGGCACCGGCTACCTGCTCCGCCGGCTGGCCGGCCGGGTCCCGCAGGCTCTGGAACTGGCCGGCCTCGACGCGGCGCCCGGGATGATCGAAAGGGCCCGGGCGATGGCCGCCGACAGCCGGATGCGCTTCGCCACCGGGACGGCCGAGGCCCTTCCCTATCCGGACCAAACGTTCGATCTCGTCGTCAGCACCACCTCCTTCGACCACTGGGCCGATCAGCGGGCCGGCCTCGCCGAGTGCGCGCGGGTGCTGGTGCCGGGCGGGCACCTGGTCCTGATCGACCAGTTCTCGGCCTGGCTCGCGCCCACGCTCCTGGGCGGACGCCGGCACAAGGCGCGCACGAAGCGGCGAGCCGCCCGGCTGCTGGCCCAGGCGGGGTTCTCCCCGCCGCAGTGGCATGACCTGTACGCCGTCATCATCCGGGCCGCGGTCGCCACGACGGGATCCCGCTGAGGTGCACGTCGTCGGATTGGTGCTGCACCCGGAGCGTGACTGCGGCGGGGCCGTGGGCGCGATCCTGGACTGGGCGGACCGCAGGGGAATCCGGGTCATCGGCATCGATACCGAGCTGAGCAGGCTGAAGTGCACCGCCGAGCCGGTGACGGCCGAGGAGTTCCGGCGCCGTGCCGACCTGGTCGTCAGCCTGGGCGGTGACGGCACGATGCTGCGCGCGATGAGGCTCGCGGACCGGCTGAGCAGCCCGGTCCTGGGCGTGAACCTCGGCAAGCTGGGATTCCTGGCCGAAGTCGACGTGCCCGATCTGCCCAGCGCCCTGTCGGCCATCGACGCCCACGAATTCACCACCGAACCGCGGCTGGCCGTCGACGCCGTCCTGGCCGGCCAGGTCGTCACGGCGTTCAACGACATCGCGTTCGTCCGGTTTCCCGGCCAGAAAACCGCCGCCATCGCGGTGCACGCCGGGGGCGACAGATTCGTCAGTTACGCCGCCGACGCGGTCCTGGTCGCGACTCCGACCGGCTCGACCGCGTACAGCTTCTCCGCAGGCGGCCCGATCGTCAGCCCGGGAGTGGAAGCCCTCCTGGTCACCCCGGTCGCGCCTCACTCCGCCTACAACCGCGGCCTCGTCATCTCCGTCGATGACCAGCTGACCTTGGACGTCCTGTCCGGCAGCGGCCGGCTCGCGGTGGAGGCGGACGGCAACGTCGCCGGGTACGTGGAACCGGGCGACCGGATCGACCTGCTGCCGCGTCCCGGTGCCGCCCACGTGGTCCGCCTCGGCCGCACCACCTTCTACCAGCGCGCCCGGCGCAAGCTCCGGCTGACCGACTCCGCGGAAATCTCGGCTGTCTGGCCGTGATCCGATGGCGGACGGCTCGAGCCAGCGTCCGTTCGGTTAAAGGCACTTTTCCTGAACGGCCGTGCTGTCACGGTCCGGCGCAACGTTACAGCGACTCGGGGGGAGCCAGGTACGGCCGCTGCGCCGTTTTCGCCGCCTCGTAGTCCGCCCGGGCCCGGCGGGTCGATTCCAGCTCAGAAACCTCGGCCACCGGCACGTCCCACCACGCTTGGCTGTCCGGCGCGGGCACCGTCGGGTCGGTCTCGATCTGCACCAGCACCGGGCCGCCGGTCCACCGCCTCGCCTCCGCCAGCGCGCCGGCGAACTCGGTTATCGTCGCCGCCCGCAGCACCCGGACGCCCAGGCTCTGCGCGTTCGCGGCCAGGTCAACCGGCAGCACGTCGCCGTCAAGCCGGCCGCTCGCCGGGTTACGGTACCGGTAACTGGTGCCGAACCGCTGCGCGCCGACCGTTTCCGACAGCGCCCCGATCGAGGCGAAGCCGTGGTTGTCCACCAGCACCACGATGATCTTGATGTGCTCCTGCACCGCGGTGACCAGTTCGGCGGCCATCATCAGGTAAGACCCGTCGCCCACCAGGACGAACACCTCGCGATCGGGGTCGGCCAGCCTCGCGCCCAGGCCGCCGGCGATCTCGTACCCCATGCAGGAGTAGCCGTACTCGACCTGGTACCCCTTCGGATCCCTGGTGCGCCACAGCTTCTGCAGGTCACCCGGCAGGGACCCGGCGGCGCTGACCACCACGTCGGTCGGCTCCGCGGCCTCGTTGACCGCCCCGATGACCTCGGACTGGGCCGGGAGCGGCTGGTGGCCGAGCGCGTAGGCCCGCCCGACGGCGTCGTCCCAGGCTGCGGCCAGCTGGCGGGCTTCGGCGCGGTAGGCGTCCGAGGTGGACCAGCTGCCCAGCGCGCGCTCCAGGTCGCGCAGGGCCACCTGGGCGTCCGCGACCACCGGGCAGCCCGCCAGCTTCACCGCGTCCGGGGCCGCGACGTTGATGTTGACGAAGCGCACCTTCGGGTGCCCGAACACCGTCCGCGATGCGGTGGTGAAGTCGCTGTACCTGGTGCCGATGCCGATGACGACGTCGGCCTGCCTGGCCATCTGGTTGGCGGCGGCAGTGCCGGTGCTGCCGATGGCACCGAGCGCGAGCGGATGGTTGTAGGGGAGCGACCCCTTGCCGGCCTGGGTCTCGGCCACCGGGATGCCCGCGGCCTCGGCCAGGAAGCGCAGCTCGTCACAGGCTTCGGAATAGATGACCCCGCCGCCCGCCACGATGAGCGGCCGGGAGGCGGCGCGGATGAGCTGGACCGCGCGGATCAGCGCGACGGTCTCGGGCACCGGCCGGGGGATATGCCAGACGCGCTCGGCGAACAGCTCGGCGGGCCAGTCCCAGGCCTCCGCCTGGACATCGGCGGGCAGGGCCAGCGTCACCGCGCCGGTCTGCGCCGGATCGGTCAGGACCCGGGCCGCGGCCAGCAGCGCCGACGGGAGCTGCTCCGGGCGCCAGATCCGGTCGAAGAACACCGAGACCGGCCGGAACACGTCATTTACCGAGACGTCGAGACCGCCGGGGTACTCCAGCTCCTGCAGCACGGGGGAGGCCGGCCTGGTCGCGAACACGTCGCCGGGCAGCAGCAGCACAGGCAGCCGGTTGATGGTGGCCAGGGCCGCGCCGGTGACCATGTTGGTGGCGCCCGGACCGATCGAGGAGGTGCACGCCCACGCCGAGAGCCGGTTCCGCATCCGGGCGAACCCGACCGCGGTGTGCACCATGGCCTGCTCGTTGCGGGCCTGGTAGTAGCGCATCGCCGGTCCGGCCCTGCGTTGTTCGGCGCGCCGTTCGCCCTCGGGCCGTTCCGCCTCGATCAGTTCCGCCTCGAGCAGGGCCTGGCCGAGTCCGGCCACGTTCCCGTGGCCGAAGATGCCCGAACAGCCCGCGAACAGCCGGTGTTCGGTACCGTCGCGCTCGCTGCGCTGCGCGGCCAGGAACCGCACCACCGCCTGGCCTACGGTCAGCCGCACCGTGGTCCCGGCGGTCATGCTGTGCTTCCGGAGGTCATGAGGGGCTTCCGCCTGCTGAGCCGGAGGCGCCGGGCGCGCTGAACGCGCGGGTATGAGAGCTCACAGGCACCGGACTCTACCCGGACCTGGTGTTAGGCGGCGTTCTTCACCGGCGTTCTGGTCCTGCGCTGCTGTCCCCTAAGCCGCGCACCGGCCTTGTCCGGCCGGACGTATCAACGGCGTCGCCTAGTTGCTCCGGCTCTATAAGGTGTCCTCGCGGCCGGAGTGGTTAGCCGGGAGGCATCTAGCCTGCCGGGAGACATACCGCAGCCATCCGGGCAGCGCTCCAGTCGGAAACGGGAGTTACCGGTGGACGGCAGCGTGGTGTTTGTTGATTGCCCGGCCTACAGCGATAAGCGCGGCACGATCCGTTGCGGGCTGCCCGCCGAGGTGGAGGACCGGTACACAATGACGTCAACCGACGGGCCGCTGGAAAGCGCCAGGATCCGGTGCCCGCGCGGCCACTGGTTTAACGGCCCGATTGAGGCGTTCTTCTGGGAAAGCCGGCCAGCGGATCAGCCGCCAGCGCGCTCAGCGGCCCCGGCCAGGGCGACGTCCCGCCACATAAACGGGCAGTGACCTGCGGAACTTCGGGGGCGACCCGGAAGCAGAAGGTCTGACTAATCGTTTTCATCCGGTAACCTTTCGTAGTCACCTGGATGTCCGGCAGCGGGAATACCCGGCGCGCTACCGTGCTCTAGAGGTGTCGCTCAGGGGAGGGGCTAGCTGCGGTATGGATGAGAACTACTGCTTTGAGTGCGGATCGTATACCCGCGTTGATGACACGACGAAGCTCTGCCTCGTCTGTTACGACTGCTGGCCCGGGGCGAAGAGACCGAGCGACCAGTCCGCCGAGTAAGGCCAGCGAAGCCACGGTCTCCCCGCAGGCGGTACGCTGCTTGCGGTCTTGACTACACCTCGTTCGGAGCCATCGCTAATGCTCAGCCGCACCATCGTCGATTCCCTGTTCTCGCTGGACCTGCCCGAGCCGGAGCACTGGGAGCAGCGCTATCCGCCGCGTGACCTGCCGGAAGGGGCACAGGTCACTCGTTTCTCGCCGAGCCCGACCGGCTTCCTGCACATCGGCGGCGTGTACGCGGCGACCATCGACGTGGATGTGGCCAGGCACTCCGGCGGCGTTTACCTGGTCCGCCTGGAGGATACCGATCAGGCCCGCGTGGCCGAAGGTGCCGCCGCGCAGTTCGCCGACGCGTTCGCGTACTTCTCCATCGGACCGGACGAAGATGACCAGAACGGCCGCTACGGGCCGTACTCCCAGTCCCGGCGAGCGCAGATTTACCAGACCTACGTGCGCGAGCTGCTGCGCCAGGACAAGGCTTACCCGTGTTTCGCGACCAAGCATGACCTCGAGGAGATCACCGCCCGGCAGCGGGCCGCGGGCGCCCTGCCCGGCTACTACGGCAAGTGGGCCCTGTGGCGTGACGCCGATCCGGCGCAGGTGACCGAACGGCTGGCGGCCGGCGACCCGTATGTGGTCAGGTTCCGTTCCCCCGCGGCCGCCGGGGCCAGGGTGAGCTTCACCGACGCGATCCGCGGTGAGCTGACCCTGGACGCCAACCGCAACGACACGGTCATCCTGAAGAGTAGTGACACCGAACCGCGGCTGCCTACCTACCACCTCGCCCACGCCGTCGATGACCACCTGATGCGGGTCACCCTGGTCATCCGCGGCGAGGAGTGGATCTCCTCGGTGCCCCTGCACCTGCAGCTGTTCGACGCTCTCGGCTTCCCCCGCGTCCAGTACGCGCATATCGCCCTGCTGATGAAGCAGGAAGGCGGCAGCCGCCGCAAGCTGTCCAAGCGCCGCGATCCCGAAGCCACGGTCAGCTTCTACATCGAGCAGGGCTATCCGGCTCCGGCGGTGCAGTACTNNGCGCTGGCCGCGCCGATCCGGCTGTCGGAGTGCGGCACCGCCGGGCCACTGGTCGACATGGTCAAGCTCGATGACATCTGCGCCGACTACGTCGCCACGCTGCCGGGCGAGCAGATCCTCGCCGAGGTCACCGCCTGGGCCCGCCGCTACGACCCCGATCTCGCGGCGGTGCTGGAGACCGAGCGGGAACGGGCGCTGCGGGCCCTGTCCATCGAGCGCGACGGCGTGGCCAATCCGCGCAAGGACCTGCGTAAGTGGGCGGACTTCCGCGCCGTCTACGGCTACTTCTTCCCGGCGCTCTTCGACCTGGTCACCGACCCGGCGGATGAGCGCTTCGGCGGCCTGGACCCGGACCTGGTCCGGGCGGTCGCCAGGGCCTTCGCCGACGGCTACCAGCCGCCCACGGCGGACACCGAGTGGTTCGACCAGATCCGCCGGCTCGCGGCCGACCTCGGGTTCGCGCCGAGCCAGAAGGTCTACAAGCAGGATCCGGCCGCCTACCGGGGCTCCATCGCGGAAGCATCCCAGGTCATCCGGGTGCTGCTGACCGGGACCCGGCGCAGCCCCGACCTGAAGGCAGTGGCCGCCGCACTCGGCCCCGACGAGGTCCTGCGCCGCGTCCGTGCCCTGGGCCCCGCAGGCGATTCCGGGGAGTGACCTGGCGGGTTTGCGGCTGGTAGCCCGCCCCGCCCCGCCCCGCCCGGCCCTGGCACCCGCCGCTCCTTGCTGCCCATACCAAGCGCTCCGCTTGACATCCCAATCATGCTTGGTATAGTTAGCAACAGAAGTCAAGAACAGCACAACACGAGAACCAAGGAGGCCATCATGGCCAGCAACATCACCCAGGACGTCCAGGAGCAGTTCCTGAGCACCATCCGCAAGGGCCAGGAAATGACGATCGACGCGCTCAAGAGCTGGGTCGAGACCGTCCAGTCCGTCACCCAGTCCCTCCCGTCGATCCCCACGGTCAGCCTGCCGCTCGCCGACCGGCTGCCGAACCCGCACGAGGTCGTCGCCCGCGGCTACGACTTCGCCGAGGAGATCCTCACCAACCAGCGCAAGTTCGCCGACGAGGTGCTGGCAGTGGCCAGCCCGCTGCTCCCCGGCGAGGAGACCAAGACCGCGAAGTCCTCAGCGGCCAAGTAAGACCCGCTCAGTGGGACGCACGGCACGCCCAGGCTCACGCCAGGCGAGCCAGCCAGATTACGCACGCGGCAGCTCCGGGGA
>PMST01000571.1 GCA_003168295.1 Actinomycetota bacterium
TCGCCCAGCCCTGGCGGATCCCCGCCGAGTTCCTCACCGAGCAGCACGCGCTCGCCCGCCGGCCCGGCCAGCTCGAGGCCTCCACCGCGATGGCCCGCGCCCTGTTCGGGCCGCACGGACAACGCCAGATCCTGACCGGCCGGCTCCCCGCCCTCACCACGCCGACCCTGATCATCTGGGGCGACCGGGACTACCTGCTCCCCGTCAGCCAGGCCCACACCGCGGTGAAGCACCTGCCCCACGGCCGGCTGGCGGTGTTCCCCGACTGCGGGCACCTGCCCCACGTCGAACACCCCGACCGCTTCGCCGCCGTGCTCGGCACCTGGCTCACCGCACCCCGCGACCACCCGGGTAGCACCCCGTCCGCCCCCCTCGCCTTCGCCAGCACCTTCGAAGGGCCAGCGATGACGACATCCCAGGCTCGCACCGCATGACCACCGCCAAGCCACCCCCGGCATCGGAGGCCTACCGGAGCCAGGCCGGTCACTATGACCGGCGCACCGACGCCTTCCGCCAGTGGCGGGAACTGCTCGTCGCGTCGCTGCCTCTGCGGCCCGGAGATACCGTCCTCGACGTCGGCTGCGGCACCGGGCTGTGTGCGCCGCTGCTGCACCGCCAGGTCGGCCCCGCCGGCACCATCATCGGCATCGACGAATCCGAGCAGATGCTCGCCGTCGCCGCGCACCGCGTGACCGAACACGGCTGGGACAACGTCCGCCTGATCGCAGCTCCGGTGGCCACCGCACCCATCGACGGCATGGCCGACGCGGCCCTGTTCTGCGCGGTGCACGACATCATGCAGTCCCGCGCCGCCTTGGACAACATCCTCGCCCACCTGCGCCCCGGCTCACCGGTCGCCGCGACCGGCGGCAAACAGCCGGCACCGTGGATGTGGCCGCTGCGGCCATGGGTCATCCGCCTGCACCGGCCGTTCATCACCGACTTCACCGGCTTCGACCGGCCCTGGCGCCTACTGGCCAAGCACGTCCCCGACCTGCAGGTGCGCGAACTCGCCTTCACCGCCGGGTACCTCGCCGTGGGCTACACCCCTGGCGTCCGGCAGATGAGGAAACCTATGACAAACAAAGCGAAGCAATCATTAACCAAACGGGCAATGAGGAAACATGCCCGGGGCCATTCCGTGCCGACCAGGGCACTGCTCTCCGGTTACTGAAACTAACCACGGGCGACAATCCGGTCGGGGGGGCGATCCGCCGAAATGAAGCGTCACTGTGGTGGGCCTTTTCGTCACGGTCGCGTAGATCAGTTCGATCTGGGCGCCCAAGGTCGGTGCTGTCGTTCACGGGAGCCTCATCAAGAAGGCGGTTGTCGGCGGCACGTAAAGGGCCACGACTCGGCGGGCCTGCTCAGCGAGCCGGGTCACCGGCTCGGGCGGCGTCGGGGGTTTCAGCGCCCGGGTCAAGCACAGCGCTTCCGGCCCCATCGGCTTGCCTGCCCGGCAGGAGGGGAGTGCCACCCCTGCTTGGGTCGCGCGGTGGCCGTCAGCGTCATTTGCCGGGGGTAGTTCGATGCCGGACCGGTCGTTGCCCGTGAGGAGGGCCAGGACTTCGCCGACGGCGCGTTCTCGGCAGGCGGGTAGGGGCAAGGTGCGCCTGGACCTGGAAGCGGTTGCGGCGGCCCATCCTTCTGCTTGACGAGGTAGCCGGCTGCGGTCAGGTCGGTGATGATGCCGTGGGCGCTGCGCTCGGTGATGTTCAGGCGGGTGGCGATGTCGCGCAGGCGCATGCCCGGGTCGTGGGCGACGCACAGCAGAACTCGGGCGTGGTCGGTCAGGAAGCCCCGGACGCCGTGACGATAGTGTAGCCTTATTTCCGGAAAAATATTGCTAGTTACAGATTGCCGGCGTAACGTGGAGGCAGGCATTGAGGCTGATTTCCCGATGTCCGTGGTGCCGGTCCCTGGCGGGGCAGGCACTAAACGGAGGTGGCACGGGATGCTGACCTGGATGCAAATCAAAAGCGCCGGAACGCGCAGGCGGAGCAGGCACGGGTAGCAGCTTCACGCCGCCAGTGCTCTTACCAATGAACCCGCTAACCGGGTCCGTGGCACCGAGGACCTCAGCTTCCAGCCTCGTGCTAGAACTGCTCGCCGCCGATAACCCGCCAGGCCCGCGCCTCCGCAGGCCGCAGGGGGACACCCCGCAGTCGCGGAGCGGCCAGTCCGCCGCCGATCCCCTGCCGGTGCACCCGCCCCAGCAGATGACTCACTAGGAAAGGTGAGCCGCCCATGAGTACCCCCCAAGAAGCTCGCGCCCGCTGGAGGCATCGGATGGCTGAGCATGATCTGCGTCAGCGCGTCGAGGTCAGCGATGGTGACCGCACCGTCGCCACGGCCGAAGTGACCACTTCCAATGGATCTGGGGGCACCGCCCGGGTGTCGTTGCGCGCCGAGCCGGGGCACATCACTCCAGGGCGCCGCGCGAGCCTGGTCGATGCTGTGCTGGATCTTCCCGAGGTGCAGGAAAGCGCACGCGTGGAGGCGGCATTCCGGCTTGGCGATGGCGAGTCACTGCACCGGCTTCAGGAGCGTTGCGAGGACGTCAGTACCCGCCCGGCTGGGTGGAGCGCTCTCGTGGATGCGAACCTTCCGTCCAGCCGCGCCGGGCAGTACGTCCCGCACTCAGTCGGCGAGGAACCCCCGCTGGGTGCATAACGACTGGGTGCAGCCCTAGCGGGGCCGCCGGAGGCGTCCTGACCGATGGCGCCGCATCGCTGCGTCTCCCGTCAGCCGGTGATGCCGGTAGCTTTGCCGGCTACGCCGCCGGGCAAGACTGCGGCCTGGGCGAGGCATGGTTGCTGGATCGCCCCGGCTTCTTGGAGGCCTTTGCTTGCCGGATTCGATTACCGCCCAGGAGGAAAGTAAGGGCGGCGACGACCATTCTCGCCGCCATCCCCGCAGTGCCCCCAGCAGCAGCCCAGGAGGCGGCAACGCCGGCAGCCCTAGCGCGAAGCCGCAGTTCGCTGGCGGTCTCCGAGGGAGCACCAGCAGGCTGGCGGTCCCGGAATCCGGGCCATCACGCGCCGGCGCCCCGGCTGCGCCGCTGCCGCGAGGCCGGGCGGTCGGTCACGCTCTTGCAGTGGCGGCTTATTGCCCTGGTGTCAGGTCGCGGTACCGGGCCTCGAGCAGGCAGTAAAGGCCGTAGCAGAACAGGCCGGACGCGAGCAGCGCCAGCAGCCACGGACCGTACTGTGAGCTGGCGACCGAGCGGAAGATCGCGTCTAGCCCCTTCGCCTGGTCCGCGCTGGACAGCACCGCGGCCCTGATCAGGAAGACACCGGTCAGGACAAACACGACGGCGCGCGCGACCGAGCCGAACGCGCCGAGGACCCGCGTGACCATGGCCAGCGCCCGGGACATGTGCTCGGCGGTGAACCGCTCCCGGAAATCGAGCCGGACCGCACGGCGCCCCGCCTCCAGGCCGCCCGCCACGACAAGGATCCCCGCCACGACGAGCAGCGCCTTGCCCCATCCCGTGCGCAGCAAGTCCGCGGCCATCCCCGTATCCTGCCGCTGCTCGGACTGGGCCGTCTGCTTCGGAGGGGTGTCCACCAGGAGCCGGGCGGTGCTCAGGCAGAACGCTGAGTACAGCAGGAACCCCCACGACGACACCGCACGCTGCCGCCACTTGCCCATGGTGCCTGTGGCGCGGGCAGCCCGGAACACGGCTTCAAGCAGCTGAGTGAGCGCGTATGCGGCGAGCCCGGCGACCAGCAGCACCAGCGGGATACCTCCCCACGCACCGGCGACGGCCGCCTGCACCGCTCCGGCGCTGCTCGCAGGCGCGCCAGTTCGCCCGTGCGAGGCGAGCGCCAGGCGGAAAGCGAGGTAGCCGACCAGGAGGTACACCACGCCGCGGCAGGCCAGACCGAACCGGGACCCCGCCCGCAGCCAGACCCCGGACGCCCCCCGCGCCATCGACACTGCAGCTGCGTCCAGGCCCGTCCGGGCTGTCCCGCCTTGCGTCTGGGAGTCGTTCACCGGATCGTATTCGCCTCCCGCTGACCAGTATGCGCGCACCCGACCCAGCCGGGGAAGACAGCCATAACGGCCCGCACGGCGAACATGCACGCACTGACCGCGACTATGACGGTCAGGCAGTCGTCGCCCTGCGCGGGGAGCTTAGCCCGGTCGGCACCCCGGATGCCGCGTCGACCCTGATCGCGGCCGGGCGGCGTGCGGGCCGTCGGTCATCGTGGATCTGCCGGACCTGAAGGGCATCTGTTACAGCGGTCTGTCGGCGCTGCTGCGGCCGGCGGCATGCCGCGCTGCCCGTCATTAGCTGGACGGGCCCGGGACGTGCCGACCGGGACACATTGCGCGGGAGGCCTGCGTTAAGCGGCGCTCGTCCCGGGGAACGGCCGCGGCCTGACCGATCACAACTGATCAGGTGGTTCTGGCGGCAGGCAGGCATTGTCGTCGCCGTGACTGTGTTCTAGCCTATCTATGACGGGGGAAAGCGTCATCCTGCTCGCGAGTGCACGGTTACGTACTTATCTGCCCTGGACCTCGGCGGTTCTTATTCGGCCTTCTGCGAACCGAGGTTGGCATGGCAGCAATTTCTCCAGGAACAGTAGCTGTCGCGGAATCCGCGCCGGGTTCGCCCGCCCCGCCAGACCGGATGCTAAAGAAGGACCTGGCCGGATTGGATGACCGGGAGCTGCTGGGCATCGTCCGGTTGTCCCCGCGGGCCAGCCAGCGGCGGGCGGCGGCGTGCGAGCTGCTGG
>PMST01000420.1 GCA_003168295.1 Actinomycetota bacterium
CCGGTCTCGCACCACCTGCTGTTCGAGCGGTTCCTGTCCGAGGGCCGGGACGGGCCGCCGGACATCGACCTGGACATCGAGCACCGCCGCCGCGAGGAGGTCATCCAGTACGTCTACGGCAAATACGGCCGGGACCGGGCCGCCCAGGTCGCCAATGTGATCACGTACCGGCCGCGGATGGCGCTGCGGGACGCCGGCCGCGCGCTCGGGTTCACCCCGGCACAGTCGGACGCCTGGGTCCGCCAGATCGGGCCCGGGCCGGCCGAGGCGGGGGAGGCGCTGGAATCCGGCGATCCGGACGGCGCCCCGGCGGCGGTGATCGAGCTGGCCACCCAGATGCAGCGGCTGCCGCGGCACCTCGGCATCCANNCGGTGGGGGAGGTGTGCCCGGTTGAGTGGGCGCGGATGCCCGGGCGTTCGGTGCTGCAGTGGGACAAGGATGACTGCGCCTACGCCGGCCTGGTCAAGTTCGACCTGCTCGGCCTGGGCATGCTGGCCGCGCTGCACGACTGTTTTGATCTCGTGCATAAACATCACGGCGAGCGCTGGACGCTGGCCACGATCCCGCAGGAGGACCCGGTCGTCTACCAGATGCTGGCCGAGGCGGACACGGTGGGCGTGTTCCAGGTGGAGTCCCGGGCCCAGATGGCCACCTTGCCGCGGCTGCGGCCGAGCAAGTTCTACGACCTGGTCATCGAGGTGGCGCTGATCAGGCCGGGGCCGATCCAGGGCGGCTCGGTCCACCCCTACCTGCGCCGCCACGACGGGCGGGAGGACGCGGACATGCCGCACGAGCTGATGCGGCCGGCCCTGGAAAAGACGCTGGGCGTGCCGTTGTTCCAGGAGCAGATGATGCAGCTGGCCATAGACTGCGCGGGATTTACTCCGAACGAGGCCGACCGCTTGCGCCAGGCCATGAGCTCCAAGCGGGCCCCGGAACGCGTCGAGGAACTCCGCCAGCGCCTGCTCGACGGGATGGCCGAGCGAGGCATCGACGCCGCGGTGGCGCAGGACATCTACGAAAAGATCCTCGCCTTCTCCAGCTACGGCTTCCCCGAGTCGCACGCGATCAGCTTCGCGTACCTGGTCTACGCGAGCGCCTGGCTGAAACGGCACTTCCCGGCCGCGTTCACCGCCGCGCTGCTGCGCAACCAGCCGATGGGGTTCTACGCCCCGCACAGCCTGATCAACGACGCGCGGCGGCACGGCGTCACCGTGCTCGGCGTAGACGTGAACGCCAGCGAGGCGCTGGCCACGCTGGAACGCCCCGGCGCGTCAGGCCCCGGNNCGTCAGGCCCCGGCGCGTCAGGTCCCGGTGCGGCGGGGCCTGACGGCGGCCCGGTCATCCGGCCCGGCCTGGCCAGCGTGCGGAACCTGTCCCGCTCGGCCGCCGACCAGGTCGCCGCCGGGCGCCCCTACCGTGACCTGGAGGATTTCGCGGTCCGGACGCAGCTGCCGGCCGCCGCGCTTGAGGCCCTGGCCACCGGGGGGGCGTTCGGCTGTTTCGGGCTGAGCAGGCGTGCCGCGCTGTGGGCGGCCGGGGCCGCCGCGTCGCTGCGCGAGGGACAGCTGCCCGGCACCACCACCGGCCTGGACGCGCCGCCGCTGCCGGCCATGACCCCGTCCGAACAGACGCTGGCCGACCTGTGGGCCACCAGCACGTACGGCACCCATCCGCTGACCCACATCCGGGCGTCGCTGACGTCGCGGCAGGTGCTCACGGTGGCGTCAGCCAAGGAGGTCCGGGCCGATTCGGACGTGGCCGTGGGCGGCCTGGTCACCCACCGGCAGCGCCCGCCGACCGCCAGGGGCGTGGTGTTCATCAGCTTGGAGGACGAGACCGGCATGCTGAACGTCATCTGCCCGCCCCAGGTGTGGGACCGCCACCGCCGCGCCGCCACGGTGGCTCCCGCGCTGGTCATCTGGGGCCGGATCGAGCGCACCAGCGGCGCCGTTAACTTGGTCGCCGCCGCCCTGCGCCCGCTCCGCGTGACGGCTGGCGTCCCCAGCCGCGACTTCCGCTGACCAGTTGCATTTTCAATTATTTTTACGAAGACTTCACAGTCCGCCCAGACTGTGAAGTCTTCGCGATCAAGACGGCACCACCGCCCTGGACGCTAGCGATTGAAAGCCGGGAGGCGCTGGCGGAGCTGACGCAGCACGGCGCGGCGTTCGGGCCCGGTGAGCGCGTCGATGTAGAGCTCGCCGCGCAGGTGGCCGGTTTCGTGTTGCAGGCAGCGGGCCAGCTCGCCGGTACCGGCGACCACGACCGGCTCCTGGCGAAGGTCAACGCCCGTGACTACGGCGTAGGCGGCCCGCGGCCGGATCGCGGAGACGCCGGGGATGGACAGGCAGGCTTCGGGTCCGTCCTGGCTGCCGCTGGCCTCGGTGACCTCCGGGTTGATGACGTAACCGAGCTGGCCGTCGAGGTTGTACGAGAACACCGCGAGGCTGGAGCCGATCTGGTTGGCGGCCAGCCCGGCCCGGCCGGGCACCTGCACGGTGTCCAGGAGGTCCTGGACCAGCCGGCCCAGGGCGGCATCGAATCGCAGCACCCGGTCACACGGGGTGCGCAGCACCGGATCGCCGAGCACGCGCAGCGGCCGGACGGTCATGACCGGTTCCGGTGCTCGCTGCCCGCGGCCAGCTTGCCGATCCGGTCGAGAACGAGCTGGTGCCAGGCCAGCTCGGCGCCCATCCGCAGCCGGGCGTGCTCCACGACCAGGTCATCGGCCACTGTCTGGTCCGGCCAGGCCCGGTCCCGGTGGTGATCGAACTGAGCTGCCTGAGCTGACAGTGCCCGGATCCGGTCATCCAGATACCCGCGCAAGGTGTCCTCGTCCAGGTCGCTGCTCATGGCCAGCGCCAGGTCGACCGGATCGGGACGCAGCCCGGCTTCCTGCAGGGCCTCGGCCCGCAGGACCCGGAGCTCGCGGCGGCCCTCGGCGGTAATCGCGTAGACCGTCCGCGCCGGGAGGTGGCCGGCCTGCTCGGTGCGCAGCGCTTCGATGAGCCCCTCCGCGGCCAGCCGGTGCAGGGCCCCGTACAGCGACCCCGGGCGCACGTCGGACCACAGCTCGGCCCGGTCCATCCGGGCATCTCGCCGCAACTGGTGGCCGTACATCGGCCCGTGCTTCGCCAGGGCGCCAAGGACAAACAGCCGGGTTGGATTCACCCCGCCAGTAAATCATGAGTGCTCAAATGTGAGTACTCATTCGCGTAGGAGGGCCGGAAAACGTGCGGCCACGCAACTCGTCGCGAGAGATTCCCGCGGTCTCACCCGACAAATCTGGACCGAACGGGCTATGGTTTACTGCCCTGGCTCGCGTGTAACCACAGGGGAGCGGGTCTGCGTCGGGCGTTGATCTCAGACTCCGCAAGCACTGGGACGGGACGAGCGCCGCCTGGCTGGGTCGTGGAAGAGGGATCGGCATGGGCAAGGTTGGCTGGCCGTCAGGCCGGCGGGCGAGGCGCCTGGTGTGGTTCGGTGGCGTGTCCGTGGCCGTCGTGGCCGTGATCGCGGCCAGCGTGATGATCTTCCGGCCGGCGTCGCATTCCGCGGAATCCGCGTCGGCCAGGACGCCCCGAGCGGGCGCGGGCCGCGTCTCGCCGGGCCGTTCGTCATCTAATGCGGCCGTAACCTGGCAGGTGGCGAGCCCGATCGCGGACCTGTCGGAGCCGCTGGCGGGGATGCCCCCGGTAGCGAACCCGGCGAACATCTACGCCGATGCCGGGGCCAACATGCTCAGCCCCGCTGTGCGCGGGGTGCCGTACCGCATCTACGTGCCGAACAGCGGCGGCTCCACGATGACCGTCATCAACCCGGCGACCTACAAGGTGATAGGGACCTACCAGACCGGGCTCAACCCCCAGCACGTGGTGCCCGGCTACGACATGCGAACGCTGTATGTGACGAACGACCTGGGCAACAGCCTCACCCCGATCAATCCCCGTACCGGACAGCGGGCCGGCCCTAACATCGCGGTGGACGATCCGTACAACATGTACTTCACCCCCGACGGACGCTACGCCATCGTCGTGGCGGAGAGCCGCGAGGACCTGGACTTCCGTGACCCGCACACCTTCGCCCTCGAGCACCGGATTCACGTCGACTGTGCGGGCGTGGATCACATCGACTTCGCGGCCATCGGCGCCTACCTGATCGCCACGTGCGAGTTCGGCGGCCGCCTGGTCCGCGTCGACCTGCACACGCTGAAGGTGGTGGACTACCTGAACCTGCCCGGCTCCGCGCCGCAGGACATTAAGCTCGACCCGGCCGGTCGCATCTTCTACGTCGCCGATAAGAACCACGCCGGGGTCTGGCTGATCGACGCTGCGACCTTCCGGGTGGCCGGGTTCATCCCCACCGGGCCGGATGCGCACGGCCTGTACCCGAGCCGCGACGCCCGCTTTCTCTACGTGACGAACCGCGGCAACGGCTCGATTACCGTGATCAGCTTCGCAACCAGGAAGATCGTCACCACCTGGCGGATCCCGGGCGGAGGCAGCCCGGACATGGGCAACCTGTCCCCGGACGGGAAGGTGTTCTGGGTGTCCGGGCGCTACGACAACGTGGTCTACGCCATCTCCACCGCGACCGGCCGCCTGCTGGCGAAGATCCCGGTGGGAGTGCAGCCGCACGGGCTGTGCGTATGGCCCCAACCGGGACGCTATTCCCTGGGCCACACCGGGATCACCCGATGAGCATCCCTGCTCTCCGGACGGACGTTCGGACGGCGGCAACGCTGGCCGGGCTGGCCCTGGTCCTTATCGGGCTGACGGGCGCGGCCCCGGCTCCGGCTCCGGGGACAGTGCTCGCCCGGCTGGGCCCGCTCACGGTCAGCGCCACCGCGCTGCGCCTGGGGCCGGCCGGCACGCTGACCGCCCGCGTGCAGATCAGTACCGACGGACAGCCCTCCGATCAGCTCGACGCCGCGGTCGCCGCGGACGGCGCCCCGGTGGGGGTCTACCACCAGCGGGTCAGCGTCGGAGAGCTTCCTGACCTGTCCGGCTGCGGTGCCGAGACCCCGTCGCCGGCCGTGGTGGACCGCTGGCTTCACTACGGGCCGTTGCTGATCCCGGGGCGGTCAGGCGGCGCGTCCCCGCCCGCGACCGCCACCCTGACAGTACAGCTGGGCTCCTCCTCGCCGCCCGGCGCGACCCTGGCCATCACCATGTACTTCGCCCACGCCGGCTCGGTCCTGCTGCGCCTGCCCGTCAGCCGAGCGTGATCGGCCGGCCGGTCAGCCAGGCAATCGAGGTGAGGGCCTCGGCCGCGGTCCAGGTGCTGGCGTCGGGGTGGCTGAGGTCGGCGCGGCCCTGGGCGCTGAGGAAACGGCGCAAGGCGGGCGCGATGGGCGCCCCGGACGCGTCGGGCGAGCCCACCACGACGAAGCGCACATGGCCGGAGGCGTCGATGTAGAGCAAGGCGTCCTCGTGGTCGACGTCGTAGGTCAGCGCCCGGCCCGTCAGCCAGTCGGTCCCGGGCGGGCTTTCCTCGCCTACCCGCTGGTACCAGACCCCGAGATACCGCCAGATCCGCTCGATCACCACCGGGGTGCCGGTGAGCAGCATCATGTTCGCCGGCGCCCCGGTCAGCGCCCGGTACGCGCGCAGCCGGGACGGCGTGTCCCGGTTCGGGTCGACGGTCAGCTCCGCGAAGCGCACCCGGTGGCCAAGCCCCGCCGCGGTGACTGCGCGATCCATCATCAGCAGGTTCCCGGTGGTCAGCGGGCAGGTCTCCTGGCACAAGGTGAGGAAGTCCGCGAGCACCACCACCTGGCCG
>PMST01000668.1:0-9592 GCA_003168295.1 Actinomycetota bacterium
GAACTCGAAAATCTGCTGCTTGGAAAATTTCTGTTCCAGCTCGACGGCGATCAGCATCTCGATCAGCTTGCGCTTGAATTTCTTCTCAGGAGTGAGAAAGAATCCGCGCGCCGCCTGCATGGTCAGCGTCGAGCCGCCCTCCATGTAGGTGTGCTTGCGCATCAGGTCGTTGCGCAGCGCGCCCAGCATGCGCCAGTAGTCCACGCCGCTGTGCTCAAAGAAGCGGCGGTCTTCAATGGCGAGCACTGCCTGAACCAGATTGGACGGAATCTCGTCGTAGGTGATGAGGCGGCGCTTGGTGCGGTTGGCGTCGTCGCTCAGGCCGGTGATGAGCAGCGGTTCAAGTTCGTAGCTGGAGAGCGGCTGGCCGTGGTCGTCGGTGATGGACTCGACAACGCCGGAACTGATCTTGATGGTCGCGCCGTCTTGCGCGTGATAGGACTGCGGCCCTGGGTGCACGGTGATGGACTGCGCTCTCTCTTCATAAGTTCCCAGTTGAGAAGGCTGCGAAGCGCCATCGATCGAATAGCCGGCTTCGCGCAGTTCATTGGCGATCAGGCTCGCGGTCAGCTTTTGCGCGGGACGCACTTCGCGCGGAGCGGCAAAGATTTTGGCGGTGTTGGCGAACATGGGCTGTTTGAGCCGCTCATCAACTACACCCTGGTATTTGAAGTAATAGAAACCAAAAACAGACATGCCCGCGAAAAACATGACGCAAAAGGCCAGCAACGCAACCAGCAAAGCCAGCGTGACTTTGGGATGCCGGCCCCTGGGCCACGCAAATCGGATTTTCAACGCCATTGATACTCCTCGGACGGAGATGACAGGTTGCAGAGGACAGTGCGCCTGGAGCTAGAGGCTGCCTTCCGCCGTCAACAGTAACGTGTCTTCCTGAACGCGCTCCTTCACGAGCGCGACTATTTCGTGCAAAGCAACGTCCACGCTGGTCGATGTGGCGCGCGTGACCAGTTCCACTTGTCCGCCCGCGGCTTTCTTCCCGACATTGATGCGATAAGGAATTCCGACCAGGTCGGCGTCTTTGAATTTGACGCCGGCACGCTCATCGCGGTCATCCAGCAGCACGTCTAGGCCTGCGGAATGGAGCTCGGCGGCAAGAGACTGGCCGGTTTCGGCGAGCGCGGCGTCTGACGAATTGGTCACGGTGACGACGACCGTGAAGGGCGCGATGGAGGACGGCAGCCAGAAGCCATTCTTGTCGTTCGACTGTTCGATGGCCGCGGTGAGAATGCGCTCGATACCGATGCCGTAGCAGCCCATGATGGGCATGACTTCCTTGCCGTTGATGTCGAGCACGCGCGCGCCCATTGACTCGGTGTACTTGTAGCCGAGCTTGAAGATGTGGCCCACTTCGACAGCTCTGCCGACCACCAGCTTGCCCGCGCAGGGATTGCCGTCATGCGCAGGTTGCGGGCAGGCTTCGCCCTCGTTCACGTTGCGGATATCTGCGGCAATCGTCCAAGTAAAGTCGCGGCCAGGGACTACATTGCGCAGGTGGTAGTCGAGTTTGTTGGCGCCGGCGACGAGGTTTTTGCGGCCTTCGAGCGACTTGTCGACAACCACGGTAAGGCCTTCGTCAAGCGGCTTCGCGTTGTGGGTCAAGCCAACGGGTCCGAGGAAACCGGCAGGGCCGTTGAAGAACTGCGTGAGCTCTTCGGCCTGCATGGTGCGCAGGTCCGCGGCCCCAATGGCTCCGAGCAGCTTGGTTTCGTTGACCTGGTGGTCGCCGCGCAGAAAAGTAGCCACGCCATGCCAGGTGTCAGGCTTTCCAGCAGCCCCGCGCTTCAGCGCCATGTACGCCACGCACTTGATGTCGGAGGCTGGCGAGATATTGAAGAATTCCGCCACGTCGGAGATAGCGGCGCAGCCCGGCGTAGAAACGAGTTCCGGCGCGCCATCGCCGGTAGGTTCCATCTCACTTACGGGATCGAGGCGTGAAGTGGCTTTCTCAAGATTCGCCGCATAATCGCACACCGGACAACTTGCGATCAGGTCCTCGCCAGCGTCGGTGTAGACCATGAACTCCTGCGACTGCGAACCACCCATGGCGCCGGAGTCGGCTTCGACCACTACAAAACGCAGGCCACAGCGGGTAAAGATTCTGCGATATGCGGCATCGTGCAGGTTATAGCTCTTATCCAAGCCGGCCTTGTCGATATCGAAGGAGTAGCTGTCCTTCATGGTGAACTGGCGCACCCGAAGCAGCCCAGCCTTGGGCCGCGGTTCATCGCGGAACTTGTTCTGAATCTGGTACCAGATTTGCGGCAGCTGCTTGTAGCTGCGCAGCTCGTTGCGGGCGATGTCGGTCATGACCTCTTCATGTGTCATGCCGAGGCATAGGTCGGCGCCCTTGCGGTCCTTGAGGCGGAACATCTCGTCGCCCATCAGCTCCCAGCGGCCGCTCGTCTGCCACAGCTCGGCCGGGTGCATGACCGGCATCAGGATCTCCTGCGCGCCGATCCCGTCCATCTCCTCGCGGATGACCTGGATGACCTTGAGCCGGACCCGCTGGGCGAGCGGGAGCAGCGAGTAGTGCCCGGCCATCAGCTGGCGGATGTAGCCGCCCCGCAGCAGCAGGCGGTGGCTCGGCGCACCGGCGTCGGCCGGGTCATCACGCAGCGTCGGGATGTACATCTTGGACCAGCGCATGGTTTAAGGATTCTCACTCTCAGGCATCGCCGTCGAAAGCCCGTAGTCTATCCCCGCCGGACAGTAAGCGCCGAGCAGTTAAGGGCCGGGTTAGCCGCCGGCCAGCGCCGGCAGGTCGGCCAGGCGGCGGATGTGCGGGTGATCATCCGGTGCCGGGCAGAAGCCGAAGGGGTCCATGTGGACCGGCTGCAGACCCGCGGCCAGGGCGCCGGCCACGTCGTACCGCAGGCTGTCCCCGACGTGCAGGACGGTCTGGCCCGGCGGCACGCCCAGGGCGCTGAGCGCGATGGCGAAGATGGCCGGGTCGGGCTTGGCCACGCCGACCACCGCGGAATCGATGATGACGCCCACCGGGACCGCGCCGGGCACGGGCTCGGCCGGGTGGGGCGCGTAGCACATGCCGATGCTGCGCAGGTCGGCCTCGACCGTGCCGTCCGAGTTGGAGACCACGCCGATGGGGACGCCGAGTGCGGCCACCGCACGCAGGCCGTCGAGCGCGCCCAGGCCGGCCTGCGCCCAGCTGCGTCCCAGGATCCGGCTGGCCATCTGATCGGCGAGGGCCTCGCACCGGTCCTGGGCCACGCCGCAGGCCGCCACGTAGGTGATCAGGTAGTCACGCCACCAGGTCTGGCTGACCGGCGGCACTTCGGCCGCGTCCTGGACCGCCATCGCGTGGTAGTGGGCTCGTTCCAGGGTGACGAGGTCGGGGTCGAGGCCCGCTTCGCGAAGCGGCGGCAGCACGTGGGCGGGTGCGGGGAAGACCAGCACCCCGCCCGCGTCGAGCAGAATCGCACTTGGAGCCACCCTCGCACTATATGCAGCGGCCGGGGGCGGCCGGATGCGTCAGGCCATCCGGTCCAGGATCTCCCGTACCAGGTCCAGCGGGGTGTGCGGGTGCAGGAAGGCGAACCTGGCCACGGTCTCGCCTTCCCAGGCCGACGGCGGGATGAACGCCACCTGGTCCTGCAGCAGCTGCTCCGCCCACCGGGTGTACTGCGCGGAGGTCCAGCCGCGGCGGCGGAAGAGCACCACGCCGAGTTCGGGCTCGCGGATCAGTTCCAGGTGGTCCCGGGCCTTGATCTCCACCGCGGCCTGGCGGGCCAGCGCGATCGCCGCCTCGATGGCCTCGGAGTACGCAGTCACCCCGTAGACCGCGAGCGAGAACCACAGCGGCAGGCCGCGGGCCCGCCTGGTCAGGTGGTACGCATAGTCGGTCGGGTTCCACTCCCCCGGCGTGTCGTGGATGACGTCGAGGTACGAGGCGTCCTGCTTGTGCACCGACTTAGCGATCGACGGGTCCCGGTACAGCAGGGCCGCGCAGTCGAACGGGGCGAACAGCCACTTGTGCGGGTCCAGGATGAACGAGTCAGCGTGCTCGATGCCGTCGTAGCAGGCCCGGATGCTCGGCGCGAAGAGGCCTGCCCCGCCGTAGGCGCCGTCCACGTGGAACCACAGCCGGTACTCGCGCGCGACCGCGGCGACCCCGGCCAGGTCATCGATGATGCCGGCGTTGGTCGTGCCCGAGGTGGCCACGACCGCGGCGACCGACTCGGGGTGGCCGTCGGCGCCGATCGCGGCCCGCAGGCCGGCGCCGGTCAGCCGGTGATCCGGGGCGGGCACGAGCAGCGAGTCCATCTCCAGCATCCGCAGCGCGTTGACGATGGAGGAGTGGGCGTCCTCGCTGACCGCCACCCGCCAGCGGCGGCCCGCGGCCGCGGACCCGGCCTTGCGCTTGGCCACCTCGCGCGCCACCACCAGCGCGGACAGGTTGCCGGCTGAGCCGCCGGAGACGAAGCAACCGCCCGCCGCGGGCGGCATCCCGGCCGCATCGGCGATCAGCCGCAGCACCTGGTTCTCGGCAGCGATCGCGCCGGCCGCCTCCAGCCAGGAGATGCCCTGGATCGAGGCGCAGGAGACCAGCATGTCGAACAGCAGCGCAGCCTTGGTCGGCGCGGCCGGGATGAAGCCGAGGAAACGCGGGCTGTCGGCCGAGATCACCGTGGGCGCCACGACCGAGGCGTACACGCCGAGCACCTGGTCGGGGTGGTGCGGCCCGGGGCCGAGCAGTCCGTTCAGCGCCGTGGCCAGCTCGGCCGCGTCCTTGGGGCCCTTGTCTAGCGGGACCGGGTCCAGCCGCAGCCGGTTCTCCGCGTAGGCGAGCACCGACCTGATCATCGACTCCGTCGTCGGATCCACACTGTGCATGGCCGCAACGTAGGGCCTGAACAGGCAGCACCGCAAGCCGCGGCGGGTGCCTAGGCCGTGTCTAGGCCGGCATCGGGGCGGCCGACGGGGTCTTCTGGTCCGCCGGGTCCAGGTCGGCGGCGCGGTCGAGGAGCGGCTGGCAGCGCAGCCGGGCGGCGATGTCGCGGGCTTCCTCCACGGCCAGCGCGGCGGCCTCGGCGTCCTCGTGGCCCAGCAGGTACTCGGCGTGGTCGAGCAGGCCGTGGGCCAGGTGGTAGGGGGTGCTCTGCTCGCGCAGGCGGGTGATCGCGGCGGTGAAGGCGGCCGCGGCGTCCTGGCCGCCGTCGGTCGCGGCCAGACGGGCGCGAGCCAGGTTCCGCTCGGCCCGCAACATGGGGGCCAGGTGCCCGGGCTGGTAGGAATCGAGCAGCGCGAGCAGTTCCCCGACGGCGGCGGTGTCCCCCAGTTCGTGCGCGGCCCGCACGGCCAGCGGCCACGCCCAGCGCGGGCCCTCGAAGCTGATCCCCAGGGCGCCCGCGTAGGCGAGCACCGCGCGGGCGTAGCGCAGCGCGTCCTGCGGCTGCCCGCGGGCAGCGGCGGTGAAGCCCTCCGCCACGCTGATCATCGCCTGGTCTTGAGCATCTTCGCTGGCTCGCAAGTCGTGCAGAGCGGCGAGCCTGGCCTCGGCCGTCTCAGCATCGCCGCGCAATGCGGCGAGCCAGCCCCGATAGCACGCTATGTAACCGTCGTCGGCCCGCCCGTCAGAGTCCACCGCCCGGGTGAGTTCAGCCTCGGCGGCGTCCCAGTCACCGAGCTGCAGCAGCGCCTCGGCCAGGTTCAGGATCGTCACCGCCAGGAAGGTCCAGGCTCCAGCCCGCCGCAGATGCCCGGCGGCGGTCCGCGCGGTGTCCGCGGCGGCCGCGGGGTCGGTAGCGGCCAGTGCGTCCGCCAGGTTGAGCAGCGCGCGACCCACAATGAAGCCATCGCCAGTCTGAGTGGCGAGCCGGGCGCTCTCGCGCAAGTAGGCGACCGCCTGCGGCCGCCGCTCGGCGGCGGCGTGGTACATGCCGCGGTTGAGCAGCAAGGCGCTGAGCTGCTCGTTGCTGACATCGAGAGCCTGGCCGAGGGTAAGGGCCTCGGCCGATAGTCGATCGGCGTCGGGTGAGCCGGCCACCGTCTCCAGCACCGCAAGTTGATGCAAGGCCTGGACGGTGTCGAGGTCGGGATCCGTCCGCAGGACCTCCATCGCGGCGGTGAGCTGTTCGCGGGCCTCGGCGTGCCGTCCCCAGGTGCGCAGGGCCTGCCCGACTACAGCCTGCGCTCGGGCCGCGGCCCGGTCCTGGCCATGCTGAAGGTAGTGCTTCCTGGCGAGTCCGGCGTGTCCGACCGCCGCGGCGTTTTCCGCGGCGGCGCTGGCGGTTTGCGCGGCGCGCTCCCAGAGCGCACCCGCGGCGGAATGGTCGTCCGCGTCCTCGGCCGCGATGAGCTGGGCGGCGGTGGCGTAGCTGGTGGCGGCGCGGGCCGGGGCGCCGGTGCGCTCGGCGCGCTCGCCCGCCCGGACCAGCGCGGTGGCCGCCTGACCGCGGATCTCGGCGGCGTCGGGATCCTCAGGGAGGGCGTTCAGCGCGTCCAGGTAGTGACGCGCGATGACGTCGGCCATCTCCTCGCCGTCGCCGGCGAACGAGGCGCGCAGATGCGCGGCCACCTTGAGGTGCCTGGTCTTGCGGTCCCGGCGGGACAGCGTGTCGTAGGCGACCTGGCGCAGCATCTGCTGGGCGAACTGGTAACTGCCCCGCTCCGGAGACAAGGGATCGGCGGACACGGTCAGCACCTCGCGGCGGACCAGGTCGGCCAGCGCGGCGCGTACGGACGACGCGTCCTGCCCGGAGACCGCGGTGAGCGCGTCGGCGGGAAACGTGGTCCCCAGCACCGCGGCGTCGGCCACCAGCTGCCGCACCTCGGGATCCAGGGCATCCAGGCGGGCGGCCAGCAGCGCGTGCAAGCTGTCCGGCACGGCCAGCTCGCCGATATCGCCGACGAGACGGTAGACGCCCTCGACCGGCCGGACGATGTCCCGGTCGATCAGGGCTCGGACCGTCTCCACCGCGAACAGCGGGATGCCCTGCGCATGATCGGTCAGGGCCGACCGCGCCAGCTGCGGCATCCCCGGCACCAGCGCGTTCACCAGCTGATCCATCGACGCCGGATCCAGTGGATCCAGGGTCAGCATGCTCCGGTTCCGCCCGGCCCCGAATCCCGGCCGGGCCTGACTGAGCTCGGGACGCGCGAACACCAGGACGTAGATCGGCAGGCCCTGGGCCCAGTCGATGAGATGATCCAGGAAGTCAAGCAGCCCCGTGTCGGCGTACTGGGCGTCCTCGACCAGCAGGACCACCGGCTGGACCGCCGCGAGGCGCTCGAAAAACAATCGCCAGCCCGCGAACAGTTCCTCCCGGGACAAGGCAGTCCCGCTGTCCCCCGCGGCCGCCACGCCCAGCAGGCGACCGAGCCGGGCGCCGACGTAGGCCCGTTCCGTGATGTCGGGGACGAACCGGTCGAGTCCGGCGGCGAGCTTGCGCGCGGCGACTTCGGCGGTGTCCTCTTCCGCGATGCCCAGGCGCTGCCGGACGATCTCGGCCAACGCCCAGAACGCCACGCCCTGGCCGTAGGACAGGCAACGGCCGCGATGCCACCACATCTCCGCCGCCAGCCCGTCGGCGTACTTCTCGAACTCCCAGCCCAGCCGGGACTTGCCTACCCCGGCCGGCCCGGAGACCAGCACCAGCCGCGGCACCCGCCGCTCGGCGGCGGCGTGGAACAGGTCCTTGATCGTGCGCAGCTCAGTGTCCCGCCCGGTCAGCGGCGCCTCAAGCCCGTCGACCCGCTGGACACCGCCGACCGCGGACAGCACCCGGGTGGCCCGCCACAGCCGGGCCGGCTCGGCCTTGCCCTTGAGCCGGTGCTCCCCGGCATCGGCGAACCCAATCGCGCTGCCCGCCAGCCGCTGCGTCGGCGTGTCGGCCAGCACGGTGCCGGGTTCCGCGGCCGACTGGACCCGGGCCGCGGTGTTGACCGAGTCCCCGGCGACCATTCCCTCGCCGGCCGCGCCCAGGTTCACCGCGACCTCGCCGGTCACCACCCCGGCCCGCGCGGCCAGGCCGGGGACCCCGGACTCGGCCCCGAGTTCGGTGACGGCGGCCACCAGGTCAAGCGCGGCCCGCACCGCCCGTTCCGCGTCCTCCTCGGTTGCCACCGGGGTACCCCAGACCGCCATCACCGCATCGCCGATGAACTTCTCGACCGCTCCCCCGTACCGGCCGATGACCGTCCGCGCCACCTCGAAGTAGCGCGAAAGCAATTCCCGCACCGCCTCGGGATCCCGGGACTCCGACAACGGAGTGAACCCCACCACGTCGCAGAACAGCACCGAGCAGACCCGGCGTTCGGTCATCGACTCAGGTACCGCCGCGCCAGCCGGGACGGGAATGGCCGCGCGGACCGGCTCAGCCGCGAAGAGCGTCGAACCGCAGACACGACAAAAGCGCTTGCCGGGAGTAAGCGGCTCACCACACGCAGGGCAAGCTCCCGACGGAGCGCCGCAATCCCCGCAGAACCGGTCGTCCTCTCCCAGAGACGCACCGCACTGCCCGCACCTCACGCAACACTGCCTACGCTAGGCCCATCAACCATGTCAAGTCCGCATGCACCCGACATCGCGTCCCCCTGGCTGCCGATCCGGAATAGTGCTATGGGTTGACTGCCCCAGCGCGGATCTGGCCACACCGCCGGTCATCGGCCAAGATGGGCCTTGCCCACGGGAATGGAGGGACGATTGTGACGAACTCAGCTCAGCCGTCCGGGATCGTGTCGCAGGCCCCGGAGCATCCGCTTGACCCGCTGACGGCGGAGGAGATCCGGCAGGTGGCGGCCATCCTGCGGCGGGACCGCGGGGTTCGTGACAGCTGGCGGATCGCCTCGATCGAGCTCAGGGAGCCGGCCAAGGACGCGCTGGGCGCGGGCGAGGTGGCCGGCCGGGAGTCGCTCGCGGTGTGCTGGGACCGGACCGACGGGCAGGCGTACCGGGCGGTGGTATCGCTGACCGGGGACGCGGTCACGAACTGGGAGCACCTGCCGGGCCAGCAGCCGAATATGACGGTGGACGAGTGGCACGAGTGCGACCAGATGCTGCAGCGGCAGCCGGCTCTGGTCGAGGCGCTGGCCCGCCGCGGGATCACCGACATGTCCCTGGTGCTGACCGACATGTGGGCCTACGGGGCCGCGCTGGTACCCGGACCCTACCGGGGCCTGCGGCTGGGCTGGTGCGACGTCTGGTACCGGGACAGCGAGGATAGTAATCCGTACGCCCATCACGTCACCGGGCTACACCCGATCGTCGACCTGAACCGGATGACGCTGCTCGAACTCGAGGACAGCGGCGAGGTCTCGGCGGGACCGGACGTGCGCGGCGAGTACCTGCCCAGGCTCATCGGCCAGCCGCTGCGCGAGGTCGCTCCGCTGGAAATCAGCCAGCCCGCCGGGGCCGGCTTCAGCCTGGAGGGTCACCTGCTGCGCTGGCAGGACTGGGANNCTGCGGCTGGGATTCAACCACCGCGAGGGCCTGGTGCTGCACCAGGTGGGGTTCCGCGACGCGGGGCGGCTGCGGCCGGTGGCGCACCGGCTCTCGTTCGCCGAGATGGTCGTGCCGTACCGCGACGCCAGCCCGGACCACTACCGCCGGACC
>PMST01000668.1:9610-10600 GCA_003168295.1 Actinomycetota bacterium
GGCTGCGACTGCCTGGGCGAGATCAGCTACCTGGACGCGGTGGTGCACGACTCGCGCGGCGAGCCGCGGACGATTCCCAACGCGATCTGCGTGCACGAGGAGGACAGCGGCGTGCTGTGGAAGCACGTCGACGAGCGGGCCGGGGCGGAGGTCCGGCGGGCCCGGCGGCTAGTGGTGTCTTTCCACGTCACCGTGGCCAATTACGAATACCTGGTGTACTGGCGCTTCTACCAGGACGGGAACATCGAGTGCGAGGTCCGCGCCACCGGGATCCTGGTGACCTCGCATACCGGCGCTTCTGGCTCCGCGCCCAGTTCGGGGACGCTGGTCGACCAGGGCACGTACGCGCCGTTCCACCAGCACTTCATCGTGGCGCGGCTCGACCTCGACGTCGACGGCACCGGCAACACCGTCTACGCCGTCGACTCGGTGCCGGCCCGGGCGGGCGGCAACGATCCCTACGGGCTGGGCCTGGCCCTGTCCAGCACCCCGCTGCGCACCGAGACCGAGGGCAAGCAGGACTACGACTGGGGCACCCAGCGCGGCTGGAAGATCGTAAACGACAACATCCGGAACGGCCTGGGTACCCCCGTCGGGTACAAGCTGGTGCCGTCCGGGATGTTCCCGCCGCTGCTCGATCAGTCCTCGCCGGCCTTCCGGCGGGCCGAGGTGATCGGGCACACGCTGTGGGTGACGCCCTATCACCCGGACGAGCGCTGGCCGTGCGGCGACTTCCCCACCCAGAGTGAGCAGGACGCGGGCCTGCCGGTGTGGACCGCGCAGGACCGGTCCATCGAGAACACCGACGTCGTGCTGTGGTACGTGTTCGGCCTGCACCACATCCCCCGCCCGGAGGACTGGCCGGTGATGCCCGTCGACATCGTCTCGTTCTGGCTCAAGCCGTTCGGCTTCTTCGACCGCAACCCCGCCCTGGACCTGCCCCCCAGCCACTAGCGCCTCGAAACTATTTTCATGATCGTGGCCAGATTT
>PMST01000142.1 GCA_003168295.1 Actinomycetota bacterium
GACAACACCAAGGCCACGCTGATCACCCGCGGGCTGGCCGAGATGGCGCGGCTCGGCTCGGCGCTCGGGGCGGAGCCGCAGACGTTCGCTGGCCTGGCCGGAATGGGCGATCTCGTGGCCACCTGCAGTTCGCCGCTGTCCCGCAACCGGACGTTCGGTGAGAACCTGGGGCGCGGCATGTCGGTGCCGCAGGCCGCCGCGGCGCTGAGCCAGACGGCCGAGGGCGTAGCATCGTGCGGCCCGGTGCTCGAACTGGCCCGGGCCCGCGGCGTGGAGATGCCGATCACCGAGGTGGTCGAGGCGGTCATGCGGGACGGGCTGCCCGTCACGCAGGCCGCGTCGATGCTAGCGTCACGCTCAGCCAAACCTGAGTGGTACGGCCCTTGACCCCCCCGCAGCTCATTTGGACCGGCCCCGATTGGTGAGGCGCTGACATCGTGGACATTGTGCGTAAGCAAAACGGCGAGAACACGCGCGCGGTGCATCTTCCGGCCCCGCCGACGCCTTCGCAGCAGCCGCTCGGCACGCCGGTGTACCGCACCGCGGCGTTCGCGTTCGGCTCGGCCGAGGAGTACCGGGCCGTCCTGAACGACGAGATGCCCGGGTACACCTACAGCCGGATCGACAACCCCACCGTCGACGCGTTCGCCCGTGCGGTCGCCGCGCTCGAGGGGGTGAACCTGCCACGCTGGCCCGCCGCGCAGGCCTTCGCCTCCGGGATGGCCGCGATCAGCGGGGTGTTCTGGACCTTCGCGCGCACCGGGGCGCACGTGGTCGCGTCCGCCGCCGTCTACGGCGGCAGCTACGGGTTCCTGCGCAACGTCGCCTCCCGGTTCGGGGTCGAGACCGACTTCGTCGACATCACCGACCTGGACCAGGTGAAGGCGGCCATCCGCCCGACGACCAGGATCGTGTACGCGGAGACGATCGCGAACCCGACCACCGCGGTCGCCGACCTGCGCAAGCTGGCCGAGATCGCGCACGAGGCCGGGGCGCTGCTGGTCATCGATTCGACCCTGGCCCCGCCGGTGATCTGCCGTCCGCTTGAACACGGGGCCGATCTTGTTCTGCATTCGGCGACCAAGTACATCGGCGGCCACTCCGACGCCACCGGCGGCGTCGTCACCGGCCGCATCGAGTTGATCAGCAGCATTCGCAGCGTCCGTGTCGACACCGGCGGCTGCCTGGCCCCGGACGAGGCGTTCCTGCTCCGCCGCGGCCTGGAGACGCTGCCGCTGCGGGTCCGGCGGGCGTGCTCCACCGCGTCGGTGTTCGCCGCCGCGCTGTCCCGGCACCCGGCCGTGCTGCGGATCGACTACCCGGGGCTGCCTGAGCACTCCGGGCACCAGCTGGCCCGGCGGATGTTCGACGCCGGCCCCGAGGGCGTCCGGTTCGGCGCCATCGTCACCGTGACCCCGCACGGCGGCCGCGAGGCAGGCATGGCGTTCGCGGACAAGCTGCGGCTCGCTCAGCTGGCCACGTCCCTGGGCGGGACGCACACGGTGGTGAGTCACGTCGCCTCCACCACCCATCGCCAACTGGATGACCGGGCGCTGGCGGCCGGCGGCATCGACCCCGGGGCGGTGCGTTTCTCCATCGGGCTGGAGGACGCGGAAGATCTCATCTCTGACGCGTATGTGGCCCTGGAGTCGCTAGGCAGGCCGTAGCCTAGGATCTTCCTGCTCAACCCGATGGAGCTTGCTGCTCAACCGGGTCGAGCTTCCTGCTCAACCGGATCGGCTCCGGGAGGTCTCGTTGGGGGAGGTCACGTTGGATTCGGGGCAGCGGAAGATCCGGATCGCGGTGGTGTTCGGCGGCCGGAGCACCGAACATGCCGTTTCCTGCGCGAGCGCGGGCCTGGTCCTGTCCGCCATCGACCCTTCTCGCTACGACGTGCTGCCGATCGGCATCGCCACCGACGGACGCTGGGTGCTCACCTCGGGCGACCCGGCCCGGCTGGCGCTGTCAGGCGGCACGCTGCCCTCGGTCGAGTCGGTCGCGGTGACCGGGGCGGAGGTCACGCCGCGCACCGGGCCGGCCGGCACTTCGCTACAGGTATGCACCCCCGGCGAAGTACCGCGCGACCTGGGCGAGGTGGACCTGGTGCTGCCGCTGCTGCATGGCGCCTACGGCGAGGACGGTACCCTGCAGGGACTGCTTGAGATGACCGGCACGAGGTACGCGGGCGCGGGCGTGTTCGCCAGCGCGGCCGGCATGGACAAGGAGTACATGAAGCTGATCATGACCGCGCGTGGCCTGCCGGTCGGCCGGTACGTGGTGGTCCGTGATCGCGAGTGGCGCAGTTTGGGTGAGCGCAAGCGGGTGCTGGACGAGATCGCCGAGCTTGGCTTTCCGGTATTCGTCAAGCCTGCCCGCGGCGGCTCTAGCATCGGGATCTCCCGGGTCACCGATCCCGCCGCCCTCGAAGACGCGATCGAGGCTGCCCGCGCGCACGACCCCAAGGTGCTCGTCGAGGCCGCGGTGGACGGGATGGAGGTCGAGTGCGCGGTGCTCGAGGGTATCGACGGCGGGCCGCCCGAGGCCAGCGTGCCCGGCCAGGTCCGCCTCGACGCGCATTCGGACTTCTACGACTTCGAGGCCAAGTACCTGGCGTCGGCGGCTACCATGGCCATCCCGGCGCCGGTACCCGCCGAGACCGCGGCGGAGATCAGGCGGCTGGCCTGCGCGGCCTTCGACGCGATCTCGTGCGANNGAGATCAACACGATGCCGGGGATGACCCCGGCCTCCGGGTTCCCGATGATGTGGGCCGCCACCGGCCTGCCGCTGCCGCAGCTCATCGACCGGATCATCCAGACCGCCCTGGGCAAGCGACCCGGCCTGCGTTTACCCAGCCGGGGTGGGTCTGGGCCGGGGCGAGCCGGGTCTGGGCGTGAGGCCCGACTGGCGGTGAGCCCGGATGCTGAAGACGGCTGCGGGCGGCATCCGGGACTTGCCGGATACCGCCCGCGGTCGTCAGCCTGGCTAGGGCTCCTACTTGCCGCCAGGCTTCTCGCCGTTGACGAGGGCCTTGAAGTCGGCACCGGCACGGAACTTGGGCACCGAGGACTTCGGCACCTGGATGGTCGCACCCGTGGCCGGGTTGCGGGCGGTGCGAGCGGGACGCTCGCTCTTCTCGAAGACACCGAACCCGGTGATGGCCACCTTGTCACCACTCGCGACGGCCGACTGGATGGCCTCGAGCACCGCGTTCACCGCTTCGGTCGCGGATTTCTTGTCTCCCAGCCGTCCCGAGATCGCGTCGATCAGATCACGCTTGTTCATTTTTCACTCCTGCGCTTCCCCCACAGGTCGCGTGGGCTCCGCTACTGGGATCGCGACCTCTGACCTGCCCGAAAGTAGGCGATGCAGCGCCGATGCACAATAACCACGGCCACATTGGCCGGCGTGTCGGCCAATATCACACAGCCGAGCATCCATCCGGTATACGCAAAGTGCGCAAATGACGGCTATCTGCTGTTCGAAGCCTCCGCCCATGGTCAGCGACCTAACCACCACTCAGCAGCCGCCTGAACCACCCTCCCGCTCCCCCGGCCTCAGTTTCCCAGCGCTCCCCTGCACCTCTTGTATGTCTTCTGTCCCCTGTATCTCTTGTGCCCTCTGTGCCCTATCCGCTGCCGTTCGATCCGGGCGGCTACGTCCCGCGCCACCTCGTCATCAGAGGCGTCGAGGTTTCCCGCCCTGATGATGGATCGTGCGTACTCCTCGGTCTGGATCAACCCGGTCAGGCACCGGTTGTCCCAGCAGTGAATCCGTGTTGCCTTCGCCTCGAAGTGCACGAACGCGCTGAACCACGGCGGGTAGGCCTCTTTGGTGATGTCTTCCTGAAGGCGGGCGAAAGTGCCGGGGGTACCGAAGATCTCGTCGCAGCGCTGAGCGAAGTCCGCCACCGGAAGCCTGGTCATGGTCTCCACGCTGGACACGTGACTACCCGAGTAACCGAGCTTGTCAGCCACCTCTGCTTGTGACCACCCGCGCCGCTGCCGCCATGCCCGCAGCTCTGCTGCGAACCGGGTGACAGGCGTGCCGCCTGATTCCCCATTCCTCACGATGTTCTCCACGATCCGGCGCGGGATTCCTCAGCGTGTCCGCAAGATCACTCAATCCCTGTGGGCATGCTGACGTACTTCCACGCTAGCCCTGCCCGGCCAGCATGGATAGCGGATCACGCGCCCCGCGTGACCGCGAATAGCGCAGGCGCGTGCCCATCCAGACAGAAACCCGATGGAAGAGATCACCCATAACCGCCGAGCCCGCTGACATCAAGCCGCCGAAGCACCCCCTCCACGCCCAGACCACGTTCGAGCTAAGCGGCTACCGCCGCCAGCTCGAACGCGCCATCGCGTTCTTCGGCACCAAGGACCCCGTACCTCCGGTACGGGCCACCCTGCAAGCTGACCTCGCCGCAGTGATCGCCGAGCAGGCAGACCGCAAGAAGCTAGCCGGTGCCTGACCCCGGCCGCGCGCGCCGTGAACTCCACGCGGCCCTGGCCAGGGCCAGGGCCGGGTCACCCGCGCAGGTACCGATCCTGGCGCAGATGGCTGCCATCGACGCCGAGCTGGCCGACCGGGCCGGCCAGCAGACCACCTGAACCGGCATCCAGGGCTCCTCGACGGCGACCGCTATACTGCTCTGGACTCAAGCGACGGTCTTCAGCTCGCCGGTCGCGACCAGCGGGGCCCGATATTCAAGCTTGGTTATCTGCCCGGGTGCGACCTGCACAACCATCTCGGTGGCAGCGCGTACCCGGCCGAAATACCTGATGAACACCTTGACCCGATGCTCACCTGGCGGTTCGGCAATAAAGTGCGGCTGATCCCACTGAACCCTCTGCTGCTGGCCGTCTACCTCGGCAATCAGCTTGATGAATTGCAGCGGGAATTTGAAGACTCTGTGCCGTCCTTCGATCTCGATGCCCTCGCCCTGTGCCGGTGTAGTCATCTCATATCTTTCTGGAGGCCGGTCGGCCAAGCCACTAAAACCATAACACTAATATCTCGTATTGGGGTGCACGCCTGAATTGTGAGGGTGCTTGGTTAGCGCAGGTTGCGCCTATAGCCTGAGTGAAGTCATCACTCAGTTTTGGAGGCGGGCATCTCTGAGCAGCTTGCGGGCCGGGACCTGGCGTGGCTGGAGCGGCGCCGTGCTTAGCTGTTCAGCCTGATCTCCCAGGCCGGGGACTTCCGGCGGGGTGCGCTGAACGGGGTGTGGCGCAAGTGCGGCAAGCCGAACTGTGCGTGCGCCCGGCCGGGGCACTGCGGCCCGGGCCGAGGTCGCCGAGCATCAGCGGTTCGCTGGCCTGGTGGAGGAGGTGACCGCGCGGACCCGGCCAGCACCGCCGCCATGCTGGCCGCGCTGCTCGCCCGGCACGGCCTCACCCGCATCTACGCCACCGCGTGCCCGGCCGCCGCCGTCATCTCCGTAACCGCTGGCCTGACCGCGTGGACTGATGGCCGGGTCGTGTGGATCACCCGCGACGGGCAGCGGGAAACCTGGCGCGCCGCAGATACCCCGGCCGCCGCCGCCCGCCTCGCCGCCCTCGCCCGCCCCCGCGCACGCTGAGCCCCGGTCCTGCCAGGCCTGGCTCCCCGCAGGCTGGTACATCGCCGGGTACTACTGGGACATCAAGTCCGGCGGACTGGACCTGGAGAACCGCAGCCAGACCGAGAGCTGGCAGCCATTCACCGCCGCCGGTATCCCCCGCGACGGCGGGATGGCCGACCTGCTCACCGAGGCGAAAGCCCCGCTGCCCCGGTTCACCGCCGTTATCTGCGAAGACATCGAACGGTCCGCCCCCGACACGTTCAACGCGCTGAAACTGGAAAAGAAACTAGCCCGCGAAGGCATCCCCCTATTCGCCACCGACGAGCCCGCCAGCATCGAAGGCATCAACGCCACCACCGTCCTTGTCCGCCGGGTCAAGCAAGGCGTAGCGGAATGGTTCCGGCTCCAGCTCAAAGAAAAAGCCTGGAAAGGCCTCCAGGAACATTCCCTCGCCGGGTGGAACATCGGCTCACCGCCCTACGGTTACCTCGCCGACCGCGTCCCGCACCCCGCCCCCGCCAAAGCCGCCCAGGGCCGCACCAAAAGCCGGCTCATCCTGGACCCGGCCCGCAGCCTCGCCGTCGAGAAGATCTTCCAGTGGCGGACCGTCCTGCACCTGTCCATCCGCGCGATCACCGACCGGCTCAACGCCGGCCCGGCCGCCTACCCCGCCCCGGCCGGCACCGCCGGGTGGACCAAGACCGCCGTGACCAAGATCCTGGCCAACCCCAAATACACCGGGCACATGGTCTACGGCCGGACCCGCAACTGCAACGGCACCAAACGGCCCGTCCCCCAAGATCAGTGGAGCTGGACCCCTGAACCCGTCCACCCCGCCGTCATCGACCGGGCCACCTGGGACACCGCCCAGAAAACCGGCGCGCAGCGCGGCAACATCCGCGACCCCGAAACCCCGACCGCCCGGACCGGCCGCCGGTACATCCTGCG
>PMST01000566.1 GCA_003168295.1 Actinomycetota bacterium
GACTTTCCCGAGCCGTTCTCGCCGATCAGCCCGTGCACCGTGCCGCGCGCGAACGCGGCGTCCATATGGTCAAGGGCGATCGTCGAGCCGAAGGTCTTGGTCAGGCCCCGGACAGCCAGGCCCTCGCCAGCCGGCGGGACCGAGCTTGGCGGCTCGGTCCGCAAGCGGTCGGCCTGATCAGAGTCGAAGTCTGGCACTAGCTCCTCCGCGAACTCGGGTATCGGGCTCAGCTGGCGCTGAGCAGATCGGTCAGCAGGGCGTCCGGCAGCAACGTCGGGCCGGGCGCGTCGGCAGGCTGGGACGCGTTGTAGTCGCCGGTCTTGGCCTGCACAAACGGCAGCGGGAAGATCAGCTGGCTGGTCACGGTCTTGCCCGACAGGTGGTTCATCAGCGCGGCGAGGGCGATGTTGCCCTCGAAGTTGATGCTGCTGGAGTACGCCAGCTTCCACGGGTCGGATGAGGTCTGATCCTGCTGCCACAGCTGCAGCAGCTGATTGTCCGAAGTCCAGGTGATCTGGTCGGGGACGTTCAGCTTCGCGTGCTGGTAGGTCTGCACGATGTTGACGGTCTGGTTCGCGTAGTCGTACAGGATCGCGTTGATCGTCTTGCCGGTCGCGATCAGGGCCGAGGTGGCGGAGACGGTTCCCGGCCCGGTCCAGCTGGTGTTGGACTTGTCGACGACCGCGATGCCGGGGGCGTTCTTGGCGAACCAGGACTGCGCACAGGTCTCCCAGCCGGCCCCCTGCGGGTTGCCGGGCGTGCCGGTGAAGAACGCCACGTTGCCCTTCCCGCCGAGCATCGTGCTGGTCGTCTGGGCCATCTGGTCACCGTCGGCGCAGAAGCTCGACTGGACCTGCGAGACGACCGCGCTGACGGCGCCCGGTCCGGGGGTGCCGCCGTAGGCGACGACCGGGATGCCCTGCGCGGTGGCCTGCTGGTAGGCCGCGGTCATGGCGGCGCCGAAGTCGTCGTAGGTGACGATGCCGGTGACCCGGCGCGCGATCAGCGACTTGAGGTCGGCCTGCATGGTCTGCAGGTTCCCGCCCGCCTGGAGGTAGATGACGTGGCCGATGTTGGGGTAGGCGAACGCCTCCATGGTGATCGCGGCCCGGGTGATCTGCCGCCACAGGTTCCCGCCGTCGCCGTCCAGGATCGCCAGCGTCTGCGAACCGCCGCCGATCGTGCAGGTCGTCTGCGACTGGCACGACCAGGCGGTCTTGACCTGGGCGGCGGTGTAGCTCCCGCCCGCCTCTTCCAGGCCCTGGAGGATGTCCGGGTTCAGGGACGACGGGCTGATGGAAGTGGTGAGGAACGCCTTGCCGATGACCGCGGTCTCCTGCGCGGCCGAGAGCGTGACCGGCGTCGGCGCGTACTGCGAGCTCGCGCTGGTGCTGCTGGAGCTGCTGGAGCTGCTGCTGCCGCCGCTGGTGCTCGAGCCCGCCGATGAACTGGACGAGCTGCACGCGGCCAGGGTGACGGCGACCATGCCCGCGGCCGCGATCGCGGCCAGCATGCGCGCCCGGCGTCTGGCCGGGCCTCCTCTGATGACCATGACTTGCCTTTCTTTTTCGAACTGGCATGACTGAGCGATGCGAATCGGGGCGCGGGCCCTCAGGGCGCCGACGGACCCAGGTCGGTCGGGGATCCCGCCTCGGTCTCCGCGAGCGGGGACGAGGCGGGCGGCGGGGCGGCGGACCTGCGCACGCTCCGCCGCCGGATGCTGCGCAAGGTGCCGAGGCCCGTCGCGGCCATCGCGGCAACGAGGACGGCGCCCTGGATGACTCCCTGGGTGCCGGCCGCGATTCCGGACGCCGCGACGTCCTGGTTGATCAGCGACAGGAACAGCGCTCCGGCCACCGTTGCCGCCGGGTGCAGGCGGCTGCCGCTCAGCGCGGCCCCGCCGAGAACGACGGCGACGATGGTGGACAGCTGGTAGACGTTGCCGAGCGAAAGGGTGGCGGTGCCGATATCGCCGACGAACAAGATCCCCGCCACGCTGTACAGCAGGGCGGCGACCACGTAGTTGGCGGCTCGGTAGCGCCGGGCGGAAATCCCCTGGTATCCGGCGGCGCGCGAGCTGGTGCTGGCGGCGGTCAGCCGACGGCCGAGCGCCGTGTAGCTGAGCACGACGCTGAGCAGCAGCGCGGCGACCATCGCGATCACCAGCACGTAGCTGATGCCGTCGCCGAAGGCATCGCCGGTGAACTGCTGCCAGCTCTTCGGCACGACCAGGTTGTTCGTGCCGCCGCCGTACCAGATGCTGGCCAGCCCGGCCATGACCTCGCCGGTCGCCAGCGTCGTCACCAGCGGGCTGAGGCGCAGGTACTCGACCAGGAATCCGTTGACGACGCCGCAGGCGAGCCCGGCCAGCAGCGCGTAGACGATCGCCAGCGTCACCGAGCCGCCGTGAGTGCCGCCCTGGAGCACGAACACCACGCCGACAATCGTGATCACCGAGGAGACGCTCAGGTCGATGCCGCCGCTGCCGATAACAAGCGACTGCCCCAGCGACGCGATCACCAGCACGCCCAGCAGCGGTGTCACGGTGGCCAGGCCGCCGTAGTGGATCGTCGCC
>PMST01000042.1:0-4899 GCA_003168295.1 Actinomycetota bacterium
TATCCCGCCCTGCGGCGTGCCCGTGTATGTCTCTTCCCGGTCACCGTCGGCCGTCATGATCCCGGCCTTGAGGAACGCCTTGACCAGCGCGAGCACCCGCTTGTCCTTGATCCTTGCCCGGAGCCGGCCCATGAGGGGGACATGCCCGATTTCGTCGAAGCATGCCCTGATGTCGGCCTCCAGGACCCACTCGTAGTTCCTCGGACGTGAGGCGAGGTAGTGGATCTCGGCTATCGCGTCGTGCGCGCGGCGGTTCGGGCGGAACCCGTATGAGCACGGCTGGAAGTCCGCCTCAAAGATGGGTTCGAGCACGAGCTTGAGCGCAGCCTGGACCACCCGGTCGGTAACGGTCGGTATCCCGAGCTTGCGGAGCTTGCCGCTCTTCTTCGGGATCATCACCTGCCGCACCGGCACCGGCCGGAACTCACCGGACTTCAGCGAGTCCCGGATTCCGTCCAGGAACACCCCCACCCCGATCCGGTTCTCGATGTCAGCCACCGTGGCCTTATCGATCCCCGGAGTCTTTGACCCGGCGTTGGCCCTGACGCGCAGCCATCCCTCAGCCAGGAACTCCAGGTCGCTAACGAGGTTGAACAGATCACCGAACCGGCGGGAGCGATCTTCTCCCGCCCAGCGGTGCAACTTGGCCTGCATCTCCCGTACCTTGCGGTACTGCGCCGCCCGCCTTCCGGCAGGCTGCGCATCTGTCCGCACGGCACCGGGATTCCCCGGTGCGTCTTCGGGCATTACAGCTCCTTCCCTGACTGACACGCTGCCGCCCTTCCCCATGTGACCGGCTTTCCCGGCCCCGGAGTACTACGGCGGCTCCGTCCCGTCCGCGCCTTCGGCAGGCATCGTGCCTATCCGGCCCCTGCACCCCTGGCCGGGGAAAGGACCCGGAACGTGCCACGGACGGTTCCCGCGTTCACTGCTGACCACTTAACGGGTTAGGCACCCGGCTTTACCCCTGCGGCATCGCCACGGCTACCCCGCAGGCATTCACCGTGACCTCCCATCCCAGGCTGTGTAGACCCGGACAGGAGTTCCCCGCCCTGATAAGGCGGGTACGCGCCGCGAACCAGCCCGTATCCACCGGGTTTGAGCTGGCGTTGCTTCAAGAGGCGTAACGACACCGGTTCCTCGCGTATACCTTCCCGTCTCGCTCACCGCGCCCGGCCCATCCGGCAGTACCAGGCCGACACGACTTCGTCGAGGCTGCTCCCGCCCTCCCCGGCGATCCCCGGATCAGGCTGCCTCCAGCTCCAGCCCGCTGCTGCGACAGCGAGCCCATGGACGGTCTCTCACCTCCATATGGTCAAACAGCGCCTCGCGGCGCACACACAAAGGCAACACAAGTCCGGGGCTCAGGCGAACATCAACACCAAAGTGACACGGACAAAACGGCATTCCCTGGCATACGGCGACACTCGTAGTATCATGGCCTTGTCGGGGAACGTGGCATCCTCAGCCAGCGGAAATGCAGATGAGCTGGGCTGATTATCCGCTTCCGGGACGGTGGGCAAAAGGGCGACAGACCTTCTGCTTTGCGGTTACCTGGTCCAGGTAGCGTTCGCCGCCGTCCCTATAGCCGGTTATGGGTGCCATCCCGGGTGGTTGAGGGTTTCGGCTTATCGCCTGGGGTGCGGGTCTGGGTGGTCAGCGCAAGGGGGTCGTTACCGCGGTGGGCGGCGAGAGCGCCGGCGCTGTCAACATCGTCCGAAAATTGGGATCTGGCCCAAATTTCGTGAAGGCATCTGCCACGATCGGCGGCCGTTCGGGGGGCTTGGGCAGGTTACCGGCGGGTTTGCCCTGTGGCGTGAAGGGACTCCTGGTAGTCCAGCGGTTGTCTAAGCCTGCCGTTCTTCCAGGGGTCCGTGGTGTCATTGTCGCAAGGCGATGTCTGCTTGTCATGCCCGGGTGCCGTTGAGCTGGGGATTCTCCTGCCGCACCTAGCCGGGGTGATCGTCGAGGAGGTCGCCGTCACGGCCGGCCTGCTGCTCGTGATGGCCAGGGCGCGTGCCCCCGAAGCGGCCTGCCCGAAGTGCGGGACGGTGTCGGGCCGGGTCCACAGCCGCTATTCCAGGCGGCTGGCCGACGCCGCGATCGGCGGGCGCCAGGTGGAGATCCTGCTGGCCGTCCGCCGGTTCTTCTGCCCGGCTCCCGGCTGCAGGCGCAGGACGTTCGCCGAGCAGGTTGACGGGCTGACCGTCCGCTACGCGCGGAAGACCCCGCTGCTGGCTGGGGTGCTGGGGAGCATCGCGGTCGCGCTGGCAGGCCGGGCGGGATCGCGGCTTGCCGCCGGGCTGGGCGCTCCTGCGAGCCGGCAGGTCATGCTGCGGCTGGTCATGGCCGCCCCGGACCCGGAAGCGGCCTCACCGCGGGTCCTCGGGGTCGATGACTTCGCGATCAGGCGCGGCCAGCACTACGGCACGCTGCTGATTGACTGCGAGACGGGTGCGCCGCTCGACCTCCTCCAAGGCCGCGATGCCCAGCCGCTCGCGGACTGGCTAACCGCGCACCCCGGCGTCGCGGTGATCTGCCGTGACAGGTCGGGCTCGTTTGCGGACGGCGCCCGGACCGGCGCGCCGCAGGCGGTCCAGGTCGCCGACCGGTTCCACCTGTGGCAGAACCTCGCCAAGGCCGTCGAGAAGTGCGTCGCCGCCCACCGCGCCTGCCTGGCCGATCCCGCGCCCCCGGCCGCCGTCCTGGAAGAACAGGGCCCGGCGCTGCCGGAACCGGAACGCCAGCCCGACCCTGACGGGAAGTACGCCGAGCGCACTCAGCGGCACCACGCCCTGGTCCGCGGGCTGCGCGCCGAAGGGCGGGGGCTCCGCGAGATCGCCCGGCACCTGGGCTGGGGCCTGCACACCGTCCAGCGACTCGACCGCGCCGCGACCTGGCAGGAGCTCGTCGACGGCCGCTGGCAGGGACCGCGCCGCAGCAAGCTCGACCCGTTCAAGCCCTACCTCGACCAGCACGCCGACGGCGCCCGCGGCAGCATCCGGCGCCCGTTCCTTGAGGTCAAGGCCCTCGGCTACGACGGCAGCTATCCCGTCGTCCGCGATTACCTCAGCCGGAACAGCCCAGCCAGGGAGCCGCTTCCGCCGGCCCCGCCCACCGTCCGCGACGTCACGAACTGGCTCTGCCGCCGCCCGGACACCCTGACCGAGGACGAGAAGCCCCGCCTCAAGGCGATCCTGGACCGCTGCCCCGAGCTTCAGGCCGCGTCCGACCAGGTCCGCGCGTTCGCCGCCATGATCACCGGCCTCACCGGCGAGAACCTCCCGCGGTGGATCGACGCCGCCCCCACCACCGGCCTGCCCGGCATGGCATCGTTGGCCAAGGGCCTGGAGCAGGACCTCGACGCCGTCACCAACGGCCTGACCATGAACTGGAGCTCCGGTCCCGTCGAGGGCCGCGTCAACCACATCAAGATGATCAAACGCCAGATGTTCGGCCGGGTCGGCCTGCCCCTGCTCCGCAAGCGCGTCCTGCTGACCGCCCAGCGCTGACCAGCGGTACGGAGCCGTATCAATCACGAAATTGGGGCCAGATCCCAGATCCCAGTATTCACGCGATGCCGACAGGCTCGTTGCCGTGAGCCGGCGCGCAGGGCCTGGGTCCTGTTGTTAACTGCTCTGCGGTGGTGCTGGCGGAGGAGCGCCTGGAGTCCGGGCCGGCCGGCGCGCGTGCCAGCCAGGCGCCGGCGAGCTGAAGCTAGCTGGGGACCCGGATTGCCTGGGATCACGGCGGCTGGGGCTGCTGGTCATCGCGGGCACGCACTGGTGTTTGGGACGGCTGCATGCGTGGCGTCGGCGGCTCCTGGTGGCTAAGCTGGTCAGGAGCTATTCCTGCGCGCTGACGAGCGGCTCTTGGAGGCGCCGGTGGAGATGGCCGGGAGGCTCGCGCCGGGTCGGCAGTCATATCGCGTCGATGCGCGGGCCGGTGTGCGCTATCAGGNNCTGCCGCATACCCGGCTGGGCCCCCCGGGCGCAGCGTCCTTGCGCTGTCTTGCCGGCCGGCACGCCATAGCCGGTGCCGGCGCCACGGATGCTGGGTAGTACCGGGCCGATGGGCGACGATTCCCGGCTGCGAGGTCGCGCGAGCGGGCTGACGAACCGGCGCGCCGAACGCGGAGTGCTTGATCAGCTCGTTGGGGCGGTGCGGGCGGGCGGGAGCCNNGCCGGGGGTGGGCAAGTCCGCGTTGCTGGAGTACCTGGCCGGGCGGGCGTCGGGGTGCCGGGTGGCGCGGGCAGCGGGGGTGGAGTCGGAGATGGAGCTGGCGTTCGCCGGGCTGCATCAGCTGCTGGCGCCGGTGCTGGATCACCTGGAGGGCCTGCCGGTGCCGCAGCGGGACGCGCTGCGGACCGCGTTCGGCCTCAGTGCGGGCCCGGTGCCGGACCGGTTCTTGGTGGGCCTGGCGGTGCTGGGGCTGGTGTCGGAGGTGGCCGCCGATCGGCCGCTGGTCTGCGTGGTCGATGACGAGCAGTGGCTGGACCGGGCCTCGGTGCAGGCGCTGGGGTTCGCGGCGCGGCGGCTGGCGGCCGAGCCGGTGGGCCTGGTGTTCGCGGCCCGGGTGCCGGGGGCGGAGCTGGCCGGGTTGCCGGAGCTGGCGGTGGAGGGGCTGGGTGAGGAGGACGCGCGGGCGCTGCTGGACTCAGCGCTGACCGGGCCGGTGGATGCGCGGGTCCGGGACCTGATCGTGGCCGAGACGCGGGGGAATCCTTTGGCGTTGCTGGAGTTGCCGCGGGGGCTGGCGCCGGCGGAGCTGGCGGGCGGCTTCGGGCTGCCCGCGACGGTGTCGCTGCCGGGCCGGATCGAGGACAGTTTCCGGCGGCAGCTGGAGGCTCTGCCGGAGCAGACGCGGCGGCTGCTGGCGCTGGCGGCGGCTGATCCGTC
>PMST01000042.1:4912-6334 GCA_003168295.1 Actinomycetota bacterium
GGCATCCGCTGGCACGGTCGGCGGCCTACCGGTCGGCGCCGGTGCAGCAGAGGCAACAGGTGCATGCGGCGCTGGCGGAGGCCACCGACCCGGCGGCTGATCCCGATCGCCGGGCCTGGCACCGGGCCCAGGCCGCGCCCGGGCCGGATGAGGACGTCGCGGCCGACCTGGAGCGGTCCGCGGGCCGGGCACAGGACCGCGGGGGGCTGGCCGCGGCGGCCGCGTTCCTGGAACGGGCGGCACTGCTAACCCCCGACCCGGTGCGCCGGGCGCAGCGGCTGCTCGCCGCGGCCCGGGCCAGCCGGGACTCCGGCGCGCTGGATGCGACGCTGGGGCTGCTCGTCGCGACCGAGGGTCAGGGTTCCGAGCCGCTGGACGCGCGGCAGGTCGCGGAGGTCGAGCGCCTGCGCGGGCAGATCGCCGCCGACCAGAACCGCGACAGCGACGCGGCCCGGCTGCTGGTCAGCGCGGCCCGGCGCCTTGACCCGCTTGACGCCGCCCTGGCCCGCGAGACGCACCTGGAGGCGATCTGGGCCGCGATGTATGCCGGCCATCTGGGCCGGCCCGGCGGCGTGCGGGAGGCGGCCGAGGCCGCGCGCGCCGCACCGCCCGGCCCCGAGCCATTGCGCCCGGTCGACGTGCTGCTCGACGCGGTTGCGCTGCGGGTGACACAGGGGTACCACGCCGCCGCGGCGGCGCTGACCGGGGCGGTTGAACTGCTTCTTGCCCTGGACGCCGACGTCGGCGAAGCCCGCCGCTGGCTGTGGCTGGCCGGCGGGAGAGTCGGCAGCTTCATCGCGCTTGAGCTGTGGGACTTCGAGTCCTGGCGTGCCCTGGCCGTCCGCCAGGTTCAGGTCGCCCGTGAGGCGGGCGCCCTCGTCCAGTTGCAGTTCGCGCTCAGCTTGCTCGCCCGAGTCCACATTCTCGCGGGCGAGCTGCGTGCGGCGGAGCGGCTGATCGACGAAGATCGCCTGATCGCGGAGGCGACCGGCAACTCGCCGGTTCCATATGCCGCGCTGCTGCTCGCGGCCTGGCAGGGCCGCGAGCAGGAGGCCTCCGAGCTGATCCAGGCCACCGCCCAGGAGGCGGCCGGACGCGGTGCAGGCAGGCTGGCCGACATGGCGGCGTGCGCGAGCGCGGTGCTGCACAACAGCCTGGGTCGGCACGACGCCGCGCGGGACGCCACCTGGGAGGTATTCCAGCGCGACCAACTGGCGCTCGGCCAACTGGTCGTGGCTGAGCTGGCCGAGGCGGCGGCCAGGACCGGCGACGTCGCGGCCGTCCGGGCGGCGCTGGACTGGCTGTCCGAACGCACCCGGGCGACCCCCACCGAGTGGGTGCTGGGGATCGAGGCCCGGGTCCGCGCCCTGCTCAGCGAAGATCAAGCCGCAGACCGTTGGTACCAGGAGTCGGTCGAGCGGC
>PMST01000326.1:0-10220 GCA_003168295.1 Actinomycetota bacterium
CAGACCAGTAGCGCCAGACCAGGAGAGGGGAGAGTCGTTCGGTGGTCACGCTCGATCGCAGGAAGCTCGCCGCCCCAGTGCTCGCGCAGGCCGCCGCGTTCGTGGTCGTGCTGGTCATCGGCGGCTTCACCGGCCACTCGGCGAAGACAGCCACGCCGGCCCACCAGGCGTCACCGAGCGCGAGCGCCAAAGCGAGCGCCAGCTCAACCTCGCCCGATGTCACCGCGGGGCATGGCGCCAAGCTGACCGTCAAGGTCGTTGAAGACGGAACCGACGGCCTGAGCGTGTCCGGAAGCGAGGTCAAGGTGCTGCAGAGTACGACGCTGAACACGGTGGCCTCCGGCACGCTGAGCTCGGCGCTTGAGTTCGCCGCGAACCTGCCCGCCGGGACGTATCAGGTCTGCGTGAAACCGCCGATCGGCTGGGGCAGTTCGACCAAGGGCACGCACATAATCAACGGGTATATCTGCGGCCCGGCCGAAGTCGGGTCAGGCCCCGTGTCGCTCACCTACCACGTCACTCCCCAGGTGCCAGGCCAGTGAGCGCGCACCAGCCACCCGGCCAGAGCCAGCGATCCGGCCGAGCCGGCGATCCGGACGGCGTGAGCACGGTCGGCTGGGCGCTGCTCGTCATCGCCGCCGCGCTGATCGGCGGCCTGGCCGCGGCCGCCCTGGTCCACGTCTCCCTGATCATTGCGGTGATCGTTGCCGTCGTGGCCGGCGGCATCGCGGTGGCCGTCTTCCGGTCTCCCGGCCGGTCGCGTCCCGTGGCCTACCCCGCCGCCGGATCCCCCGCCCCCGCGCCCGCCGCTCCCGTCACCGCCGCCGCTCCCGTCACCGCCGCCGCCCCTGTCACTGCCGCCGCTCCTGTTACCAGGTCAGCTCCGGCTCCCGGTCCCGGTCCCGTGACCGCGGCCAGCCCGGCGCGGGAGCAGNNCCCCCGCCGGCCTGGTGGGACGCGGCCCAGGGCGCGCCGCCGCCGTCGAGCCCGGCGGCCCAGCGGACGCCGGCGCCGGACCTGTCCACCTACCTGGCCTCGACCTTTATCGCGCAGTGCCCGCGCTGCGGCGCGTTCCGGCTCGACATCGCGCGGGCCAGGAGCGGCTGGGACTTCCGCTGCGAGTCCTGCGAGTACGTCTGGACCTGGCAGCCGGGAACGCCATGGCCGCCGGTCCGGGTCATGCCCGGGCGGCGGAAGGAGTCACGGCCGCCCTCTGTTTAAATCACGCTGCTTAAATCACGCCCCGTTGATCGGTTTGGAGGCAGTTGCATGTACGAGAGAGACATCAGCCGGCGAGATCCCGGCTGCGTGGTGTTCTTGCTTGATCGTTCCGATTCCATGAAACAGCCGTGGGGGAACAGCCGGGAGACTATGGCTGAGGGGGCGGCCCGGGCCCTGAACGAGACGCTGCTCGAGTTGCTCTTCACCTCTCAGGGCGAACCTGGCAAGGCGCGCCACTACTTTGACGTCGGCATCTTCGGCTACGGGCTGCGCCCGGTGGCCGGGGGTGAGGGGGTGGAGCCCGCGTTCGGCGGCAAGCTCGCGGGCCAGCCCCTGGTCGCGCTGCCCGATCTGCGCGACAACCCGATCGCGGTGCGGGAGATGCCCTCGGTTGACGCCGGGGCCCCGCCGAGCCGGGTGCCGGTCTGGGTCGAGCCGGTGTACGGGCACCGGACCCCGATGTGCCAGGCGGTCGCGGTGGCCGGCGCCCACGTCTATGAGTGGTCGAACGCGCATCCGGACTCGTTCCCGCCGATCATCATCAACATCACCGACGGCATGGTGACCGACAGCCCGTATGAGGGCGCCGGCCTGGACGAGTGGGCGCAGCGGCTGGTCAACATCCAGACCAGCGACGGGCCGGCGCTGCTGTTCAACATCTTCCTGTCCCCGGCCGGCTCGGCCAACCCGGTGATGTTCCCGGCCACGGACCGCGGCCTGCCCGCGCCGGGCCCCGACCTGTTCCGCATCAGCAGCCCGCTGCCTCCGGCTATGGTGGCCAACGCGCACAGCGCGGGGATACCGGTGGAGCCGGGCGCTCGCGGGTTCGGGTTCAACGCGGACGCCTACAACCTGGTCAGGTTCCTCGAGGTCGGCACCAAGGTCGACGTGCGGGACTGACCGGCATGCAGCTCCAGGTGGTGACCTTCAGTGAGGTCAAGGACGGCAACGCGCCCGATGAATGGCAGGACGGCGCCAGCGGCGGTGTGGTCGGCGACGGAACCGGGACGGCCCGGTTCATCGTGCTCGACGGCGCCACCGGTGCCTTTGACGCGGTCCGCTGGGTGGACCAGCTGGCGACGTCCTTCCTGCCCCCGCCGGGCGCGCGACCGGGCGCGCCCCGAATTGAGCCCGCCGCGATGGGGGCCTGGTTCGCGCGGATGCAGGATCAGTGGGCCGCGGACGTGCCGGCCTTCGACAGCATCATCGAGGAGCGCAAGTTCCGCGAGGTCGGCTCCTTCGCCACCTTCCTCGGCTTCGAGATCACCGGCCTGGATGGCACGGAGCCGTTCTGGCGCGCCGTGGCCCTGGGCGATACGGTGCTCTTCCACGTCCGCGCGGGCCGCCTGATCGCCACCTTCCCGCCGATGCGAGCGGGCGAGTTCGGATCGCATCCGGCCGGCCTGCACACCCAGCGGTCCAGCCTGGACGACATGACCGAGCACCTGCTCGCCGGGAGCGGGCTTCTCGCGGCCGGCGATTTTCTTTTCGCGGCCACCGACGCGATGGCGGACTGGATCCTGCAGGCCGCCGGACGCGACGAGGCCAAGCTGTGGGACACCCTGACCGGGCTGGTGCACCCCGATGTTTTCGCCCGCCTGGTCGAGGATCAACGCAAAGAGCAGGACGACGCTAAGAGAATGAAGAACGACGACGTGACGCTGATGCGCCTGCGCATGCTGGCCGACCAGCCCTCCTACCTGCTGGCGTGCCGATGACCACCTTTCCCGTCGCTGGTGATTACTACAAGGCCGTGCAGGCGCCCGGCCGGGTGTTCACCGTGCCGAAGCTGCAGACCGCCCAGTTCGTCTGGGACAGCCTCGGCCCCACCCTGGCCCGGGGCAGCAGCGCCGTGGTGTTCCAGGCCGCGGTCGACGGAAGCCCGCAGGCGCTGCGCTGCTACATCAGGAACGACGCCTCGAGCCGGGACCGGTACAGCGCGCTGAGCACGTACCTGGCCAGCCACGACCTGAGCCCGCACGTGTCGGGCACCATCTGGCTGGACTCGGCCATCCGGGTCAACAATGCGACCTGGCCGGTCCTGCAGATGGGCTGGATCGACGGCCGGACGCTGAACGAGTACGTGGACTTCCTGGTGGCCGGCTCCAATGTCGCCGCCCTGACCATGCTGGCCGCCAGCTGGCGGGACATGGTCGCGTTGCTGCAGAACTCGAGTTTCGGCCACGGCGACCTGCAGCACGGCAACGTGATGGTGGACCAGAAAGGCCAGCTCCGCCTGGTTGATTTCGATGGCGTCTGGATTCCGCAGCTGGCGGGCCACTCCCCGCCCACCGAATACGGCCACCCGAATTACCAGCGCCCCGGACTGCGCGAATGGGACCGCTGGCTTGACACCTTCTCCGCGCTTGTCATCTACCTCTCGCTCGTCGCGCTCAGCAAGGATCCCGGCCTCTGGCTGGCGCTTTACAACTCCAAGAACCTATTGTTCTCCCGGACCGACTTCTTCGCCCCGTACGAAACACAGGTCTGGAAGCAGCTCGCCGCGCTGCGCGACCCGCAGCTGGACGAGCTGGCCCGGCGGCTAAAGGAATGCTGCGCCGCCGACTGGGTGTCGGAGGCGAGCCTGGAGACGGTACTCGCTCCGCGGGCGCCCTCGCCCGCGCCGGCGCCGGCTCCCTGGTGGAAACAGCAGCCCGTCACCCCCGCCCCGTCCCCGGGCACCCCGAACTTCACCCCGACGCCGACCTTCACCCCCACCTTCACCCCAGCCTCGTCCCCGGCCGGCCCGCCCGCCGCCGGCCCGTGGCCATGGAACAGCGAAACCCAAGAACCCCACGGATCCCAGAACTTGCTGCCCCGTCCGCCTCCGCTGTCCGCGCCGCTCGGTCAGGCCGGCACCGGCCCGGTCCCGCAGCTACGTCAGACGATGGCACCCGCGGGCGGGACCTGGTGGTCCGGGCCAGAATCGGCTTCCGCCCAGCCGCCCCGACCACCCCAGCCGCAACAGCCGCAACGGCCGCCCGCTCCGCGTCCACGCGGGCCGGTGTCCAAGCGGCAGCAGGCGCAGACCTTCGGCGGCATCGCGCTCGCGGTGGGCATCGTGATGCTGATCGCCGGCGCCGCCGCGTCCCAGTTCGCCGTCGTGATCATCGGCCTCGCCGCCGCCGCCTGGGGCTTGTGGCGGCTCGTCACCGCCGGGGGCGGGCAGAACACCAAACCGCCAGGCCAGACCTGACCTGACCGAGCCTTACGAGTCGATCCACTGCAGCGGTTGCCAGTACGCCAGCAGGTCGCCGTCGTTCGTCCCGATGAGAACGGCCATGACCAACTGCTTGTTATCCGTGCTGACAATAATCGGATCGTGATCGTTATTGACGTACTCGGCGATGGATCCGCTGGTGGCCGGCGAGGTGCTGGTGTAAGTATCCCGGCAGTTGACAATGAAATCGCTAAATTGGTTATTGTTCGTGCAGGACGACGCGCTGGCCGGGAATTTCGAACTCGTCAGGAAGGCGCTGAATCCGCTGCTCAGCGCGCCGGTGCCGGAGAACAGATAATAGATAATGGTGGTGGCGGCGAGGCCTTGCAGGCGGGTGCACTCGGCCACCGCCTGCGCGCCGAATGAGGTGCCGTCGTTACTGCAGTTCTTATTGTCACCCTGGACACTGCTCGGGATCATGTTCAGCAAGGTGTCGTAGGCCGACAGCGGTGTCGGGTCGGGATCAGGATCCGGGTCAGGGGCCGGATCCGGCGACCCGACCGGGCTGGGACTCCCGACGGTGCCCTGGTTGCCGCCCTGCGACGTGTTCGACGCCACCGTCTTGGCCGGAAACGGGCTCAGGTGAGCCGCCGCCGCGATCCCCAGGTACACCGCCACCAGCGCGATGGCGGCGACGATGCCAAGGACGTTGCGGCCCGGTACCCGCGACCCACCCGACGCCCGCCCCGCCGAAGCCCCTCCGCCCGCGGCCCCTCCGCCAGTGGGCCCGCCCGGCGGCCCGGCGCCCCCGGGAGGCATCGCGTCCCCCTGATCGGCCCGCCCGCCAGCGTCCGAAGCAGGCCCGGACCCTACCCTCTCCCTGATCGTCGGCTGGGCGCCTCCGGACGCGACCAGGCCGAGGGCGCGCGCGAACTCGCGCACGACCCACAGGCTCGCCGCCGGGTCCAGCGCGTGGGCCTGCGCCAGGGTGGCGGCGACGGACTGGATCGCGCCGTAGGTGCCCTCGCGCCCGATGCGCTCCCGCAGCAGCGCCGGCACGTCGCTCCGGGCCGCGCTGCCGATGAGGATGGCCTCCCCGGGCAGGCCGCCGAGACGATCCCGGCAGACGCCGTCCATAATGACCGCGTTCGACAAGGCCTGAGGCCCCCGCTCGGCCACGACCGCCTGCAGGGCCCGGCGAGCCTCGCCGCCCGGGTCGATTACGTGCCCATTCCCTTCAGTCACGAAGGACCTCCCCAAGGGGCATTTTAGTGCGAAACATAGCACATCAGGCCTGAACGGCAACGGGGCAAAGGGCGCCCCCGCCAGTCACCTAAAAACATTTATCCGGAACGATGCGTGGTACCACTTGCCGCTCTTCTTGATTCGCACCGCGCCGGTGACGCTGAGCCAGCCAGCCGTCAGCGGCACAGCCCCAAGCGTCCCGGCCCCCTAAGCGTCCTGGGTTCCCCCGACCGCGCCGAGCAGGAAGTCCCTGAAGTGACAGAGCTGACGTTCGACGTGCGCCGTGGGCACCTCGTGACCGGTGAACGGGTGGACCGATATGTCCTTGCCCGAGGTGATCTCGTTGTACGCCGCGAAGACCGTGGACGGCGGGCAGATCGTGTCCATCAATCCGACGCTGAGCAGGCATCGTGCGGTGATCCTGCGGGCCAGCAGCGCGCAGTCGACGTACCGCAAGGTGTTAAGCGCGGCCGGGATCAGGTCCACGTTGTGGGCGAGGAACTGGGCCACTTCGGTGTATGGCGCCTCCGGCGCCAGCGTGATGGCCCGCTGGATGTCGCAGAGGAAGGGCACGTCGGCGTGGCAGACCGCGACCACCTGCGGGACCAGCGCGGCCGAGGCCAGCGCGAGCCCGCCGCCCTGGCTGCTGCCGGTCACCGCGACCCGCGGCGCGCCGGAGAGCTCGCTGGCCGTCTCGGCCGCCAGCGCCGCGTCGGTGAACAGGCGGGTGTAGTAGTAGTCTTCCGGGCGGCCGATGCCCCTGGTCATCACCTGGGCGTTTTCCGGGCCTCCGGACCGCCCTTCCTGCTGGTCGCCGGTAGCGCCGGTGGTCCAGCGTCCGCCCTGGCCCCGGGTGTCCATGACGAAGACGGAATAACCCAGGGCGGGCAGCAGCGCGTGCTCGGCGGGCAGGCCGCGCCCGCCGCCGTAGCCGATGAACTTGACCACGACGGGCGTCTGCTCGTTCGCGCCCGCGGCCCGCAGGTACCACGCCCTGATCCGGTCGCCGCCCGCGCCGGAGAACTCCGCGTCGTACACCTCAACCGGACCGTAGATATCAGCTTCGTACCTGGTCAGCTTCGGCGGGCGGGCTTGCGCCCTGGCCTGGTCGAGCCGCAGCTGCCACCACAGGTCGAATTCCGGCGGCTCCGCAGTTTCTGTTCGATATTGGCGCAACTGCTCCAACGGCAGGTCAAACCAGGGCATTTATCCTCCAGTCACGCCAGCTCGCCTGAATCTAGCCCTACCATTCTCCTTGTGACGGAGGATCCTCAGGTACGGCGCCCGGGCCAGCGCCACGCCCGGAGGACCCGCCGCGCCGCCGCGCGTATCGCGCTGGTGCTGGGCGTGCTGGGCTTCGCCGCATCGGCGTCCGGGGTGGCTATCCAGCTGCTGCCCAGGCAGTTCACCGCCGGCCAGCAGCACCAGATCGAGGCGTGGCAGGTCGCCAGCAGGTGGCAGACGATGCCGGCCGGGGAGATCTTTCCCGCCTCGGTGCCGTACCAGCTTCCGGCCAAGGTGCTCGAGGACATGACCCCGCTGAACCTGGACGCGCTGCGGGTGGGCATCGCGCCGCAGCAGTCAGACTGTGCCAAGAGCATGACCAGTGCCGCGGCCGGGGCGGTACTGGGCCGCGAGGGGTGCGAGGCCGTGCTGCGCGCGACCTATGTCGACTCCACCCGGAGTTACGTAATGACGGTGGGCATCGCGGTGCTCCCGACCGCCGCGGCCGCCTCCAGCGCCAACACGGGCCTGGACCGACCGCTGCTGGCCGCCGCGCGCAATGCCGACGGCGCGGTCCAGCTCGCGGCGGGCGTCCAGGTGGTCAGGTTCGACGGCATGGCCGGCGAGCTGTATGACTACAATCGGCAGCTTTCCAAGAGCTTCAGCTACGGCCCGTACGTCGTCATGTACGCGGTCGGATACTCCGATCGCCGGCCGCGGGTTCCCGTGTCCCAGGATTTGTACGCCTACGGCGAGATGACCTACATGGCTATGGACGTCGCGAAGTCCGTCGCCGATACCCTCGGCACCAGGCCGGCCTCGCCGCACTGCCCCGGATCGCCCGGATGCTGACCGGGCGCCGCACGCTCCCGGCGCTGGCTGGGCTCGCGGTACTAGCCGGATCCTGCCTGGTGTCGCTGGCGGCGATGCCCGGGACGGCCCTTGCGGCCGGACAGCAAGCCGCCGGGCCGGCCTCGGGCACAGTCCTCACCGACAGCATCAGGGACAACCAGCAGTGGGTCCTTGACATGCTGAACGTCCCGGCCGCGTGGCCGGTGAGCGAGGGCGGTGGGGTCACCGTCGCGGTGATCGACAGCGGGGTGAACCCTGATGTCAGCGACCTGATCGGATCGGTCACCACCGGCCCCAACTACACCGGCGTGACCACGTCCGGGTCGAGCCCGGACTGGGGCGTGCACGGCACCTGGATGGCCTCCCTGATCGCCGGCCACGGCCATGACGGCAGCGGCGGGGTCATCGGCATCGCGCCCAGAGCCCATATCTTGTCGGTCCGGGTGATCCCCGACCGCGGTGACCCTCACTACGCCGAGTACGAGCGCGAACAAGAGACCCGGATTCAGCAGTCGCTGGCGAACGGGATCAACTACGCGGTGACGCACGGCGCGAAGGTCATCAGCATGTCGATCGGCTACAGCGCGCCGAGCGGAACGGTCAGGGACGCGCTGCAGCAGGCCTACGATCATGGCGTGGTGGTCGTCGCCTCGGCGGGAAACTCGGGTGATCAGGTAGGTTCGGACGGTGGCGGCGGGGCACCAGAGTCCTTCCCGGCCGACTATCCCGGCGTGATCAGCGTGGGTGCCGTCAATTCCACCGGTGCGGTGGCCCCCTTTTCCAGCGATAACCTATCCGTCCAGGTGGCGGCGCCCGGGGTGTCCGTACCCGCGCAGGGCCGGGACGGGCAGTACTGGTGGGTCAGCGGCACCAGCCCGGCCTGCGCGCTCGTGGCCGGAGTCGCCGCGCTGATCAAATCGAAATACCCGGGTCTCCCGCCCGAACTGGTGGCCAGCGCGCTGACCTCGACGACCACCGAGCGTCCGGCCGGCGGCTACGACAGCCAGGTGGGATTCGGTGTCGTCAATGCGGCCGCGGCCCTAGCCAAAGCCGGCCAGTTCGCCCACAGCCGGTTCGCTCACGCCCAGCCCGCTGCCGTCCAGCCTGTTGCCGCCCATTCCGCTGACCCCCAGGCCACCGGGACCGGCATCGCCGCCGCCGCCAGGTTCCACGGCCCGGTCGCGCCCGAGCCGGTGCGTCCCAGGGGATCCGGTGAGCTTGTCCTGCTCGCGCTGCTCGCGCTAGCCTGCCTAGCACTAACCGCCGCCGCCAGCACCCGCCTAGCCCTCCTCCGCCGCACGAACCGATGACCCCCACCCCCCAGCCCTCCGGTTCCCCCTCGCCCGCCGGTTCCCCTCCGGCCGTCGGATCGCCGCCGCCGGTCGACGACTTCACCAGTCAGGTGCTCGACGTCGTGGACTCGATTCCCCCCGGCCGGGTGATGTCCTACGGCGATATCGCCGAATACCTGGGCGCGGGTCCCGGCCCCCGCCAGGTCGGCCGGGTGCTGGCTGTCTACGGCGGCGCCGTCCCGTGGTGGCGGGTCATTCACTCCGACGGCACCCCCGCCCCCGGTCACGACAGCCGGGCCCTCGAGCACTACCTGGCCGAAGGCACCCCGCTCCGCTCCGCCCGCCCCCCCGTCCGGGTAGACATGCGCCGCGCCCGCTGGCCCGCCCACCCTTAGCCGCCAAGACCCCCAAAGCCGTCCCGTCGCCATTGATTAATGATTTCCCTATTAATTAGTGAGACCCGTGCTTTCTGCCCTCCGCAGAACCGAAAAAAGATTGCGGTGGATCCGGGCCTCGCGGTGGATCTGGGGTATCCCAATGCACCGGATCGACCGTAAAGCCCGAATCCACCACGCAAATTCCGCCGATTGTGTTAAAGGTAATCAGTTATGAGATAGACGGGATCAGCGGTGCATTCCGGGTTTCGCGATCGAGGCTGGGATGCATCACGAGCAGCTTCGATGCGGCCCCCGGACCGCCCCGGCAGCCCCCGCTCCCGCTTCCCCGGCGACCTCCGCTCCCGGCGCCCCGCCGTCCCCGCTCCCAAGCACCCCCGCGCGCACTTCCCGCCGGAACGCCACACGCTGGGTCTTCGCCGGATGGGCCGCAAAATGTCAGTGGCGTCTGCTGGAATGCGGTACTGATGGACCAGTCCCACGCACCCGCGTACCGCCTCGTCCGCCGGCCTTTGCCCGCGGCCTCGGCACCGCGCCTGGACGAGGCGCAGCAGCGGGTGGTGGAGCACGAGGGCGGCCCGCTGCTGGTACTGGCGGGGCCCGGCACCGGCAAGACGACTACGATCGTGGCCGCCGTGGCGGACCGGATCGAGCGGCGCGGCATCGAGCCGGAGCGCGTGCTCGTGCTGACCTTCAGCCGGAAGGCGGCGGTTGAGCTCCGCGAGCGGATCACCGCCCGGCTGCGGCGTACCACCCGCGAGCCGCTGGCGATGACCTTCCACAGCTATGCCTACGCGCTCGCGCGCCGGGAGTTCTTGCTCGCGGGCGACG
>PMST01000326.1:10277-20505 GCA_003168295.1 Actinomycetota bacterium
GGCCTGGACGGCCGGCGGCTGCGCCAGCTCGGCAAGCTGCGCGACCGTGACGACTGGATGGCGGCGGCCGCGTTCCTGGACCGGTACGCGGCGCGTTTCGACCTCGCGCCGGTGCCGGCCTACGACTACGCGGAGATCGTCCGCATCGCCGCCGCGCTGCTCAGCCGCGAGGAGACCAGGCAGCGCGAGCGCGGGGCCTACGACGTGGTGCTGGTCGACGAGTACCAGGACAGCGACCCNNGCTCAGGAGTCGCTGCTGCTGGCGCTGGCCGGCGACGGCCGTGAGCTGATCGCCGTCGGCGACCCGGACCAGTCCATCTACGCGTTCCGTGGTGCTGACGTGCAGGCGCTCACCGAGTTCGGTGAGCGGTTCCGTACCGCGGACGGCCAGCCCGCGCCCGTGGTGGCGCTGCGCACCTGCCGCCGCAGCGGTCCGGTCTTGCTGGCCGCGTCCCGCCGGCTGGCCCGGCGGCTGCCGGCGGCGCCGTCCGCGCCCGGCGGTTCGGCCAGCCACCGGGACCTGATACCGGCCTCGCCAACCCGGCCGGGCGAGGTCCGCATCCTGGTCGCGGACAGCTCGACCCAGGAGGCCGCCCTGGTCGCCGACACGCTGCGCCGCGCCCACCTGGCGGACCAGATCCCCTGGTCCTCGATGGCCGTCCTGGTGCGCTCGGCGACAAGGCAAGTCCCGTTGCTGCGGCGCGCGCTGACCGCCGCGGGGGTTCCGGTCACGGTGGCCGGCGATGAGCTGCCGCTGGTGGACGAGCCGGGTACCCGGCCGCTGCTCATGCTGCTCCGCTGCGCGCTACGGCCGGCCGCGCTCGACGAGCAGACCGCGGCCGAGCTGCTCTGCGGCCCGCTGGGCGGCACCGATGCCCTCGGCCTGCGCCGCCTGCGCCGGTCCCTGCAGCTGCTGGCCGAGGCCGCGGGCGAGGGAAAAGGGCACCAGGAACAGCGCGGCCAGGAACAGCGCGACCGGACCGGAGACCTGATCACGGGGGTGCTGCGCGATCCGCGCGACCTCGCCGGGATTTCGGACCGGGTCGCGGGCCCGGCCAAGCGCGTGGCCGGGCTGCTGGCCAAGGCCACGGCCGCCATCGAGGCGGGCGGTAACGCCGAGGACGTGCTCTGGGCGATCTGGGACGCGTCCGGGCTGGCGGAGCAGTGGCAGCGGATCAGCGCGGGCGGCGGCCCGGCCGGAGCCGCCGCGGACCGGGACCTGGACGCGGTGCTGGCCTTGTTCGACCAGGCCGCGCATTTCACCGACACCATGCCGCCGGGCGCGCCCGGCCTATTCGCCGAGAGCCTGGCCGGGCAGGAGATCGTCGGCGACACCCTGGCCGAGCGCGCCGTCCGGGAGGACTGCGTCCGCATCCTCACCGCGCACCGGTCCAAGGGCCTGGAGTGGGAGGTCGTGGTGGTCGCGGGCGTCCAGGAGGACACCTGGCCCGACCTGCGGCTCCGCGGATCGCTGCTCGGCGCGGGCGAACTCGCCGAGATAGTGCAATCTGGGCTCGCCGAGCCGGTGCAATCTGGCCTCTCCGCGGTCTCCGGGTCGGGCCCTGGGCCGGGGGCGGACGTAGACGCCGCGATGCTGGCCGCGAAGCTGCTCGCCGAGGAGCGGCGGCTGTTCTACGTGGCGGTCACCCGGGCGCGGCGGCGGCTCGTCGTCACCGCGGCGGGCGGTGAGGACACTGACCAGCGGCCGTCCAGGTTCCTGACCGAGCTGGCGGGCGACGATGTGCCGGTCGAGCGGGTCGCCGACGCCCCCCACCGCTGGCTTTCCATGCCGGCGCTGGTCGCCGACCTGCGGCGGGCCGCCGCGGACACGAGTGCTCAGCCGGCCGTCCGGCAGGCCGCGGCCACTCAGCTGGCCCGGCTCGCCGCGGCCGGGGTGCGGGCGGCCCACCCACGGGAATGGTACGCGCTGACCGAGCTGTCCGACGCCGGCCCGATCGTAGCCGGAGGCGAGACCGTCCGGCTGTCCCCGTCCCAGGTCGAGTCGTTCACCAAGTGCGGGCTACGCTGGCTGCTCGATGCGGCCGTCGGAGCGGGCCGGTCAGATGTCCTGCGCCACCTGGGCACCGTAATCCACGCCGCCGCCGTCCTGGCCGCGGACGGAGCTACGGAACGGGACGTGGCTGATCGCATCGACGAAATCTGGCACCATCTCGACTTCGGGAGCGCCTGGTACAGCGCCAAGCAACGAGCGCTGGCCGAGCGCATGGTCCGCAAGTTCCTCGCCTGGCACGCCGAGAACCCGCGCGAGCTCGTGGCGGTGGAGCAGCAACTCAAGGTCCGGATCGGGCCGGTAGAGATCACCGGCCGGGTAGACCGGTTGGAATCCGACGACCAGGGCCGCGCGGTCGTGGTCGACCTGAAGACCGGAGGCAGCGCGCCGCGCGAAGACGAACTCGACCGGCACCCGCAGCTCGGCGTCTACCAGCTGGCGGTGCTGCTCGGCGCGTTCGAGCGGCTCGGCCTGTCCGAGCCGGGCGGCGCGGAGCTGGTCCAGGTCGGCAAGGCGTCGGGCGTGACGATGCGGGCCAAGGTGCAGCGGCAGGGCGCGCTGGCCGAAGATCCCGAGCCAGGCTGGGCCAAGGACCTGGTGGAGACCGTCGCGGCCGGCATGGCCGGGCCCCTCTTCGAGGCCAAGGTCAACCCCGGCTGCCGTACCTGCCCGGTCGCCTCCTGCTGCCCGGTCCACCCCGAGGGCGAACAAGTCACCCCGTGATCGCGGATGCCTCCGTGACCGTAGCCGGCTCCGTCACTCGCAGTGCGGTCACGGGCAGTGCGGCCAGCGCCTCACGAGCCCCGTCAGCGATCGGCGGGAAGAGCTCGTCCCGGGCCAGCACGTGCCGGAGCGCGGTGGCGTAGGCGACGTCGTACGCCTGCTCCTGCGGGACGCGGACATCGGGCACCACGCCCGTGCCCTGCCAGTTCGTACCGGTGACCGGGTTGATCGAGCGCGCGAACGGTATCGCGATGTGCACGGCGGCGCTGATCGGGAACGGCCGGGTCGGGTGGGCGCCGCCGCCGGTGGTTTCGCCGATCACCTGCGCGCGGCCCAGGGCCTGCAGCGCGTAGGCGAAGTCCTCGCCGCCAGAGAAGGTCCGGCTGCTGGTCAGCACGTAGACCGGCCGGTCGAGATAGCGGGGGCCCGGTACGTACGGCAGGGTCCAGAACTGATGCGTCTCACCTGTGTCGGCGTGGAAGATGTCGTTGAGATGGGTGGGTCGTTCGTCGAATAGGTGGCTGCACCAGTAGACCACGCCCTCCGGTGAGCCGCCCCCGTTGCGCCGCAGGTCGATAATGAGCGCGTAAGTCCCGGCCACGAGCTCCATCGCCGCCGAGATAGCCGGCCCCGCGTTCGCCGGGACCGGGACCCGCCTCACGTCGAGGTAGCCGACGTTGCCGTTCAGCCGCTCGACCCGGTGGATGCCGAAGTTGTCCAGCCGTCCCATCTGCCGCATGGCCAGCCGCCTGTCCTCGGGACCCTTGGGCCGATCCGGATCCGGCCCGCGTCCCGGACCCCCAGGACCCCCGGGTCCGCGACCGTCTCCGGGACCGCGGCCACCCGGACCGGGGCCGCCGCCGAGCCGCAGCGCCAGGTGCTTGTCCTGGCAGACTTCCCGCAGGTGGCTGGTGACCAGCTCGGTGAGCGTGATCTCGTCCAGGTGGTCGTACTCGCCCGCGGCGAGCCTGGCCTCGACCGCGGTGGCGGCGCGGTCGGCCAGCTCAGGAAAGACGTAGTTGGCGCGCAGCAGCGCCAGCGCCGTCGTCACGATCTCGCGTCCGGACAGCTGCTCGGCGGCCAGCGACCCGTCGTCGGGCATCAGGATCCGCGGCACCGGTGTTTGATTCGCTGCCGCGGCCGCGTCGTCGAAGGTGAACTCGAGCAGCCGCGCCGCGGGCAGCCGGAACGAGAGCTCGCGGCGGAGCGCGTCCATGCCCGTCTGATGGGCTTCCTGCCAGGCGGCTAGGGCCTGGTCGTAGTCTTCCCCCTCTTCAGGCGGCGGCAGGAACACCCGCACCGTCAGCTGTCCCGGCTCGATCGCGGGATCGTCGCCATGCTGCAACAGCACGGCCCGCTGCGCCGAGCCGAGGGCGAAGCGCTCTCTCATCTCATGGTTGATGACCCGTTGAATCTGTTCAAGCTCGGCCTGATCCATCGTCGGCCTCCATCCCCGGTTACTCACTCAACGCTGGCCGCCGCCGGCCGGGTTCCAGGCCAGAACAGGCCAGCCAAGGTGCCGCCAAATGTCAGTGGTCTCTGCTGGAATGTCAGTGTGAGCAATGCCAGTCTGACCCATGCCAGCGTGACCAACGCCGGGGTGAGCACGAGCCCGGACCGCGCGGGCCAGATCGGGCCGGTTCAGCTGGCGCGGCTGCTGCGGCTGCCCGAGCCGACGCCGGAGCAGGCCGCGGTGATCGCCGCGCCGCTCGGGCCGCTCGCGGTCATCGCGGGGGCCGGCTCGGGCAAGAGCGAGACGATGGCGGCGCGGCTGGTCTGGCTGGTCGCCAACGGGATGGTCCGCCCGGACCGGGTGCTCGGGCTCACCTTCACCAGGAAGGCCGCGGCCGAGCTCGGCGACCGGGTCCGCTCCCGGCTCGAACGCCTGCGCCGGGCAAACCTGGAAGGCAGCGGCCTCGGACCGGCCGGCGCTGGTCCGGCGGGCGCTGGTCCGGCGGGCAGGCCCGGGTCCGGGGACCCGTTCGGCGGCGATCCGGCGATCGGGACCTACCACGCCTACGCGGGCCGGCTGGTCAGCGACAACGCCCTGCGTGAAGGCCTCGAGCCGTCCATGCGGCTGATCACGCCGGCGCTGTCCTGGCAGCTCGCGGCCGGGATCGTGGCCGCCTACGACGGGCCGATGGACGAGATCACCTGGACTCCGCAGACGGTGACCGCGGCCGTGCTCGAACTGGCCGGGGACCTGGCCGAGCACCTGCGCGAGCCCGAAGACGTCACCGCCGTGGGGGCGTGGCTCGCGGCGGAGCAGGACGGGCTGCCTGGGCGGGTACCGGCGTCCGTTCGGAAAATAATCGCAACCCAGCGGGCCAGGGAGCAGTTGCTGCCGCTGGTCGAACGCTACGCGGCGGCCAAGGCGGGCCGCGAGGTCCTTGACCACTCCGATCAGGTGGCCCTGGCGGCCCGGATCGCCAGCAGGCACCCGGAGGTGGCGGCGGCCGAGCGGGCCCGCTACCAGGTGGTCCTGCTCGATGAGTACCAGGACACCAGCCACGCGCAGCTCGTCCTGCTGCGCTCGCTGTTCGGCGGCGGGCATCCGGTGACGGCGGTCGGGGACCCGTGCCAGTCCATCTACGGCTGGCGCGGCGCGAGCGCGGGTAACCTGCGACGGTTCACCGTCGACTTCCCTGTGGTCGCCAGGGTCCGGCCGTTCGGGGCCTCGGCGTCCTCGGGCCCAGCTCCGGTGCTGCTGCTTTCGACCAGCTTCCGGAACTCCGCGCGGGTGCTCGACGCCGCGGCCGCCGTCCAGGAGGAACTGCGATACGAGGCCCCCGACGTGCCGCGGCTGGTGTCCGGCCCCGACCGGGCGGACCGGGGGGCGGTCGCCTGCGCCCTGCTCGACACGGTGCTGGACGAGGCCGAATGGGTGGCCGGGCAGGTCGCCGCGCTGCTCGCGTCCGAGCCTGGCTGCGCGCCGGACGGCCAGCCGTGGCCGGACCGGCGTCCGGCCGGGGTGCGGCCGTCGGACATCGCGGTGCTGTGCCGGAAGCGATCGCAGTTCGTGCCGCTGCGGCGGGCCATCGAGGCCCGCGGGATCCCGGTCGAGGTGGTGGGGCTCGGCGGCTTGCTCGTGGTGCCCGAGGTGCAGGACGTGGTGGCGACGCTGCGGGTGCTGCACGACGCCGGCGCCTCAGATGCCCTGGCCCGGCTGCTCACCGGGCCGCGCTGGCGGATCGGGCCGCGTGACCTGGTCGCGCTCGGCCGCCGCGCCCGGGTGCTGGTCCGCGGCGAGGCTGACCGTAGACCCACCGAGCCAGACCGGGGACCCGCCGAGGCAGAGCGAGGACCTGCCGAGGCGGACCGCGGACCCGAGGCGGACCCGCTCGCGGAGGCGATCACCGACCTGACCGCGGAGACCGGCAGCCTGGTCGAGGCGCTCGATGACCTGGGCGACGCCAGGGCTTACTCGGCGGCCGGCTACGCCCGGATGCGTGCGCTCGCGGGCGAGCTGAGGCGGCTGCGCGCGCACGTCGGGCGGCCGCTGGCCGACCTGGCCGCGGAGGCGGAGCGGGTGCTCGGCCTGGACATCGAGGTCGCCGCGCGGCCGGGCGCCGATCCGGTGGCCGCGCGCGCCGACCTGGACGCCTTCACCGACGTCGCGGCCGCGTTCACTGGCGAGGGCGCCGAGCCGACGCTTGGCGCGTTCCTGGCCTACCTGACGGCGGCCCAGCAGGAGGAGTTCGGGCTGGAGACCGGGCGGGTGGGTGAGTCTGATTCGGTCAAGCTGCTGACCGTGCACGCGGCCAAGGGCCTGCAGTGGCCGGCCGTGTTCGTGCCCGGCCTCGCGCTGGGGGAGCGGTCCCAGGTGTTCCCCGCCCGGCCCCGGATCTCCACCCGGTGGACGGACAACGCCCGGCTGATCCCGTTCAGCCTGCGCGGGGACGCCGGCGACCTTCCGGAGCTGCGCGGGCTCGACCCCGCCTCACTGGACGCCTTCACCGACGCCTGCGCGACGCGTGACCTGTCCGAGGAGCGCAGGCTCATGTATGTCGCGACGACGCGGGCGGCGTTCTGGCTGGGGTGTTCGGGATACTGGTGGGGCGAGGGCGGTACCAGCCGCCTCGGCCCTTCGCCGTTCCTGGCCGAAGTGCGGACCTCCGGCGCGGCGGACGTTTCTGTGTGGGCGCCCGCACCCGACCCGGAGGCTGAGAACCCGCTGCTGGCCTCGGTGGATACGGCGAACTGGCCCGCCACCCCGGCCGGCCGCCACTACCAGGCCGTCCGCGAGGCCGCCGCCCTAGTCGAGCAAGTGCTAGCTGGGGGGGATGAACCCGAAAGCCCTTCGGACGACCCGCTGGTGGCGGCGTGGCGGCGGGATGCCGATCTGCTGCTCGCCGAGCGGGCTCAGCGCGGCAACGACGGCGTGACCGAGGTCGCACTGCCCGCCCGGCTGTCCGTGTCCGCCCTGGTCTCCCTCGCCCGCGACCCCGCCGAACTCGCCCGGCAGGTGCGCCGGCCCATGCCTCGTCCCCCGGCCCGGCAGGCGCGGCGAGGCACCGCGTTCCACCGCTGGCTGGAGCAGCGGTACGGCCAGCAGCTGCTCATCGACGACAGCGACCTGTTCGGCGGCCCGGACGACGAAAGCACGCCGGACCAGGAGGATCTCGCCGAGCTGCGGGCCCGGTTCGAGCGCAGCCAGTGGGCCGACCGCTGGCCACGGGCCGTCGAGGTGCCGTTCGAGACGCTGGTCGGCGACCGGCTGGTCCGCGGCCGGATCGACGCGGTGTTCGCCGACGCCAGCGACGGCAGCTTCGACGTGGTCGACTGGAAGACCGGCACCCCGCCCCGGACCGAAGCCGAACGGCACGCCGTCTCCGTTCAGCTCGCCGCCTACCGCCTCGCCTGGGCGAAGCTGGCCGGGGTGCCGGTCGCGGCGGTGCGGGCGGCCTTCTACTACGTGGCGCACGACCAGACGGTCCGTCCCGCCGACCTGCTCGATGAGCCGGGCCTGGCCGCGCTGATCGAGCAGGTCCCAGCCGAGCCCTAAAAGAGCCCAAAGAGCCCAAAGAGCCAAAAGAGCCCTAGGGATGCTCGGAGACCAGCACGGCCTGGGTCCCGGGTTCCAGCGCCTCGAAGACGTGCGGCACGTCGCCCGGGTAGCGGATGTAGTCGCCCGGACCTAGCTCGGCGACCTCGCCGGTCGCGCCGACCAGGGCCCGGCCCGCGCTGATCACGACGTGCTCGACCACGCCGGGCGAATGCGGCTGCGAAGCCCGCGCGTGCCCGGGCTCGGCCGCGATGCGGTACACGTCGCACCGGACCCCCGGCGGGACGGCGGCGAGCAGCGTGGCCTGGTAGTCGGCCTGCGCCGCGGTGACCGTCGGGCCGTCGGTCGCCCTGATCACCTGGGTGCGCGGCCGCGGCGGGTCGAGCAGCCGGGAGAACGGCACGTCCAGCGCGACGCAGATTGCCCACAGCGTCTCCAGGCTGGGGTTACCGGTGCCGGACTCCAGCTGGGACAGCGTGGACTTGGCGATCCCGGCGCGGCGCGCGACCTCGGTCAGCGACAGCCCGGTCCGGTGCCGCTCCCGGCGCAGCGAGGTGGCGACCTGCGCCACCAGGCCCCCGGTCGGCAAACCGCCAGCACGGTCGGTGTTCGTCATATAAGTCCACCGTTCGTTTTGACGAACGACTCCTGGTCGCCCAGAATAGGCTTCATGAGTTCGATACGAAGAACTCTAGAGGGCAGCGTCCGGCGCGACATCGCGCTCACCTGCCTGGCCGTGCTGTTCATCGGCCTGTCCTACGGGGCCATCGCGGTCGCCTCCGGGCTCCCGCTATGGCTGCCGGTCGTGCAGAGCGTGTTCGTGGTGGCCGGCGCGTCGGAGTTCCTGTTCATCGGCATCGTGGCCGCGGGCGGCAACCCGATCGCCGCGGCGCTGGCCGGCCTCGGCGTGAACGCCCGTCACCTGGCCTACGGCCTGGCGCTGCCCCCGGAGATCACCGGCCGCGGCTGGCGGCGATTCTTCGGCACCCACCTGATGAACGACGAGACCGTCGTGTTCGCCCTGGCCCAGCCGGATTACCCGCGCAAGCGCGCCGCCTACTGGCTGTGCGGCCTCAGCCTATTCGCCGCCTGGTCCGGCGGCGCCACCCTCGGCGCCCTGATCGGCAGCGCCGTCCACGACACCAACGCGTTCGGCCTGGACGCCATGTTCCCCGCGGTGATCCTGGCCTTGATCGTTCCGTCCCTGCGCGACCGGGCTACCCTGCGGGCCGCCGCGACCGGCGCCGTCATCGCGCTGGCCGCCGCCCCGTTCCTGCCCGCCGGCCTGCCCGTCCTGCTCGCCCTTGCCGCCGTCCTCCTCCTGGTCCGCGAACACCCCAGCCGAGAGCAACCGTGAAAGACACCACGCTGGTCGTCGCGGGTATGGCCACGCTCGCCGCCGGCACGTACGCCATCCGCTTGGCCGGCCCGGCGCTGCGCACCCGGATGAGCTTCCCGCCCCGGGCCACCAAGCTGCTCGAGGCCGCCGCCGTGATCCTGCTCGCCGCCCTGGTGGCCACCACGGCGCTGACCGAAGGCCACGGCTTCTCCGGCTTCGCCCGCCCGGCCGGCGTCCTGGTCGGCGGCATCCTGGCCTGGCGCAAGGCCCCGTTCCCGGTCATCGTCCTGGCCGCCGCGGCCACCACCGCCCTGCTCCGCCTGCTCGGTGTCCCCTAAACCCGCTGTGCCGTAAACCACTAGCCCTGCAGGTACCGCTCCACCGTCTCGACCTTCGCGGTGAGCGCCCCGGTCACACCCGGCCTGATGTCGGCCTTGAGCACCACGCTGACCCGCGGCGCCCGGGCCGCGACCGCGTCCACGGCCCGCTTCACCACCGCCATAACCTCGTCCCAGTCACCCTCGATGGTGGTGAACATGGCGTCGGTCCGGTTCGGCAGCCCGCTGTCCCGCACCACCCGGACCGCTTCGGCCACCGCCTCACCGACCGCCTCCCCAGTCCCGATCGGCGTCACAGAAAACGCAACAAGCAAGGTCCCGCTCCTCTCGCCAAGTTCAAAATCCCATCTACGGAACGGACCCTAGTTCATGCCCACGCCCACCTTCCCCCGCCCCCTCGATCAGCCCCGGAACATTTAAAAGTTATGAAAATGCCTGCTCAGATCGGCTTACTTAGCAACCTTTGTGGCCAACCGCACCAAACAGGCCACACAATGACGGGATGACCGGTTCTCTCCTGTCCACCAGAGACACCGCCCTGGACGTCGCGGTCAGGCCGGTCCGGGCGGAAGCGGCCGGGGCCAGCCCGCTGCTGTCGGTGTCCGGGCTGAGCGTCAGCTACGGCCGGGTGCGGGCTCTGGACGACATCCACCTGGACGTCCGCAGCGGCGAGCTCGTCGCGCTCGCGGGCGAGAACGGCGCGGGCAAGACCACCCTGGTCCGCTGCGTCGCCGGGGACGTGGTCCCGGCGACCGGTGAGATCTTCCTGGCGGGCAAGCGCGTGCCGTCCGATCCGGCCGGCGCGGCCAAGC
>PMST01000326.1:20515-22769 GCA_003168295.1 Actinomycetota bacterium
CTCGCTGTCCGGCGGGCAGCGGCAGCTGGTGGCGGTGGCCCGGGCCATGGGCCGGCGGCCGCGGCTGCTGGCGCTGGACGAGCCGACCGCCGCGCTCGGGGTGAAGGAATCGGCTCAGGTCGAAGAGCTGATCATGGGCCTGCGGGAGCAGGGTACGACGATCCTGCTGGCCTGCCACGACATCGACCAGATGTTCCGGCTGGCCGACCGCGTGGTGGTGCTGCGCCAGGGCCGGATCGTGGCCGACCTGCGTCCGGCCGACACCCACCCGGACGACATGGTGGCGCTGCTGTCCGGCCAGCAGATCGACACCTCGGCGCGTCGGCAGCTCACCCGGCTGCACGGGCTGACCGACCGGCTGGTTTCGGCGGATCCGTCGTCGAGCCTGTCGCTGATCTTGTCCGCGCTCGGTTCGGCGCTGTCCAGCGAGCGGCTGTGCATTCACCTGGTCTCCGACCGGACCCTGTTTTGCGCCGCGTCCCTCGGCTTCGCCCGCGGCCAGCTGGACCCGTGGACCAGGCTGCCGTTCGGTCCGGGCGGCGGTCCGGTGGGCCTGGCCGCGTCCGACGAACGCCCCGTCATCGCCGACAACGTGCGCGTCGGCGCGGCCTGGCGGAGCTTCCGCGACCTGGCCAAGACGGTGAACGTGGCCAGCTCGTGGTCGGTTCCGGTGCTCGGGCCGAGCGGGCTGAGCGGGGTCATCACGGTGTTCCGCGCCGAGGACGGTGCGCCGCAGCGGGACCAGCTCGACCTGGTCACCGTCTACGCCGGCTATGCGGCCAGCGCCATCGAACGGGACCGGCTGCTGGACCAAGTGACGACCAGGAACCGCGTGCTCGAGACGATCAGGGAGATGCTGGAGACGCTGGCCGGCCCGGTGCTGGTCGGCGAGGGCCTGGTCGTCGCGCTCCAGTCGCTGCGCCGCGGCCTGCAGGCCGAGGAGGTCGCGCTGATCACCCAGCCCGCGGGCCAGCCGACCCGCTGGCGGGCCTTCGCCGGGCCGCTCGGCACCGATCCGTCTTCGGCCACGCCGTCGCTGCGCGAGCTGGCCGGCAGCGCGCTGGACAGCGCGCACCCGGACGGGGTCGCCCGGCAGCTGCAGAGCAGCCGCAGGCAGCGGGCCCGGGCGGTGGCGTTCATGGCGGCCGGCGGCCCCACCGTGCTGATCGCCAGCTGGCGGCGGGTGCCGCCCACCAAGGAAGAGACGGCGCTGATGGAGGACGCGGCGAACTCGCTCCGCCTCGCGCTCGAACGCGAGGAGGCGGGTCACGCACACCAGGAGGCGGCGGCCCTGCGCCGGTCGCGGGAGCTGCAGCGCGGTTTCCTGTCCCGGCTCAGCCACGAGCTGCGCACCCCGCTGACGGCCATCAGGGGTTACGCATCCAGCCTGATGCAGCCGGACGTGACCTGGGACGGCGACTCCCAGCAGCGCTTCCTTGACCGGATCGCGGCGGAGTCGGCGCGCCTCGGCCGGCTGGTCGATGACCTGCTCGACTTCTCCGCGATCGAGTCGGGCATCATGCGCCTGCAGCGGGACTGGTGCGACATCCGGCTGGTGCTCGAGGCGGCGATCGGCTGCCTGCCGCCGGGCACCGCGGAATCGGTCACGCTGAGCTGTGACGCTCACCTGCCCGTGGTGTGGGCCGACCACGACCGGATGGAGCAGGTGTTCGTCAACCTGCTGAACAACGCGTTCGGCCACAACCCGCCGGGTACCCGGGTCCAGGTCACGGTCACGGCCGGACTGGATCAGGTGGTCATCAGCGTCCGCGACGACGGCCGAGGCATGCCACCAGAACTAGCCGCCGCGCCGTTCGAACCCGCCCGCCGCCCCAGCACCGCCAGCACCAAAACCAGCAACCGCAAGAGCGCGGGCGCGGGCCTCGGCCTGTCCATCGCCAAGGGCATCGTGCAAGCGCACGGCGGCCAGATCGAGCTGACGCCGCAGTCACCGGGCACCTGCTTCAGCGTGTCGCTGCCCGTCGAGGCCGAGCTCCTCGACCTGAGCCGGGCTACCGGACCCCACCTGAGGGTCACCGCGGACGTCGGGGGGACCAGGACTGATGGCGATGACTGAGACGGCCCGCAAGACCTGCGCCCTGGTGGTGGAGGACGATCCCAACATCGTGGACCTGATCCGGTCCAACCTGGCCGTGCGCGGCTTCGACACCGTGGTGAGCGTGGACGGGATGCGCGCGCTCCAGCTGCTCGAGACCGAGGACCCGGACATCGTGCTGCTCGACCTGATGCTGCC
>PMST01000535.1 GCA_003168295.1 Actinomycetota bacterium
AGACCATCGCCTACTTCTGCGCGGCGGAACTGCTTTCCAACGTGGCCAAGCACAGCGGCGCCCGGCATGCCACCCTGGCGGCAGTCCTCGTGCCCGGGCTGCTGCAGGTACGGGTAAGCGACGACGGCTCCGGCGGCGCCCGGATGGAGGCTCGCGGCGGCCTGGCCGGGCTCGCCGAGCGCATGAGGACCGTGGATGGCAGGCTGCGAATAAGCAGCCCGTCCGGAGGTCCCACGGTGATCACCGTCGAGTTGCCGTCCCACCCCTGAACGAACTGGAGCGCCCGATGCGGATTGCGATCGCCGAGGACTCAGCCGTGGTCCGGGCGGGCCTGGTCGAGATCCTGGCCGACCGCGGCCACAAGGTGGTCGCTGCCGTCGGCAACGCCGAGGACCTGCTGGTGGCGGTGGACGAGCACCAGCCGGACGTCATCGTGGTGGACGTGCGAATGCCGCCCGGTTATACCGATGAGGGCCTGCGCGCCGCGATCGCGATCCGCCACGACCATCCGCGGATCGGGGTGCTGGTGTTCTCCCAGTACATCGAGACCCGGTATGCGGCCGACCTGCTCGGCGCGGCGTCCGGCGCAGGCGCGGCGGGCGTCGGGTACCTGCTCAAGGACCGGGTCGCCGACGTCGGCGAGTTCGTCGAGGCGCTGAGCCGGGTGGCGGCCGGAGGCACCGCCCTCGATCCGGAGGTCGTGACGCAACTGCTGGGCGCCAGTCGTCGCGCCGACGGGCTCAGCGTGCTCACGGCGAGGGAGCGGGACGTGCTCGGCCTGATGGCGGAGGGCCGCTCCAACGGCGCGATCGCCGGGATTCTCGTGGTCTCGGAGCGCTCCGTGGAGAAACACGTCAGCAACATCTTCAGCAAACTCGGCCTCCCCCCGTCCGACGCCGACCACCGCCGAGTCCTAGCCGTCCTCCGCTACCTGGAATCCTGACCAGTCGCCGCCGCCCGGCCAAGGGGTCGGTGGCCCATCGGTTACCGCCGACGGTACCCGGTGGGCCACCGACCGCGTGAAAGCCAGAGCTGGCGCCCCCGCACTTGACCGGGGACCGCACCAAGGGGCACGATTGTTGCATATTGCGATATGGGTTGCTTAATACGCAACAGCTTGAGGTGGCGGCGTATGGATGCTGTGCGGGGGCGGGAGTATGTGCTCACGCTCTTCTGCCCGGATAAGCCGGGGATCGTGTACGCGGTGTCCAGCTTCCTGGTGCAGCATTCGGGGAACATCCTGGCCAGCCAGCAATACGGGGAGAGCCCGGACGGGCGGTTCTTCATGCGGGTGCACTTCACCGTGCCGCCGCCGGGGATCGGCCTGGCCGAGCTCGAGCGCGGCTTTTCCTGGGTGGCCGAGGCGTTCGGAATGTCCTGGCAGCTGCACGACAAGTCAGCCCGGGTCCGCACCCTGATCATGGTCTCCCGCCTCGGCCACTGCCTGAACGACCTGCTGTTCCGCTGGAAGACCTGTTCCCTGCCCATCGACGTGGTCGGGGTGGTGTCCAACCACGAGGAGTTCGGCGAGCTGGCCGCCTCCTACCACGTCCCGTTCCACCACATCCCGGTCACGCCGGGCACCAAGGCGGCCGCCGAGACCGAACTGCTCGGCGTGATCGACGACGCCGCCGCCGACCTCATCGTGCTCGCCCGCTACATGCAGATCCTGTCCGGCGAGGTCTGCAAGCGGGTCGAGGGACGGATGATCAACATCCATCACTCGTTCCTGCCGAGCTTCAAGGGCGCCAAGCCCTACCATCAGGCCCACGCGCACGGCGTCAAGCTGGTCGGCGCCACCGCGCACTACGTCACCCCGGACCTGGACGAGGGCCCGATCATCGAGCAGGACGTGATCCGGGTGGACCACACGCTGCCGCCCGAAAGGCTCGCGGAGGCGGGCCGCGACGTCGAGGCGCAGGTGCTCGCCCGCGCGGTGACCTGGCACGCGGAGCACCGGGTGCTGCTCAACGACGACAGGACCGTAGTCTTCCACTGACCCGGGGCGCCCGGCGGAGCACATCATGACGATTAGCGTTTTCGACCTGTTCAAGGTGGGCATCGGCCCGTCGAGCTCACACACGGTCGGGCCGATGAAAGCGGCCCGGATGTTCGCCGTGGGCCTGCGCGACGACGCCCTGCTGCCGCGGGTGCACACGGTCCGCGTGTCCCTGTACGGCTCGCTGGGCCTGACCGGCCGCGGCCACGGCAGCGACAAGGCCGTCCTTCTCGGGCTCGAAGGCGAGCAGCCGGCCACCGTCGACGTGGACGCGATCCCGGCCCGGCTTGAGGCCATCACCCGGCAGGGTACGTTGCGCCTGCTCGGCGAGCACGAGATCGGTTTCACCGTGGCCGAACACCTGGAGTTCAACCGCAGGAAAAAGCTTTCTTACCATCCGAACGGCATGCGTTTCAGCGCCTACGACAACCAGGGCGCCGAGATCCGGGAGCGCGCCTACTACTCGGTCGGCGGCGGCTTCGTCACCCAAGAGAAAGACACCGGCCAGACGAGCACCGGCCAGGCAGGCACCGCCCAGGCAGGCACCGACGAGGCGGCCACCGGATCGCGGCAGGCCAGCCCCGACGACCTAGGCGGCCCGGTGCTGCCGTACCCGTTCACGACCGGCGCCGAACTGCTCGCGCAGACCGCGCGAAGCGGGCTGCCCATCTCCGGGATCATGCTCGAGAACGAGAAGGCGCTGGGCCAGACCGGGGCGCAGGTGCGCGCGGGCCTGGCCGAGCTGTGGCAGGTCATGCAGGCCTGCGTCGAGCGCGGCTGCCGCACCGACGGCATGCTGCCCGGCGGCCTGAAGGTGCAGCGGCGGGCGCCGCGGCTGTTCCGGCAGCTCAGCTGCGAGCGTGACGATGATGACCCGCTGCGGGCCATGGACTGGGTGACGCTGTACGCGCTCGCGGTCAACGAGGAGAACGCGGCCGGCGGCCGCGTGGTCACCGCGCCGACCAACGGCGCCGCCGGGATCGTCCCGGCCGTGCTGCATTACTACGACCGGTTCGTTCCCGGCTCGTCCGCCGATTCAGTGGCGCGATTCCTGCTAACGGCGGCCGCCATCGGCGCCCTGTTCAAGCAGAACGCGTCCATCTCCGGTGCCGAGGTCGGCTGCCAGGGTGAGGTCGGGTCGGCCTGCTCGATGGCGGCGGGCGCGCTGGCCGAGCTGCTCGGCGGCACGCCGGAACAGGTGGAGAACGCCGCGGAGATCGGAATCGAGCACAACCTCGGGCTGACCTGCGATCCGGTCGGCGGGCTGGTCCAGGTGCCGTGCATCGAGCGGAACGCGGTCGCCTCGATGACCGCGATCAACGCGGCCCGGATCGCGCTGCGCGGTGACGGGCGGCATTTCGTCTCCCTCGACAAAGCCATCAACACCATGCGCGTCACCGGCCGCGACATGCTGGACAAGTACAAGGAGACTTCGCGTGGCGGCCTCGCCGTCAACGTCATAGAGTGCTAGCCCATGGGCGGGTTTGAGCTGTTTCGCGGGGATGTGCTCGACGCCTACCTGAACTGGCCCGCGCCCGCCACCATCATCAGCGACGGGGCCTACGGCGTGCGCGGATTCCACGGCGACACGGTCGGGTCTGTCGCTCTCCCGCACTGGTACCGCCCGCACATCGAGTCCTGGTCGGCGGCGGCCGGGCCGGCCAGCACGCTGTGGTTCTGGAACACCGAGATCGGCTGGGCCAGCGTGCATCCGGTCCTCGCCGAACACGGCTGGGATTACGTTCAGCTGATCGTCTGGGACAAGGGCCTGGGCCACATCGCGGGCAACGTGAACGGCCGCACCATCAGGCAGTTCCCGGTGGCGACCGAGGTGTGCGCGTTCTACCAGCGGACGTTCAGCGTGACCGGGCCGGACGGCCCGATGCCGGTGAAGCAGTGGATCCGGCACGAATGGGCCAGGTCCGGGCTGGCGCTGCGGCGGGCCAACGAGGCCTGCGGGGTCAAGAACGCCGCGACCCGCAAGTACCTGACCAGGGACTGGCTCTGGTACTGGCCGCCGGGAGAGATGACCGAGCGGCTGGCCGCTTACGCCAACGCCCACGGCCGCCCGTCCGGCTGGCCGTATTACTCACTCGACGGCGAGCGGCCCGTTACCGCCCAGGAATGGGACGCGCTGCGGTACCGGTGGCGGCACGCCCACGGAGTGACCAACGTATGGTCGCGGCCGCCGTTGCACGACGAGGAGCGCCTCAAGGGGACCCTGCGGCGGGCCGCGCCGCGGGTACACAACCCGACAGCCGCCAGTTCGGCGCACCTGAACCAGAAGCCGCTGGAGTTCATGGCCCGCCTGATCACCGCGGTGACCGAGCCCGGTGACGTGGTGTGGGAGCCGTTCGGCGGCCTGTGCTCCGCCTCGGTGGCGGCCGTCGCGCTGGGCCGCCGGGCCTTCGCGGCGGAAACCGATCAGGGCTTCGCGGACCTGGCCGAACAGCGGCTGCGCGGTTCGGCCGAGACGCTGCCCGGTTCGGCGGAGATCGGCGTAACATTTGGGACTCAAGCGGCCGCCGGGTAACGCTCTTTGACTACTCAGCCAGTTACATCCTGGCCGGCCGGGCCGTCGTCCGCTGGGCCGTNNGGCTCGGCCCTCGTTGGCCGGCGGCCGCCCGCGGCCGCGCATCTTGCCCGCGTTGCCCGGCAGCCGCCCGGCCTCCCCGAGCGCCCGCCGGAGCAGGAACTCGATCTGGGCGTTGGTGCTGCGCAGCTCGTCAGAGGCCCACCGGGCCAGGGCATCGTGGACCGCGGGATCGAGCCGGAGCAGGACGCCCTTGCGCTCAGCCATTCCGGGCCTCCAGGCCGGCCGTCACTGGTAGAGCGAGCCGGTGTTGACGACCTGCTGAGTGGCCTGCTCGCTGCACAGCACGACGAGCAGGTTGGACACCATCGCCGCCTTGCGCTCTTCGTCGAGCTCGACGACCCCCTGCTCCTCGAGCTGGGTCAGCGCCAGCTTAACCATGCCGACCGCCCCCTGGACGATTACCTGCCTGGCCCCGACCACGGCCGAGGCCGCTTGCCGCCGCAACATCGCCTGCGCGATCTCGGCCGCGTAGGACAGCCGGGTGAGCCGCGACTCGACGATCTGCACGCCGGCCGACGCNNCCGACAGGCGCGCCGTGATCTCGTCCGCGTTGGCCCGCAGCGACAGCCGGTCACCGTCCCCGACCTCGTAGGCGTAGCTGGAGGCAATATGCCGGACCGCGGTCTCGGCCTGGATGGCGACGAACTTCTCGAAGGCGTCGACCGCGTAGATGGCCTTGCCCGTGTCCTCGACCAGCCAGACCACCACCGCGGCGATCTCTATCGGGTTGCCGTCGGCGTCGTTCACCTTGACCATCGAGGTCTCGAGGTTCCGGATCCGGGTCGACACCCGGCGGCGGCGGGTGAACGGGTTCACCCACTGCAGCCCCGGCGAGCGGATGGAGCCCCGGTACCGGCCGAACAGCTGGATCACGCGGGCCTCGCCGTTCTGGACCGGCGTGAGGCCGTGGAAGCAGAGCTCCGACGCGATGAGCAACAGCACGCCCAGCACGCTCAGGATTATCGCGCGGGTGCCACTGCCGTGCAGGATTAGCAATACGACGCCGGCGATCACGCCCACGATACCCAGCGCCAGAACCGGCAACCCGGGGCTGGACCGGGCCTGGTACTCGCTCACCGGCTGGGCCGGGAACTTCGGGACGGCCACGGCCGGCACCTGTGTATTCATCGCTCCTCCTGCGTTAGCGGATCTGATCTTCTCATTCCCATCGGAAGAAGCGCCCGGCGATCAGGGCAAAGACCAGCGCGTAGCCGGCCAGCACCAGCAGTGGCTCCGCCGGCGGGAACTGGCCCTGCATCGAGTCCTGGATCGCTTCCACGACCGCGCCGAGCGGGGTGACGTTGCTGATCTCCTGGAGCACGCCCGACATTTCCTGCCGCGGAAACCACATACCAGCGAAGAACAGCATGGGGTAGAACGCCGCGGCACCGATGGCACGGGCGGCGATCCCGGTCCGGGCGACCGCCGCGATGCACAGTCCGATGGCGAACATCGCGGCGACGGACAGCACGATCGCCAGCACCAGTGCACCGGGGTTTTTCGGGGCGTCGAGCCCGAAGGCCGTGATGCTCACCACGATGAGGATGAGCAGTGAGGTGATGGTGATACAGAAGGCGACGACGAGCTGGGCGGCCAGCAACCAGGACGGCGGCACCGGCGTGGTCGCGAGCCGGCGCAAGATCCCCTGGTCGCGATAGGTGACCAGCGGACCAGGCAGGCTGATGAGCGCGATTATCGCGATCACCATGGCAATGAGGATCGGGACGTAGACGTCGAACAGGGTCAGCCCGCCGAGGCTGGCCTGGGTCTGATGGAAGCTAGGTATCAGGTTGAAGATGGTCAGGAGCAGCATCGGGAGCCCGACGCCGAAGATCAGGCCGGCCGGCAGCCGCCAGGCGAGCCTGGCCTCGTTGCGGACGATCTGGCCGAACGCGGCGCGCGGTGCCGTTTCCGGCAGCAGCGTCTTGGTCAGCCGGGCCACCGCGAACGGTGTCTTCGGCAGCCCGGCCTTCGGGAGCGGTGTCTTGGAGTGCGGGGCCTTCGGCCTCGGCAGCGTGTGCGTGTTCATGCCGGGATTCCTTCGGTGTGCAGGTGCCGTCCGGTGAGCTTCACGAATGCGTCCTCGAGGGACGAGGTATCGAGCTGCACGTCGCGGGCGGTCACACCCGCCGTCGCGAGGGTGAGGATCACTGTGTTGACCAGCTCTCCGGTCCCGGTGACGTCGACGTGCGAGCCGTTTCGGGTGACCGTGCCCACCTCGGGCAGCTCGGTCAGGAGGCGGTCGTCGAAGGGGGCCGAGGGCACGAACCGCATGCTCTTCCCGCCGCTGGCCCGGGCGGCCAGGCCGGCCGGGCTGTCGAGCGCGACGACACGGCCGGCGTCGATCAGGGCCACCCGGTCGCACAGCCGCTCGGCTTCCTCCATGAAGTGCGTCACCAGCAGGATCGTCACCCCGCGGTCCCGCATGCTCTCGATCAGGTCCCAGGTGTCCCGCCGGGCCTGCGGGTCGAGCCCCGACGTCATCTCGTCGAGCACGGCCACCTTGGGCCGCCCGATCAGGGCCAGTGCGATCGACAGCCGCTGGCGCTGGCCGCCGGACAGGGACCGGTAGTAGGCCTTGACCTTGCCCGCCAGGCCCAGGCCGTCGAGCAGCTCCCCGACGTCGGCCGGCTCCCGGTAGAAGGACCGGTACTCCGCCAGGATCTCCCCGACCCTGAGCTTGGCGGGCAGCACGCTCTCCTGGAGCTGCGCCCCCACGATCGGGTGCAGCTCGGCGGCGTCCCGGACCGGATCCAGACCCAGGACGCTGATCGATCCCGCATCCGGCATCCGAAGTCCCAGCACGCACTCGACCGTGGTCGTCTTGCCCGCGCCGTTCGGCCCTAGGATGCCGAAGATCTCGCCCTCGGTTACCGAGAGTGACACATCGTCGACCGCGGCGACATTTCCGTAAGCCTTGCTGAGGTGCGATATCTCGACCGCCGCCGGTGTTTTCACGGTCTCTCCTTCGGTTACTGACCCTGATAACACATATTTATCATAGTGATATCTATTTTTCAAGAGAGCACGGTGGGCGAATCGCCGGTCAGCCGACCGTGGGGTTGCCGACCGCGCGCGCGATCAGGAAGAGTGACCAGGTGGACTGTCGGCGGTGGGATGAGAAGTATGCGGGCATCGAGTTCCAGCCCGCGCTGCCGCCCAGCGGGTTCGTGGCGGCGGAGCTGACCGGGCTGCGGCCCGGCCGGGCCCTGGACCTGGCGGCGGGCCATGGCCGCCATACGGTCTGGCTCGCCGAGCAAGGCTGGCAGGTAACCGCCGTTGATTTTTCCCGGGTCGGCCTGGACCAGGCGCGGAAGCTGAGCGCCACCCGCGGCGTCGATGACGGCCAGGTGGACTGGGTGGTCGCCGACCTGGACGATTACCAGCCGGCCCGCGACGCCTTCGACCTCGTGCTGATGGCGTACTTCCAGGTGGGCGCCGTGCTGCGGAGCAAGGTGCTGGCCGGGGCGGCCGCCGCGCTCGCCCCGGGCGGGACGCTGCTGGCCGTCGGCCACGACCTGACCAACCTCACCGAGGGCGCCGGCGGCCCGCGGTACCCGGAGGTGCTGTACACCCCGGAGGAGATCACCGCCGGACTACGCGGACTGCGTATCGTGCGGGCCGGCCGGGTGCGACGCGCCGTCGAACATGACGGGGTCGCGGCGACCGCCATCGACACGCTGGTCCGCGCCGAACGAACCTGACGGAAAGACGAGCTCACGAGGACCGGCTGACGCGTTCGCGCGACCGGGAGTCAGGACGCTGACGCGCTCGGGGCCACGCTGTCCGTCGGCGCCGGGGTCACGCTGTCGGTCGGCGTGGGCGTCGGTGTGTCGGTCGGCGTCGGCGTCGGGGTGTCGGTCGGCGTCGGCGTCGGCGTCGGGGTGTCCGTCGGGGTCGGGGTCGGGGTGTCGGTCGGCGTCGGAGTCGGGGTCGCGCTATCGGTCGGGGAAGGGGACGAAGAGGAGGACGGCGATGCCGAGGCGGATGAAGAGGCTGACGGGGACGGGGACGGGGACGCTGACGCGGCGGAGGACCGGCTCGGCGACCCGGCTGGCGAAGGCGACTTGGTCGGCAGCACGGTCCCAGGCGGGGACGTCGTCAGGAACTCCGACAACGATGGGGTCAGGTAGGCATTGGGGGCTGGAGCGGCCGGCGTCCTTGACGGCAGCGCGTTCGGGGTCACCGATACGTGCGATGCCGACGACGGTATGCTCTGCGCCGTTCCGGCCTGCGGCTGAAGCTTCTGTGGCTGGGGCACGGCACCGGTCAGGGCGAAGACGGCCCCGGCCGAGGCCGCGACGAGTCCGCCGGTGATACAGGCCGACGCCAGCGGCCGCGACAAGCGGCGGCGGACATGCCGGCCGGCGTTCCCGGCCGCGCCGGACGGCCCGGCGGCAACGCCGGCGAACGCGAGAGCGTCCGCCGTCGTGGCGGCGACGATCAGGTCGGCCGACTGATCGCCCGCGGACCCGTAGATGATCGATTCGGACAGCCAGCCCCTCGCGGGCTGAATGGCGCCCACCTCGGCCAGCAGCTCAACTGCGGTGGGCCGGTCGCCCGGATGCTTGGCCAGACAGCTGCCGACCAGCGGCCGGATCTCCTCCGGCAGCAGACCCAGGCTGGCCGGGCTGTTGACCAGCCGGTAAACCAGCGCGGCATCCGACCCCGAACCGAACGGCCCCTGGGCCGTACCGGCGAAGGCGAGCACCGCACCCAGGCTGAACATGTCACTCGGCGGTCCGATTTCCTGACCGAGAACCTGCTCGGGGGACATGAAGCCCGGTGAGCCGATCACCACGTTCGCACCGGTAAGCGCACTCGCCTCAGCGGCCTCGGAAATCCCGAAGTCGATGACCCGCGGGCCATCTTCGGCCAGCAGCACGTTAGAGGGCTTCAAGTCACGGTGCACGACCCCCGCGGCGTGAATAGCGCTCAGGCTCTCCGCCAGACCCGCCGCCAGGGCCAGCA
>PMST01000191.1 GCA_003168295.1 Actinomycetota bacterium
TGGGCGCCGGTGCTGGCCGCGGTCAGCGTGTTCGTGGTGGCCGGGGCCAGCGCCGGCATCGCGGCCGTGGCGACCGCACACCGCGGTCCGGCCTCGTCCGCCGGCGGGTCCTCGCCCACGGCCTCCGTCTCGACGTCGGCCTCGTCCCCGGCCACGTCGCAGGTGCCGACGTCGGTGCGCCCGAGCTGGCCGCCTGAGCGCGTGGCCAGCGGGATGTGGGGCGCCGAGCTGATCACCCACGACACGTTCAACCAGGACTCGCTGACCAGCGGCGACGGCTCGCTGTACGCGATCAACGGGGATTACCTGGACCGGATCGACCCGGCCACCGGCGACATCGTAGACGGGGCGCGCGCCAGCACAGCGATTGCGAACCTGCCGATCATCACCGGGAACACCGTGTGGATGGTGTCGTCCTACGCCGGCCGCAGCGTCGTGCTGGACGGCTACGACGGCAAGACCCTGGCCCAGGTGGCGTCGGTCACCGTCCCGGTCAGCGGACAGGTGTCCACCACGGCCGGCGGGGTACTCGCCACCGGTTCCGGCGGCTACTTGTACGTGGCCGCAGGCAGCAGCGTCGTGGTGCTCAATCCCAGCACTCGCCAGGTGGTCAAGCAGATCAGCGTGCCCGCGGGCCCGGTGGGCTCGGTGGCGGTCTCGCCCGACGGAAGCAAGCTCTACGTCAGCGTCGGCGCTGTTGAGCTGCTGACCTACAGCCTGGCCACGGATGCGGAGGTGAGATCCTCGGCGATGACCGATCTCACCAGCTCCGCGGGGAACCTGGTCGCGACCGCGGGCGGTGTCTGGGGCACGGCCGGGGTGGGCATGTCCGAGTGGACCTGGTTCGCTCCAGACGGGGATCTGACCCGGGTGGCCCGCATCGGCGCGGGGGCGGGCGCAGGCCTGAGTTCCATCCCCACCCTCAGCGGCGGCACGGTCTGGATCGGCGGCTCGCATACGCTGGTGTGCGCGAGCCCGGTGACCGGAGAGGTTCGCAACAGCATCATCATTCCCACCGACGGCGGTGTAGTGGAGTACTTCGGCAGCGTCACGGTCAGTGGCGGCCGGACCTACGCCTACTACCAGGACCTGCGGGCGCAGCAGGCAGGCGTGACCACCCTCACCCCGCCCAGCGCCTGCTCCGGCTGACCGGCCAGCGCCTAACCGGGACACCGCCGGACCAGGAACGTGAACCGAGAACCTGCGCGAGCCGAACCCTGCCGGCCCGCGCGGCCTAAACGCCAGGTCCGTCCGTCACTCGTTCCGCGGGCGGCGGCGGACCTGGCGGCGTTCCGTCGCCGAACGGCCGGCCACCGAGTTCGGCGCGCCGGTGCGGTTCGAGCCAGTTCATCAGATCGGGTCCGGCCGGCACGATCTGGGACGGGTTCAGGTTGGTGTGCACCCGGTAGTAGTGCTGCTTGGTCTGCGCGAAGTCGATCGTGTCGCCGAAGCCAGGCGTCTGGTACAGGTCACGGGCGTAGGCCCAGAGCACCGGCATCTCGGACAGCTTGCTCCGGTTGCACTTGAAGTGGCCGTGGTAGACGGCGTCGAACCTGGCCAGCGTGGGCCATAGCCGGATGTCCGCTTCGGTGATCGTCTCGCCCACCAGGTAGCGCTGGGTGGCGAGCCGCTCGGACAGCCAGTCAAGCCGGGCGAACAGCTTGCCGTAGGCCTCCTCGTAGGCCGCCTGCGTGGTCGCGAACCCGCACCGGTACACGCCGTTGTTCAGGTCTTCGTAGACGAGGTCGCTGACCTCCTCGATCTCGTCGCGCAGCTTCTCCGGGTACAGGTCGGGCGCGCCGGGCCGGTGGTACGCCGTCCACTCGTGCTCCAGGTCCAGCGTGATCTGCCGGAAGTCGGCGGTCACCACGGCGCCCGAGGAGATCTCCACGATGGCCGGGACGGTGACGCCCCGGTCGTAACCGGGTACGGCCTTCTCGAAAGCCTCCCGCAGGAAGTGGATGCCAAGCACCGGGTCCACCTCGCCGGGGTCAAGGTCGAACGTCCAGCTCCGCCAGTCATGCTCGGGTCCGCAGATGCCCATGGACAGCACGGGCTCAAGCCCTAGTAGCCGCCGCACGATCATCGTGCGGTTCGCCCACGGACAGGCCCGCGCCACCACCAGCCGGTACCGCCCAGCCTCCACCGGGAAGCCGCCATCCCGCCCGTCCGCCGTGATCCGCCCGTTCAGGTACTCCGTATTGCGAACAAACTCTCCCTTAGTGCTCACCCTCCCGACGCTACCTCACTGCTTACCCGTTCAAATATCCCCGCGCCCGCTTCGCCACCCCAGGCAGGGTGGCAGCCGGCCTCCCGGTGAGCACGCCATGATCATGGCCAGTTTTCGGCAAATAGCGCCCGTTTCTGGCCACGATCATGCGGCTCTCGATGCCGAGTCCCGTTTCACACCGAAAGTCCGGAGCCAACCTTGCGGTGGCCGCAGAATCCGGGCCAGCGGGGTGCTGGCACAACCGCCGCGTCAGCGAATGGCGTCCCAGCGGGCGCGCTCGTCGCCGGCCGGGTCGTCGGCGGCGTGGGTGGCCTCGCTGAGCAGGGCGGTAGTCCGGCTGGCGGTGTCGTAGCGCGCCCAGCCCGGGTCACCGCGGGTAATAAAGTTGACCCACGCCTGGTGGACCTGGTCCGCCACGGCCTGCGAGGGTGCCTCGCCCAGACGGGGACGCAGCTCACCGACGGTAATGGTGTCGAACACGAACGGGATCTCGGCGCCGTGGCAGGCTCCGAGGCGGTGGTTGTCCTGCGGCTCCGGGCGGTCGAAACGGTACATCCAGGTGCCGGGAGCTGCCGAGTTGGCCCGCGCTTCTGCCACCCGGATGGCCGGGATGCGGAAGAACCAGTCGCTGATCACGGCAGCCAGGAGGTCGCCCGGGCTGGCGTCCGGCCGGTTGCCCCGGTAGACCGCGAGGTCGTCCTGTGACAGCCCGTACGCGCCCGCGACGGCGGCGAGCGTCGTGTCGTCGATCAGGTCGATCGTGGCCGCGGCGACCAGGAACAGGCGCGCCTCGTCGCGGTTCGAGCCGATCATCAGCGGGACGCCGCGGCCCTGGCCCGCGGCCAGCGCCGTGATCGGCGCCGCCGGGAGAACCGAACCGTCGACGGCCGGCGCGAACGGCAGCAAGCTCAGCGCTAGCGGGCCCCACCTGGCCGGATCGGGGCTGGTCTGCACCTCCACCACCAGGTCCGACGCGGCCTGCACCAGCGTGGCCAGCGGAACGGCCTTGATCGAGTCGCGGTCCGCGGGCACGCCGAGCGCGGCTGCGAGGTAGCCGCCCACCATCACGGCCTGGTCCCGGGTCAGTGTGTGGGCCGCGGCGCCGCTTTCCGCGATGGCCTGCGCGAACAGGCCTTCGGCGAGCGGCATCGACAGCAGCGTCGTCACGCTCATGGCCCCGGCCGACTCGCCCGCGACGGTGACCCGGGCCGGATCGCCGCCGAACGCGGAGATGTTGCCCTGCACCCAGCGCAGGGCGGCTAGCTGGTCGAGCAGGCCGAGGTTGGCGATGCCGTCGTCGAGGAACAGGAAGCCCTCGGCGGCCAGCCGGTAGTTGATGGTCACGCAGACGACGCCGTCGCGGGCGAACGCCGCGCCGTTGTACTCGGCGACCGAGGATGACCCGTTCATGAACGAGCCGCCGTGGATCCAGACGAGCACGGGAAGCCCGGTGGCATTCGGGTCGGGTGTCCACACGTTGAGGTTCAGGCAGTCCTCGCCCGGGATCACCACCTCGGGGAACAACGGGACATATGGCGGCGGGTAGTCGCCCTTCGGTGCGGTCGGCCCGAACGCGGTCGCGTCACGTTCGCCGTCCCAGGCCGGGACGGGCTGAGGTGGCCGCATCCGGTTCGCGCCGAACGGTGGGGCCGCGTACGGAATGCCGAGAAACGCAGCCGTACCGGCGTCGATCTTGCCGCGGACAGCGCCGTCCTTGAGCTGGACCACCGGGTGCTGCGTCATCTCGGTCATACGTTTCTCCATTGCAACGTTTGCTGGATATGTCGCACACTGTCTCCCAGCACTCTTGATCTGTCAAGGTCCCAAGATCAACAGATATTCGGAACGGCAGGAGTGAATCCCCATGGCCACCCGTGGTCCGCTCCGCGTGGATACGCCGCTGCGACGTCAGCTGTCGGGAAGCGAGAGCGCCCGGCCGTCCGCGCTTGACGCCTTCCGCCAGGCCCGCCGTACCTTCCTCGCGGGCGACCGGGTGGACATGCAAGCACTCGCCCGGACCCTGAACGTCGACCGGGCTACCCTCTACCGCTGGGTCGGCTCCCGCGAGCAACTGCTCGCCGAGGTCCTCTGGTCGCTGATCGACCCCACCATCTCCAGGCTGCGCCAGGCGCACAGCGCCCAGCCGGCCCAGCCAGCCCAGCCCGGCGCGACCGGCCCGCGAGCCGCAACCAGTGACCCCTCGCCGATCAGTCAGTCACCGGCCGCGGCCGTGATCACCGGCACCGTCCGGAGCGTCATCGCCAACGAGGGCATGCAGCGCTTTCTCGACCGCGAAGGTGACCTGGCGCTGCGCCTGCTCACGACCAGGGCGTCCGACTTCGAAACCCGGCTCATCGCCCTGATCGGCGAATTGGTCTCAGCAGAGGCCGCGGCCGGGCGCCTGAGCGCCGCTGTCCCGATGGACGACCTGCCCTACCTGCTGGTCCGCGTTATGGAGTCTTACATCTACCTCGGCCTGATCACCGGCGAACACCCCGATCCCGATCGCGCCGCCCGGGTGATCAACGCGCTCCTGCCCGGTGCGCCCCCCGGCTAGCCGACTGTCTCATGATGGTACTGGCGCGGTTGGTAAGGTTAGCCTAAGCTAAGCTGTCTGCGGCCTGAGGCAAGGTGCTGAGTCATATTGTGCACGTGATCACAAGGAAGGTAGATGACCAACAGAAAGACAGCGGACCTGGGCCGTCTAGCCGGGCACGTGACGTTGATCCTAATGGTCGTGGTGGTATGCGCGTGCAGCTCGTCGGCCCACTTGGCGGCGGCGGGATCGTCCCCGGCGGCAGCTACCTCGACGACAGCTACCGAGAACGCCTGCCAGCAGGTCAGTGCGGTGCTGAGCGACGGCCCAGATTCCGATGCTGATCCGGTCGGCTACGCCGAGGCGCAGATCCTTCCCCTCCGCCAGATCAACGTGTCCAACCAGGCGCTTCACGGTGTAATCAGCCAGCTCGCCGACGCCTACCAGAAGTTCTTCGCCAGCAACGGAAAGAGCGGCAACGCCAAGGAGGATGTCGCGGTGGCCAGCAAGAAGCTCAACTCGATCTGCCCGGGCGCCGCCTCATGACGCGCTGGCGCGTGGCCATCACGGCCGCCGTCGCCTGCGGATCGCTTGCCGCCGGCGCCTTGCTCACGGGCTGCGGTTCATCGGGGTCGTCGGGAGCCTCGGATCCGTCCGGGCAGTCGATCACCCTTTACAGCGGCCAGCATGAGCAGACGGTCGACGGGCTGGTGACCGCGTTCGAGAAGCAGACCGGCATCACGGTCAACGTCCGCAGTGACGACGAGGACACCCTCGCTGACCTGATCGCCGTGCAGGGGTCGCACTCGCCCGCCGATGTCTTCTACACGGAAAACTCGCCTCCGCTTGAATTCCTGCAGGAAAAGGGCTTGCTGTCTCCGGTGGCCCCGGCCACGCTGGCCACGACAACGGCCAAGTACAACTCGCCGCAGGGTGACTGGCTGGGGGTTTCCGCCCGGGTCAGCGTGATCATCTACGACCCGTCGCTGATCTCGGTGAGCCAGCTCCCGACCAGCGTGCTGCAGCTTGCCAACCCCAAGTACAAGGGCAAGCTCGCCTTCGCCGCGGGGGAGACCGACTTCCAGCCGATCGTCACCTCGGTGCTGAAGACCTACGGCAAGTCGGCCGCGCTGACCTGGCTCGACGGCATCAAGTCGAACGCCGCGAGCCATATCGTCCCGGACAACGAGACGATCGCCGATGAGGTGAACCGCGGCCAGGTCGCCTTCGGGATCATCAACCAGTATTACTGGTACCGGCTTGAGGCCGAGGTCGGCGCGTCCGGGATGCACTCGCAGATCACCCACTTCGCCCCGCATGACGCCGGGTACGTGATCGACGTCTCCGGTGCGGCCGTGCTGAAGTCAAGCAAGCACCAGGCGGCGGCCCAGAAGTTCCTGGCCTTCCTGGCCGGCAAGCAGGGCCAGGAGATCATCGCGCGTGCCTCGGGCAACGAGCAGAGCTACGAGTACCCGCTGGGAGACGGCGTGACCACGTCGGCACCGGAGACGCCGTTCGATCAGCTTCAGCCGACCTCGATCACGATCGCCGAGCTCGGCGACGGCTCGACGGCGATCGCCCTGCTCCGCCAGGCCGGCCTGCTGTGAGCCCCCGGATGGATCAGGGCCGCTGATGGCCGCCACGGGAACTCTCACCCGGCCGGGCGAGCAGATCGCGGTCAGCCCGCGCCGGGCCCGCCGCCCGGTCGCCCTGCTGGCGATCAGCTCCCTGGTGGCGGCGCTCCTCGCCCTTCCGCTGGTGTTCCTGCTGGTCGAGGCCCACGGTGCCGGGGCCTCCGACGTGGCGCACCTCATCTTCCGCCCGCTGACCCGGACACTGCTGTGGAATACCGTCCGGCTCACCGTCGTGGTCACCGCGGCGTGCGCGGTGATCGGGACCGGTGCCGCGTGGTGCGTCGAGCGGACCGACCTGCCGGGTCGCCGGGTCTGGGCGGTACTTGTGGTGGTCCCGCTCGCGATCCCTGACTTCGTGGTGAGCTTCGGCTGGAACTCGCTGTGGGCCTGGGCGCACGGCTTTGCCGGGGCCGTCATCGTGATGACTCTGGCCGTGTACCCGCTGGTCTACCTGCCGGTGGCGGCGAGCCTGCGGATGGCGGACCCCGGTCAGGAAGAAGTCGCGCGAAGCCTGGGCTCCGGGCGTGTCCGCACCTTCATCCGGATCACGCTCGGCCAGGCCAAGGGGGCCATCTTCGGCGGCTGCCTGCTCGTCGCCCTGGTCATGCTGGCCGAGTACGGCGCGTTCGAGATCCTCGGTTACCAGACCTTCACCACCGAGA
>PMST01000319.1 GCA_003168295.1 Actinomycetota bacterium
CTGGGGGTGCTGACCGGCGGCGGCGCCGGGGTGTGGCAGGCTGCGGCCGGGATGGCGCAGGTTGCGGCCGGGGAGCCGGGCGGCGTCGCCGGGGTGGCGCAGGTTGCGGCCGGGGGGCCGGGCGGCGCGGCGGCCGGCGGGGAGGTGGCTGCGTGGGCCTGGCGTGAGGACACGAGCAGAATGGCGAGGATTCCGGCAGCCAGGATCGCGGTTTGCATCGCTCGGTGAGCGATGCGGCGCGCAATCAGCTGCGGCATGAGCAGCTCCGCTCTGGGCGGGGAGAGACCAGACCTTGCCCGCGTGCCCGTCATCGGCGGCGTCAAACCACCCGCGGGCATCCAGATTCCCGGGCCTGTTCTGGTGCGGTCTCCCAGAACCGGACACACTGTCTGGCCACCACCGTACAGTGCTGGCCTCCGGCCGGGCAAGGGGCGGGCACCGATCGCGGCTGAACTCACCGCGGGCTCCCTCGTCTCCGGAGCGGCAGGTCCTCGATAACCGTGATTACCGGGGACCGGGCCAGGGGGCCAGGACAGTCCTCACCCTAGGCCCGCGCCGGTGACCGCCGCGGACCCGGTGACCTGCTGGCCCGCCGCCTGCCGATCGCAGGACACCCGCACCGCCCGGGCCCGCGACATCAGTTTTCGATTGAATCGAGGGTGCGGCGGCTAGCGGGACCGCGAAAGCTCAAGGTCGGTCCGACCAGCGGGCATGGCTTTGTCGCTAGTGCGGTGCAGTATGTGGACGACATATCACACCAATCCGGGATGCTCTTTGGCTACTGATTTCCAGCTCGTGATCGACTGCACCAACCCTGAGCCGCTGGCCCGGTTCTGGGCCGCCGCGCTGGCTTATGTCTTCGAGCCGCCCCCGGCCGGCTTCGCCGACTGGGATGAATACTGGCGCGACGTCGGCGTGCCCGAGGACGAGCTGGGACTGGGCGCGGACCTCATCGTCGATCCGGACCGAAAGGGGTCCCCGGATCTGGTTCCAGGTGGTACCCGAACGCAAGACGGTCAAGAACCGGCTGCACCTCGACGTCCACGCCAGCGGCGGGCGGGCCGTTCTGTTCGAGGTCCGCCGACAGCGGGTCGACGCCGAGGCGCGGCGGCTGGCTGGCCTCGGCGCCACCATGGCCGCCGTGCTCTTCGAGGAGGGGATCGATCACTACGCGGTCGCGATGCGGGACCCGGAGGGCAACGAGTTCGATATCAACTGACGGGTAAGAGGAGGCTCAACCCGTGGTGCCGGGAGCGGGGACGCCGATAGGGCTGGGATAGGGGAGCACGCTCGCGCACGCCAACGCCACCGGAGTGAGGACCTTCACGACTTCGGCCGTGGTCTCGGCATCGAGGCGAGCCCACGGCCGCGCCGCGGCGCGGTCGGTGGCATCCTCTACGGCCGCGTGCGCGTTCCGGCCGGCATCGGTCAGGGTACCGTCCGTGCTGATCCAGCCGCGGTCGGCCAGCCTGCTTAGCGCGCTCTTCCACACCTCATCGGTCCAGCCCCGGACCGGCTGCAGGTCCTCCCGCCGCAGGTCCAGGCAGGAGCGCAGGACAAGGGCCTCGCAACCGTCGATGTCGGCCGCCGTCAGAGCGGCAAAATGCCCGTCGCCGCGATGCTCCCGCAGCAACGTGGCCGCCTGCCAGAGCCGGGCCGGACCCGAAAGATCTGCCGATCCGTCGTCGGGGACCGGCAGTGCGGCGTTCGCCGCGGCCAGCACCCGGCCCGAGCANNTCCGGCGTGATCAGCTCCCAGATCCCGGGGACCGCACGGGCCACGAAAGCGGGAGCGAAGGTGAAGAACGAGGCGGTGACGACCGCCGCGCTGACCGGGGCAAGCGGCGCCGCCCGGCCGGCGAAGTATCCCCGCCAGAACCCGCGCAGCCCGGCCCGCTCGAACGCCGAACGGGCCTCGGGCGCGAAGTAGGTTACCGCGTGAATGGGCTCGAACAGAGTCCACATTGACCGCGCCGTTGGTGCCGTGGCCGCCACGACCGCCCCTTTCGCTGGGATCAACGATTCTCTAGGGTTCTTTTCCGGCAGGATAACCCTGGTCAGGCTGTTACACGTGAGGCGGCGTTCTTGCGCGCAAGCCGGGTAGGGGGTTAGTTATGCGGACTGACCCGGCGAAAGCCAACCGGAAGCCCGGTGCGGACACCGATGCGAGCGGCACGTGGCGCAGCTGGTGGCGGGGCTGGCGCACCTGGCTGCCCTTCCTGGTCAAGCCCTTGCGCCGCGGCATTGTCCTGTTCGTCATAGCGCTGGTCATCGAGTACCTCGTGGTGCCCGAGCTGGTCGGTGCCAGCAAGGACCTATCCCTGCTCGGGCGGGTGAATGTCGGCTGGCTGGTCGCGGGCCTGGTCACCGAGTGCCTCTCGCTGTTCTGCTATGGCCTGCTGACCCAGGCCGTGCTGTCGCCTGCCGGGCCGGACGATCCGCCTAGGCCCGGCCTGTCCAGGCTGTTCCGCATCGACCTGGCCGCCGCAGCGATCGCGCACGTCATCCCAGCCGGGACGCTGGGCAGCGCGGGGATCGGCTACCGCCTGTTCACCGCGGAAGGCATCAAGGGCAACGACGCCGCGGTCATGATGGCGACTAAAGGCCTGGGCTCGACCGTGGTACTGAACGTGCTGTTGTGGCTGTCCCTCGTCGTCTCCATCCCCCTGGCGGGCTTTCACCCGATCTACGTGACCGTCGCCATCATCGGCGCCGTGCTGCTGTTCACGATCGCGGCCCTGACCTTCGGCATCACCCACGAGATCGGGCGCGCTTCCCGCATCCTGCACGCCATCGGCGACCGGATTCCCGGCCTGAGCGGTGAGCGGCTTGAACTGGGCCTGCGCGAGGCCGGGGCCTCATTGTCCGCGCTTGCCCGCGACCGGCGCACCATGTTCTGGTCGCTGACCTGGGCCTCACTCAACTGGCTGCTGGATGCCGCGTCGCTGTGGTGCTTCGTGGCCGCCTTCGGCCGTTTCGTCAATCCGGTGGAGCTGTTCGCCGCCTACGGGATCGCCAACATAGCGGGCGTGCTGCCTATCACGCCCGCCGGGCTGGGTGTCGTCGATTCGGTGGCTCCGCTGCTGCTCGTCAGCTTCGGCGTCACCCGGAGCGTGGCCACCCTCGGCGTCCTGGGCTGGCGGCTAGTGAACTTCTGGCTGCCCATTCCGGCCGGCGCCGCTGCGTACGTGTCCCTCAAGGTGCCGCGGGGGGCGGGCCTGAAAGCCATGCGCGCCGCCGTGGCCACCATGATTTCGCACGGCGACCCGCCCCATAAGCCCCAGCCGTCCGAGACCCAACTCCATGAGACCCAACTCCATGATGCCCAGCCGCCTGAGAACCAGCCCCATGAGCCCCAGCTGCCCGATACGGGCTCGCCCGAAGCCCCCGAGGCTCCCGAGCCACCCGCATTTACTAGTGACAGGTGAGCTTGGGATTCCCGCCGAAGTAATTGACCGGCCCGAAAAGCATGGTCACCGCGATCGTGCCCGCTCCCGCACAATCCGCAGACGACATGGTGTAGTAGTGCCTTTGTCCGGCGGCGACGGCGCCGAGGAGCAGCCAGATGAGGATCAGCACCCAGACTAGGCGCATGGTTACCTCCGGGGATGCACGCCGGTAAAGCCGTCACCGGCGGTGCTTTAGTGATATCAGGCCGTGCAACTCAGCGATAGGCTCGCGCCTGCATCTCGTAGAGCTCGGCGTAAAGGCCGCCCTCCCGGACCAGGGACGCATGATTCCCGGTCGCGGCGATCCGGCCCTGATCCAGGACGACGATCAGGTCGGCCATCCGGACCGTAGAAAACCGGTGCGAGACAAGCAGCGTAATCGCGCCCGACTGGCTGGCCAGCTTCCGCGCGGCTAGGTAACGCTCGAACAGTGCGGCCTCGGTGATCGCGTCGAGGCTGGCCGTGGGCTCATCCAGGATGAGCAGCAGCGGCAGGTCGCGCATCATGCCGCGGGCCAGGGCCAGCCGCTGCCACTGGCCCCCGGAGAGCTCATGCCCGCCGGTAAAGGAACGGCCCAGCCGGGTGTCCAGGCCGTCGGGCAGGGCATCGGTGACCGCGGTTGCGTCGGCCCGGCGGAGTGCCGCATCCAGCGCCGGAACCTGGTCCAGGCGCGTCAGGTCGCCCACCCCGACCGTCTCTCCGGCCAGCAGCTCGAACCGCACAAAGTCCTGGAACGTGGCCGCCGTCCGCTGGCGCCAGGCGCCCAGGTCGACGTCGGTCAGCGGTATCCCGTCGAGCAGCACTTCGCCCGCTGTGGGCTGGTACATGCCGGTCAGCAGTTTGACCAGGGTGGTCTTGCCCGCGCCGTTCTCCCCGACCAAGGCTACGGCCGCCCCGGCCGGCAGGTGCAGGTCAATTCCGTCAAGCACGGTGCTGCCGTCCTGCGGGTAGCCAAAACTGACGCCGCGTAGCGTAATACCGTGGCTCAGCGCGGCCGGAGGAGACGGCAAAGACCCCGGTGACCCGGGGGCGGCGGTCTGACCGGCGCGGTCCGCCCGCAGCCGGTGGCCGTCGGCCGCGGCGTAATCCTCCAGCCACCGCAGCCGCCGGGCGGTCCGTGTGGTCGTGAGCAACTGGCCGATGGCGGCTGCGGCCTGGCCCACCTGGAGCTGAGCCCGCTGGATCAGCGTGACGGCGAGCACGACCTCGCCGACGGTGGCGGTACCGTACGCGGCCCGCACCACCACCGCCGCGATCCCGGCGACGAACCCGCCCGCGAATACTAGCCAGCCGGCCGCGCCGAGGACGCCGCCGAGCACAGCCGCCCGGGTGGTGCCCGAGTTCACCTGCCTGGCCAGGGCCCTGTGCCGGTCCCTGATCGGGCCCGCGGCCCCGAATACACGCAGCTCCTTGGCTGGTCCCGCCGAGGTGGCCAGTTCGAAAAGCTCGTTGGCGAGCCGGCGTTCCGGAGCCAGCCGCTCGTCGCTGCGCTGACGCAGCCAGACTGAAAGACGTTCCCCGGCGACCGGGGCGATCGCGCTCAGCGGCAACGCGGCCAGCGGCGGGAAGATCACGGCGAGGATCACCACGATGCCGGCCGTCCTGAGTAGGACCTGGATGACCGAGAGGATCTGACGCGGGCCGTTCCCGAGCAGTCGCAGGTTCTGCTGGAGCAGGTCGAGCTCGGTCAGGTACGCCGGCCGCTCCAGATGGTCGACCCCGCTGACCGCGTTGATCTGTTCGGCGATACGGGCCGTCAGGTAGAAGGTCACCCGGTCTGACAGCACGGCGCCTGCGGTGCCCGCGAGCATGGCGAGCGCCCAGGTCGCCGTGTACAGGACGACGATGCTGATCACGCCGAGCACCACGCCCCCGGGCTGATGCCGCAGCGAGGCGTCGATGACCAGGGCCAGGCCCACCGGGTATAGCACCGACGTGATCGCACCCGCCATCAGGAGGGCTGCGGTATAGACGGTCCAGCCGGGTGCGGCCTGCCAGCCCCAGCTGGACAGGGACCCGAGCACCCCAGCCGCCCGGATAACCCGCCGCCGGATCCTGCCGCCCCCGTCCAAGCCTTCCCTCCCGCGGCGTCGCCCGGATCTCATTTCGCGGCCTCGCCGAATCGTGCTGCCTGCAAGCCGAACAGCTGCGCGTAACGGTTCCCGGCCGCCAGCAGCGACTCATGGCTGCCCTGCTCGAGCACCTGACCGCCGTCAAGCACGCAGATATGGTCGGCCCGGCGCACGGTGGAGAACCGGTGCGAGATGATCACCGTGGTGGTGCCCGCGGTGATGTCAAGGAACCGGTCGAAGAAGTCGGCCTCACCCCGGGCGTCCAGCCACGCGGTCGGCTCGTCCAGGACCAGGATCGTGGCCCCATGGCGCACGGCGAACAGGGCGCGGGCGAGTGCGATCCGCTGCCATTGCCCGCCGGACAGGTCAACTCCGCCCTGGTAATGCCGGGACAAGACGGTCTGCCAGCCGTTTTCCAGCGACGTGAGCGTGTCGAGGGCTCCAGCCCGCGCGGCTGCGGCGGTGAGCCCTTCGGTGTCTTCCAGGAATCCGGGCGCCCCGAAACCGATGTTCTCGGCGAAACTGAGCGGGTAATGCGCGAAGTCCTGGAACACCACCGCCACCTGACGCTGCCACTGCGCCGGACTGAGCCGGACGAGGTCGATCCCGTCGACCAGGATCCGCCCTGCCGCGGGATCGTGCAGCCGGGCGAGCAGTTTGACCAGCGTCGTCTTCCCCGCGCCGTTGATGCCCACCACGGCCGTAGCCCGGCCGGCCGGCAGGACGAGATCCAGGTCCTCGAACACGTCCCGTTCGGCCCCCGGATAGCGGAAGCGCACCCGGTCGAAGCGAACCTCGCGCGCGGGCCGCCCGGCCGCGGGCTGGTCGCCGGACAGGTCGGGTCCGGCCGGCCTGAGCGAGGCCTCAAGCTGGCCGGCCCGAGGCAGACCCTGCAGCATCCAGGCCAGGGCTACGTCGTCCCAGGAGATGTCGCCGAGCGGCGTGGTCGCCGCCAGCATCGGCAGCATGACGGCCAGGGTGCCGAGCGAGATCTGCTGGCGGTACGCGGCCAGGCCGAGGTATCCGGCCGCCACCGCGAAGGCGGCCAGTACCGGCGCGCACAGCAGGAGGACCTTACGGTCCAGCCGCCGCAGCACCGCCCAGGGGGCGGCCATGCCGAGAAGCCATTGCGACCGGTAACGCTCGACCAGCCAGCCGCCTAGGCCGAACACCCGGGACTCCTTGGCCACCGGCGGCAGCGCCGCCAGCCGTTGCAGGTACCAGGCCCGGCGCAGCAGCTGCGAGCCGCCGGCGTACAGGGCTCCTTGTTCCCTGATCAGCTTGAGCTGCGGGCGCCGGATGATCATCCAAAGCGTCAGCATCCCCAGGCCCAGCCACCAGCGCCACGACGCGAGCACGGCGCACGCGATCAGGCCGCTGGCCCGGTTGCTCACCACGAGCGCGAGTGTCATCGGTGCGTCGGCCGGCATCTGGCCGGTCAGCTGTCCCTGCGCGAGCGCCAGGTCGTCGAGCACCTGGGGATCCTCCAGGTGCGAGATTCCGGCTGGTTCGGACACCGCCGTCATCAGCCGGTCCTCGGTCCGGTAGACCAGGCGCCACTTCACCACCGAACTCAGCGCCGACTGCACCGGGCCTAGCAGCAGCGCCGCCGCGTAGGCGATTCCGGTAACCGTCAGGGCCTCGATCAAGCTGTGCCCGGCCTGCGACCGCAGCCCGCCGCGGGCGGCGGCTGGAATGTCGCCGACCAGCCGGCCAGCCGCGATAAGGACTAGGTTGGGCAACACTGAGGCTGCGGCGGCGTAGCTGGCGACGGCGAGCGAAAGCGGGCGGCTGGTCTCCCACAGCAGCCGGATCGCCGAGCCGTAGCCGGGCCCCGTAAGCGCGGGGAGGATTCGTTTGCGGAAATTCCTGCTCCGCTGTCCCACCGCCCCAGGCTACAGCGGATCGAATTAATTAAAATTTATTTGTTTGCCACCCATCCGATCTGGCCCCCGCCCCGAAGGTGTCATATGAACCCGAGTGACTCGGATGCGTCCCGGTTCAGGTCTGTGCCCACCGATAGGAGGGGAGAGCGGGACCTAGACGACCTGCTCATCCACGTGGCGCGCGGTGACCAGATCGCGTTCGAGACGCTCTACGACCGTTTGGCCGGGCCTGTCTACGGTGTGATCCGCAGGGTTCTGAAGGATCCGTCCCAGTCCGAGGAAGTGGCTCAAGAGGTTCTCCTCGAAGTGTGGCGGACCGCGGCACGGTTCAACCCGGCCTTGGGTGGTGCGGCGACGTGGGTGATGACCATCGCCCACCGTCGCGCCATAGACCGGGTCCGGTCCGTGACGGCGGCGGCCGACCGTGAGCACAAGATAGCCGAGGTCGATACGCCACATGATGAGGTCGCCGAGGCGGTGGAAGCGAGCCTTGACGCCGAGCGGGTGCAGCGCTGCCTGGGCGGGCTCACCGAGATTCAGCGCGAGTCGATCACGCTGGCCTATTACGGCGGCCACAGTTACCGGCAGGTGGCCGAGTTGCTTAACGTCACGCTGGGCGCCGTCAAGACGAGGATCCGCGACGGGCTGATCCGGATGCGCGATTGCCTGGCGGTGAGCTGATGAAGCTGTTCCGCCGTGATCTGCACTCCCTCAGCGGCGCCTACGCGCTCGACGCGCTTGACCAGGGCGCCGAATCCGAACGGTTCGCTCGACACCTGGACCGATGCCCGTCCTGCGCCAGCGAGGTCCGCGGATTCGCAGAGGTGGCGACCGCGCTGGCCTTGGCCGCCACCACCGAACCGCCGCCTGAGCTTCGCGACCGGGTGCTGGCGGCCGCGGCGCTTACCCGCCAGCTTCCGCCCGAGGTCACGTCCCGTGCGCGCTCGCACCGGGCTCGTGGACGCGCCAGGATCAGGGTGCCCTGGGTGCCGTGGCTGTCCGGTGTCGTCGCCACCGCCGCCATCGTCGTCGCGGTGCTCTTCGGCTTCGCCCAGGCCCACACCGATCAGGAACTGAACCAGGCCCGGGCGCAGAACCAGGCGATCGCCCTGGTCTTGTCGGCGCCGCAGGTCAAGCTGCTCACTCACGCCACGACAAAGGGCGGCGTGGCCACCGTGGTGCTGGCCGCGGACCGGCACGAGATGGTAGTGACCACCAACGGCCTGCCCGCGCTGCCCGCGGGCAAGGTCTACCAGCTCTGGCTGATCGGCACCACGAAGACCGTGTCGGCGGGCCTGCTGCCTGCAGCCACGTCAGGGCAGACCGGGCCGGTGCTGGCGTCCGGGGTGGTCCAGGGTGACATGCTCGGCCTCACCGTCGAGCCGGCCCCCGGAACGGCTAAGCCCACCACCACACCCATCCTGTCCCTACCGCTACCCGTCTGACGCCGCTATCCGTCTGAGGGCCTACCGTCTGACGGCGCCACCCGTCTGAGGCTCAGACCGGCCAGCGGCAGCTGGTGACCTGCCCCCCGGTGATGGTGGCGGTGGCCGCCGGGCTGCGCTCGTCACGCCAGATCGTATACTGCCCCGCCGTCAGGCTCGGGTAGACCGCCGCGTACGCGGTCGCTGTGGCCATGGGACGCTGCCGCACCTGTGAGTGCGTCCGCCGCGCCCCGGGGTCATCGTCCCGGCTGATTTCGATCTCCGCCCCGTCCAGGTCGGCCGGCGTGTACAGGATCAGGGCGCCGACGCCCGCGCCGAGCTCCAGGACTACGGTGCCGGGACCGGTTGGGCCGGCGGCTGTCTCGGCCATGCTGTGCTCCTTTATCAGCACAAGAACTTGTCGCCACGAGAACCGTGCACCCCGGCGAGGATCACCGAACCGATGGCCTCGCCGGGGCGACGATGTGATCAAGACGGGTCGTTGAACCCGCTATACGGAAGCCCGAGGTAGGGGAACTTGCCGGTACTGGGAGAGCTGACGTCGGCGGGAGTGAGCCCGTCAGTGAGCTTGTCCGCGGCGGCGTCCGGTACGTACTTCTTGTCGATCAGGGCGTAGGTAAAGCCGGCCACCGCCCGCAGCTCGATCGCCACCACGTCGTCGGTTACCCGGCGGCCGTTCGGGAAGCCGCCCGCGTCGCCTCCGAGCAGGCCGTAGATGCTCTGCTTGTCCGGCGGCGTGGGTTTGATGGAGGTGTTCAGCCGCAGCATGTCGGCGAGCACCTTCCCGGTGTAGTTGGTGAATCCGTCAACGACGCCGGAGGGGATACCGGTGAGCAGGATCGCCTCCAGGTCGGCCCGCGGCTTACCCGACTTGACCAGCGCGGCCAGGTTGGGAAACACGCCGGGATACAGGGCCGGCAACAGCGCGGCCAGACCCGGCTGTGTGACGTACTCCGCGAACAGCTTGTCGTCCGACGGCGGCAGCGAGTTCCACAGGTCCTTCTTGCCCTGCGGATTGATCACCTCGTTGACCAGCGGGTTGCCGAGCCGCGAGACCTGCCGCCACGGCCCGCTGGACACGTTCTGGCCCTTGTCTTCGTCCCAGAACGTGGCCGACTGGCGGCTCGCCGTGGTCCACACGCCGATGGTCGGATGGCCGTGCCTGGTCACCGCGGAGATCGGCACCTGGATCGCGAGGGAGTGCACATTCAGGTGGTTGGTGGCGTTCACGCCGGCCGCGGGTCCGCTGAACACGTGCAGCCCGTACTGGGCGTGCAGGTTCTCGAACGGCCGCAGGTCGCCCAGGTCGAAGATCGAGCCCAGATCGACGTAGAAGGCCTCGGCGCGCTGCCCGGCGAACACGGTCATGCCGTTGCCCAGGTGGTGGATGGCCTGGCCGGCCACGGCGCTGTAGTTCGGCGTGGACAGCGGCCCGATGTTGCAGGGCGGGCAGGCCAGGTTGACGCCGACGGTCCGCTGCGAGTCACCCGACACCACGGTGAGGTCGTAGAACTGGCGGCGGTTGAAGTTCGGGCTGTTGATCGCCTCGATCGGGCCCGTGTTGTACAGGAAGGTGTTCTCGTCGAGCACCTGGGTGGCGAAGCGGAACTCGTAGGAGATGTCCGCGTAGCCGTCGCCGTTGTTGTCGATGTGGATGGCGTAGAGCACGTCGTCGCCGAACTCATAGAAGTTCGGGCCGCCGGACGGCTCCTGCAGCGGGATGTAGTTGGCGATCAGCGTGACCGTGTCGGGCTTATCGGGGCTCACGAACGCGTACACGTCGGTACTGTCGGCCACCGGGTCCTTGGAGATCTCCGGCGCCTCGCGATGCGATGACATTCATTACCTCACTGGATCGAAACTGGTTCGAAACTGACTCGAATGGGCAGATGGCAGGCGTTGCCCGGCGGCCGTTATCCGACCGCCCGGGCGATCCGGGCGGCCAGGTCCTTGTCGCGCAGCCGGGTCTTTCTCGTTCCCGAGAACACCTCGATGTCGCCGGACTTGGCGTCGCGCACGTGCACCATGAGCGGCCCGTCGTGCTGAGACGCACCGTGGCTCTGAGTCTGATCGGTGGCGGCAAAGGCCGGGCTGGCCGCCGATCCGATGGCGGTGATGGCGAGACCAGCGGCCCCCGCGGTCGCGGCTCCCCGGAGCATGGAACGCCGTGACAGGCGGCGCGCCTGCTCTGATGGACGATTGGCATCCTGGCTGGGCATGACAAATCCTTTCCATGGCTGGTTGGCATGCTCGTCGCCGACGGCGAAGGCCACGCCGGGCAGTTTGACGGATTGTAAGCGAACGCTTACTTAGAGTATTTTAAAGCCGAGCATATCGCTTTTTGTGGCGCAAGGGAATACCTTCGGCTGCAGGTGCGCGTGTGATACATGTGACGCCTGTGATAGACCGAACGCAAGCACACTTCGCCCATGCTGATTTCCCTACCCCAAACCGGATCCCGTGGCCTTCGTCGGCTACGGATCTCCGTCACGCGTTTGTTTCGCAGCGGATGAGCTGACGGATGGCCCTGGAAGTGAAAAACGTTCGGTAACGTTTTGGCTTCACCGGACATCAGGGGGTGCCTTCGGCGATTCGGCTGCGAAGGCCACCCAAGCCCATTAAACCTACGCCTGGCCGCGCGGCCTCATGGCGCCCATCCGGTGATGACCAGGAGATAGAGGCCGAACCACGTGGACACGACGGTCAGCACGGCGATGAGGCCCACCAGGACCGGCGTCCGCAGCGGGGCCGCCAGACGGGCCAGCGGCAGCGCCAGCAGCGCGGCCGGGAGCAGGAAGCGCGGTTTGGAGCTGATCCAGTTGGCGCTCGTCGTCAGGGCCATGACGACCACCACGAGCGTGTAGGCGTGCAGGTAGAGGGGGATGCGCTCGGTCAGGCTCCAGAGCGTGAGCACGGCCGCGGCGACGATGGCCAGCACCACGAGGACCTGCGCGACCGAAGGCCCTTCCAGGAAGATGTTCTTCGCCACCCGCAGCATGCTCACGCCCCAGTCGAAGGTCATGTGGCAGGTGTGATTCTCGACCCAGAACCATCCGTCCAGCCGGTGCGTCGCCAGGGCCACGTATCCGAGGTAACCCAGGAGTCCCAGCGGGGCCAGGACGGCCGCCACCAGGGGCCGCCACCACGCCGCGATGGGCTGGCGGGTGCGTCCGGCCTGGACCAGGGCGACCAGTGCCGCGACCGCGATCACCGCGACCAGGGCCGCGGCGGTGCTGCGCACAGTACCGGCCGCGATCGTCAGCCCCGCGGCGGTCAGCCACCGCCGGTCGACCAGCGCGACCAGAGCCCAGAAGGCCAGAGCGCAGAACAGCGTCTCGGCATACACCATAGACAACACCAGCGAACCGGGTGCGATCGCCCAGAGCGCGACCATGAGCACGCTGACCCGCGGATCGCCGGTCAGCTTCAGGCCCAGCGTGGTGAGGCCCCACGCCGCCGCGGTCCCGGCGACCGCCGTCACGATGAGGCCGGCCGCGATCAGGCTCACCCCGGGGAGCCAGGCGATCGCGTCGATGGCCGCCGGGTAGCCGGGAAACCAGGCAAAGACCGAGGCGTGGGCCAGCTGGCCGGCCGGATAGGTGTAACCGTGCGCGGCAATGGCCCGGTAATGGCCGGCGTCGGATGCACTAAGCAACCGCAATAGCGTCCAGTGCCGCAGCTGGTATTTACCGCGCCGCAGTACGAAGGCGCTGATGGCCAGGCCAAGCGCGCGAATGCCCGCGTAGCTGAGGACCCCGATCACCGGCAGCGGAAACCGGGGCGGTTCCGGAACTGGCCGGCCGCTGTCCGCTGCGGCCGGATCTGACGACGCCGGTGCCGCCGCACCAGCCGTGCCCGAAATCAACCCAAATCTTGACATTCTCAAACCAGGCCCTTAGTTGATAAAGATCCGCCGGGTGCGACACCTCCCGGTACGTAAACGCATGCCACGCGAGCATAGTTGCTAGCCATATGCCACGGATCGGAAAGGAACTAATCACGCCCGGCTGCACGCACCCGTCATCCGGACATAAATTCTTATACCGAACGAGCCCTGGCTCGTCCCCCCGGCACCGGTCATGCCCGCCCGCGCGGCGTACCGTCTCCTTGTGGTTCGCTATCGGGTGCTGATCTCCGGCCGGGTCCAGGGCGTTTTCTTCCGCGATACCTGCCATCGGCTGGCCGAGCGCAGCGGCGTGGCCGGATGGGTGCGCAACCTCCCGGACGGCCGGGTCGAAGCGGTCTTCGAGGGGCCAGACGAGGACGTCCGCCGTCTCGTGGCCTGGGCGCACAGCGGCCCCCGCCTGGCCGAGGTGGCCGACGTCGCCGTCCAGCCCGAACCGCCCGAGGGACTCACCGCGTTCCAGGTCAAGTAGCAAGACGCCGCCCCGCCCCGTTCGCGCGCCCCGCTCCCGGCTGTGACCCACGCCATATTCGATTAAACAGATCGGTTTAGTATATTTAACCTATGACCACGACTTCGATCGGAACCAGGCTCGGCCTCCGCAAGATCACCGCGCGGATCGGGGCTGAGGTCTCCGGCGTCAGCCCGTCGCTGGAGCTGGACCCGGACACGGTGACCGCGATCCGCGCCGCGCTCAATGAGCACAAGGCGCTCGTGTTCCGCGGCATCAGCGTCGATGACGACGGCCAGCAGCGCTTCGCCCGCTACTTCGGCCCGCTCACCTCGGCCCACCCGACGGTGCCCGCCGTCGACGGCGAGCCGAACGTACTGCCGGTCGACAGCGAGGACAGCCGGTCAAATCACTGGCACACCGACGTGACCTTCGTGCTCAACCCGCCGCAGGTCAGCACGCTGCGCAGCATCGTCATCCCGCCCTACGGCGGCGAGACCATGATCGCCAACGCCGGCGCGGCCTACCGCGACCTGCCCGAGCCGCTGCGCGCCTTCGCCGGCACCCTGCGGGCGGTGCACACCAACGACTACGACTACGCGGTGCCGCCGGAGAGCCTGGACAAGGCTAAGCGAGCGCGGCGCGCGGTATTCACCTCGACCAGGTACGAGACGGTTCACCCGGTGGTGCGGGTGCATCCGCTGACCGGTGAGCGGGGCCTGTTCATCGGCGGGTTCGCGCAGCGGATCGTGGGCCTGTCCACGGGGGAGTCGAAGGATATCCTGCGGCTGCTGCAGCACTACGTGACCCGGCCGGAGAACATCCTGCGGGTGTCCTGGGAGCCGGGCCAGCTGGTGCTGTTCGACAACCGGATCACCCAGCACTACGCCATCGACAACTACGACGACCTGCCCCGGCGGCTCAACCGGGTCACCGTGGCCGGCGACATCCCGGCCGGCATCGACGGCCAGCACAGCTACTCGGTCACCGGAGACGCCTCGCACTATTCCCCGGTCGCCGACGTTCGTGCCGCCTGAGGGTGACGCGGCCGCCCCTGTGTCTGGGCCGGCCGTGGCCCGCGCTCCCGGGCCACGGCCGGAGTCCTGAGGATGCGTCGGTCAGCTGACCTTGACGCTGAACTGCCGCGCGGGCGCGGCGAAGTGACGAGTGCTGGCTTATCGCGGTGAGAGCGCCCAGCGGCGGCCAGCCGAAAGAAACTACTCCACTACGATCACGTGGGACAGGCCAGATCGGTTCAGCACCCGCCCGGTCTTTTCCTGGCCAGCGCTACCTGGATTAGGATCTCCCGGATCCGGCCGGGCTCGTCCAGGTCAGGCATACGTGAGCAACGTCAGCTGCTTGAACCGGAACACGCCCGTGTCATCCCCCGCCTTGTTGAACGCCAGCGCGGTCACAGTGAACTCGCTGGTGTCCTCGGGCAGGGCCGTGAGCGGACCCGATATTTCCAGCGTGGCATCGAATGGCACCAGGGGATGCGGCGGTCGCCGGTCAAACGCGCTGACCGGCCCGGGAATGTCGCAGTGGCCTACGTCGCCCCAGCAGTCCCCGTGAGCGAAGACGGTGAGGTAGCCGGCGTAGTTCTGTTCCGGGGTACGCGGAGTCGCCTCGGTGGCGTCGGCGTTGTTGAGGAACACGTGAATGACGAAGGACGGGCCGTCATGCTCGACGCCCTCGAACTCCAGGTCGGCCCGCTGCCAGCTGGTCCGCGGGGGCAGGGCGATGGCCTGCGAAGTCCAGCGCTGCATCACGCGCTCCCGGGAACTGTCGATTGCGTTCCGGCGTATTCGTACCCCAGGTTGCGGACGTCAAGCGTCGTCTGCACCTTCATGGCCGGGTCGGTCTGCAGCGACACGTCGAGGATGTCAGCGGGGGGATTAGCCCCGGGATGAGCGGACTGCCAGATCCGCCAGGCCCGGTCGACGTTGGCGTGGTGGGCGAAGAAAACCGGGTCGTAGGCGGCGAAGTCGACCTCGCTCATGGTGCCGCCGACCCAGACGTGCAGGGTGTCGTGCACGGTCCAGATCCGCTGGCTGAAGTCGGTGTAGTTGTCGGCCTGCATGGCGTGGGCCCATTCCTGCTGATAAGGCGGTCCCGGCACCTCCGGGAACTCCCCGGGGTCGCGGGAAGTCTCGGTCGGCCAGCCGTCTTGATGGGCGGTGCCAAAGACCTTGATCTCCGCCTTCGCCAGCGGGTTGTCGGATCCGTCCACCTGCGCGACCGTGTAGGCCGCCGGGATCGTCGTCCCCTTCGTCCAGTCCCACCACGGCAGCGTCACGCCGGGCACCTGGGACTGCAGCGCCAGCTCGAGCCAGTACAGGTAGGCCCGGTGCCAGGGTAGGAAGAGCGGGTCGTGATGCTGGCACCAGCCGAGCGGCACGCCATGCCACCCGGCGAAGTATTCATAGCCGCGGTTATCGTTGAGCGCCATGGCGCCCTTGATGGCCCGGCGGAAGTCAGCGAGTTCCGTGGCACTGAGCGTGTCGATGTTCTGGCGGACCTTAAGCCGGACAGGCGCGGCATTGGGCGCTGGCCGTGCGGTAATAGTCAATCTGTCCCCACCCCTTAGAACCCGTCGCGACCCCTTCGTCGTGGAAACTTAGCCTAGCTCTGACGTTCCGCTGTGGTGCCAGGAAACAGCTCACCGGATTCCCAGCGCCAGCTCGTTCGCCAGGCCCGACTGCACCGAGGCCACGGCACGGAACGCCTCCCTGAGATAGGACCGGGCCAGCGGGTTCAGCGTCTTGGGGTCGATGAAGTCATCAGGTTCCTCGCCGCGCCGCAGTTGTTCTACCTGATGATCAAGGCGCAGCGAGAAGATGAAGTCGAAGGCCTCCATCAACGTGCGCGCCTGCGCACTTTCCAGCGTCCCGGCCGACTCGGCCGCCCGCAGCCGCTCCATGGTCGAGGCACTCGCCAGACCGGCGGCCATCCCGGCCCAGCGGGCCAGGTCGACGATCGGGATCAGCCCGCCGTGCTTGATGTCGAGCTGTCCCCGGCGCTCGCCCGAATGCTCGACGACGAAATCGCGCAGGAACCCGGTAGGGGGCCGGAACGACAGGGCGAACCGGGCCAGCAGGCGCAGCAACTCCGGCCCGGGCCGGGCCCGCGCCTCCCACAGCCCGTCCACGGCCCAGACCCCGCGACCCCCGGGACCCCCGGGACCTGCAGGACCGGTGCTCCAGACCGGACGGTTGTCGGTGATCACCGACACCAGGATCAGCGCCTGCTCCTGGGTCGGATCCTGGGCCAGGCTCCGCGCGACCGCGCGCCAGGAGGCCAGCGACCGCGCGAACAGCGGGCTGGCTGCGCTCGCGCCGTTGGCATCGGGCCGGATACCGCACGCCCGCAGGCCGTCCTCCACCGTGCGGGCCACCCGGGCCAGGTACCGGCGGACCTCAGGATCAGCCGCGGAGTCCCGCCAGGCAAGCGCGCTGTCGACGTCGGAGGAGGGCATCACCTCCCGCCGCGCCAGGCTGCCGAGCGCGAACCAGGTGAACGGCGCCGGCGGATCGCCGGCCTCCTGGACCGCCAGATCGACCAGCCGCCGGGTCAGAGCGTCAAGCACGACCGAACGGACCGCCGCCACGTGCTCGGCCGGCGCTCGCGCGTCGTGCAGCGAGATGATCACCGGGTTCAGGCCGGCCGCGGTGGCCGCCAGCTCCGCCGGGCTCGCCGCCAGGTCGATCGCGCGGCGCAGCAGAAACGGCCTGCGCGCCTCCGCCGCCACCAGGTCGCCATCGTCGATCACGCCGAGGACCTGGCCGGCCGGGGAAAGCACCGGGATGTGATGCACCCCGCGCTCGAGCATGTCGAGCAGGACGTCGCCGCCCAGGCGGTCGGCGCTCACGGTGTAGGCCGGGTCGGTCATGATGGCCGAGACCGGCGCATCCGGGCTGAGGCCCGGCGCGATCACCCGGGAACGCAGGTCGCGATCGGTCACGATCCCGAACCGGGCTTGCCCACCGGTACCGGTGCGGACCAACACGGCGCTCGCGCCCTCGGCGGTCATCCGTTTCGCCGCCTCGCGGATCGGCTCGCTGCCGCGGCACAGCAGCGGCGCCATCCGGATCAGCGTCGCGGCGCGCTGCTCCAGCGGGTCGGACCCAGCGGCCCCAGCCTCAGGCGACACGGCGACCCCGGTCCGGGCCACGATCGACCGCGCGACAAACCGGAGCACGTCCGGCCGCGCGAGCAGCGGCCGGACGACGTCCGCGGGGATGCGATAGCAGACGGTGTCCTCGCCCGCCCGGGCCTCGAACCCGGTCGGCAGCCCGGAGATCATCGATGCGTGCCCGAACAGTTCGCCTGGGCCGAGCCGGTCGAGTATCCGCCCGTCATGGCGGATCTCGACCGAGCCGGACCGGACCATCCACAGGTACTCGACCGGCCCCGCGCCCTGCGAGAAGATCGTCTTTCCGGCGGGGCTGACCTCCGTCTGGGTCACGGCGGCGACCCTGGCCAGCTCGTCCGGCTCGACCGTGTCGAACGGCGGGTGCGAGCCGAGGAAACCGGCGACGTCCCCCCGGGGGTCAGGTGAGTTCGTCGCCGACACCGGCCGTCGCGAGGGTGGTATCGGCCCGGTGCTCGGCCAGGACACTCGTCTCCCGGCCCTGGTGCTTCACCAGGTAGTAGATCACGCCGACGAGGCCGAGCCCGCCGGTGAAGGTGAACGCCCCCCACTGGAAGTACCAGGCGCCGCCGCCGTACACGGCCGGACGCGGCCAGGCCAGGTTGATCATGACGCCGACTTGGAAGACGACGGCCAGCAGGTTGACCACCAGCCCCCACCGGCCCAGCGAGAAGTACGGGCCGTGCTCGGCCGACGGCCACCGGCCGCGGAGCCGCGCGATAAGCAGCGGCCCGGTGACGCACAGGTAGGCCAGGTAGAACATGATGATCGCGACCGAGGTGAGCACGAAGAACGCTCGCTGGTTGCCGACGTTCAGGACGAGCAGGAGGAGGGTGAGCACTCCGATGACAATGGAGGGGACCAGCGGCGTCTTGGACCGGCCGTGCACCCGGGCGATGGCCGAGGCGAATGGCAGCCGCCCGTCACGGCCCATCGTGAAGATCATCCGGATGCCCCCGGTGTGCACGGCCAGTGCGCACACGGTGATCGCGATCAGCGAGTCCACCAGGAACACGTCGCCCGTGGTGCCGCCGAGCGTCGACTTGACCAGGTAGGGCAGCCCGGAGGTGCCGAGCTGGGGGGCGTGGATGTTGGGTACCGACATCTCACCGAACAAGATGACAAGCAGACCCGCGATCCCGGCGGCGGTCAGCGCCCGGATGATCGCGGGCGGCGCGTGCTTGCGCGGGTCCACGGTCTCCTCGGCCAGCGACCCGGCGGTGTCGAACCCGTACATCACGTAGGCGCTCATCAGCCCGGCGACCAGGAAGGCACCGAAGTAACCCCACGGATAACCCTTGCCGGTGCCGAACGTGTCGAAGATGACGCCCGGGCCCCGGCGGATGTGCACGGCCAGCAAGATGATCAGCACCGAGACGCCGATCAGCTCGGCCATGACGCCGAAGTTGTTGATCCGCGCCATCAGCTTGACGCCGATCATGTTGATGATGGTGGTGAAGACCACCAGGCCCGCGGCCAGCAGCAGGGCGTTCTTGGCGCCCCCGGGCGTCGCGACCTCGCCGATGTCGGACCTGCTGCCGATGATCTCGAAGGCGGCCGAGATCTGCGGGGCCACGACCTGGTAGGCGACCGCCACCGCGGCGAGCGTGACGATCGATCCCACGCTCAGGATCCAGCCGCCGAAAAAGGAGGTGAAGGGCCGGGCGATCTGCTTGGACCACTGGTAGACCGAACCCGCCAGCGGGTACTGCCCGGCCAGCTCGGCGAAGCACAGCGCGACCAGCATCTGGCCGGCGAACACGGCGGGCCAGGTCCAGATGAACGCCGGCCCGCCGGAGCCGAAGCCGAAGAAGAACAGCTCGAACACCCCGGTCATGATCGAGATGTAGCTGAACCCCGCGGCGAACGAGGAGAACAGGCCTAGCGAGCGATCAAGTTCCTGCTTATAACCGAATTTGGCGAGCTCATCGGAGTCCGTGCCCGGCATGGCCATGGTTCACATACCCTTCTCCGGCGATATCCCACGATTTCCCGGCGGTACACCACGATGACACTCTGGGAATCGCGCGTCAACGCAGGTGAGGCACCCAATTTGACCGCCCGGCGACGCGGAACCTGCGAACGGGAACAGTAGCGCCAGGCCCCGCGGGGGCCTGGATTGGCGGGTTCCCAGGCTGGTGCGTTTGGATGGAGCGATGAGCGAGCCGCGTCAGTCAGTTCTTCCGGGTCCTGGCGCGGCCGGCCGCCCTGGCCGCGGCGCCGATGTGCTCAGCCTCGGCAGCTTCGTGGCCCTGGGTCTGCCTGACGGCATGCTCGGCACCGCCTGGCCGTCGATGCGCGTCACCTTCGGCGCGCCGGTCGGTGATCTCGGCCTGATCCTGCTTCTCGCCACGGCAGGATCGGTCCTGGTCACCGCGTTCGTCGGCCGGCTCATCCGGCGACTGGGCGTAGCCGCCCTGCTGACCGTCGCCGGGCTGACCGCCGCCGCGGGCTACGCCGGCTTCGCCTTGGCCCCCGGGCTTTGGCTCGTGCTGGCCGTGGCCGTCCTGACCGGCGCGGCGGCCGGCATGATGGACGGCGGCCTGAACACGGCGGTGGCCCTGACCGGCCGGCAGCGGCTGCTGAACCTCCTGCACGGCGCCTACGGTATCGGCACGGCGCTCGGTCCGCTGGTCATCACCGCGGCTATCCTTACTGGCTCCTGGCGGCCTGCCTACGCGGCCCTGGTCATCCTGGACCTGGTCGTGGCCGGCTTCTGGCTGCGCCAGCGGCAGCGCTACGGCCCGCCCGTGGCGCCGGACGGGTCGGCGGCCGCCGCGGCGCCGGACCCGGCCGCCGGATGGTCCCGGCGCCGGTACCGCGCGGTGGTGGCCGCGGGCATGGGCGTCTTCTTCGTCTACACCGGGCTTGAGGTCGGCGCCGGGCAGTGGGAGGCGAGTTTCTGCCGCGGCCACCTGAACCTGTCGGCCGGGGTCACCGGCCTGGCCACCTTCGGCTACTGGGGCGCGCTGACCGCCGTGCGGATCGGCCTGGCCCTGGCGCCCCGCCCGGTACCGCCGCAGGCCGTGGTGCGGTGGGGCAGCGCGGTCGCCGTGCTTGGCGCCGCCGCTATCTGGTGGCAGCCCGGCACCGTGGTGACCGTGATCGGCTTCGTCGTGCTCGGCGGCGCCCTGGCCGGTGTCTTCCCCGCCCTGATCTCGCTGACCCCGGTCCGCCTCGGCGAGCGCAGCGCCGGGCACGTCATCGCCTGGCAGGTGGGCGCGGCCGCCGCCGGGGGAGCGGGCCTGTCCGCCCTCATCGGCCTGCTCATCGGCGCCACCAGCCTGGCCGTCCTCGGCCCGGCGGTCACCGCTCTGGCGGTAATCCTCGTCGTCGCCGAGCTGATCCTCACCTGGCTCGCCCCCATTGCGCGGCCCGCACGCACGTCGTAGCCGCCTCATCACCGTGGATCGGAGCCTCCCTGATCAGGGAGGCTCCGATCCACGATCCTTGTGCCCAGGCTCAGCTGGCCGATTCGGCGTGGGTCAGCTGGACGGTGACGGAGGTAACGGTCGTGCCCAGCGTGACCGTCCCGGTCTTCTCGTTGACCGTGCCCGCACTGGCGTGCGCGATGTTGTTCACGAAAGCCGGCAGCTGGAACAGCACCGGGCCGGCTGGCTGATCGCCGGTCAGCGTCAGCGTTACCGCGTTACCGCTGGTCCGGACCGAGAGCCCAAGGTGCCGCCCGTCGGTGGTCGGGAAGTTCGCCAGGCTGATGACCTGCCCGCTGCTGACCCAGGAGTCCGGCACGCCTCGGCCCACGATCAGGCTGCCGTCGGACCGCTGGGCGGCCAGCGAGTCGAGCAGCACCATGTTGGCGTTGGCCATGCCCCAGGCGTGCGGCGACGAGCCGTTGCCGGCTTCGGGGTGGGTGCCGGTCCAGGGCGAACCGGGGTTCGGGAACTGCTGGCTCTCCCACCAGGAGTACGGTCCGCTCTGGCCGTCCGCGACCATGAACTGGTAGGACAAGATGCCCTGGTCCCGGTAGTCGTTGCTGGCCAGGCCCCATTCGCCGTAGCCGGCGTTGTAGGCGGTGCTCCAGTATTGCGTCGGATACCCGCCGAACGTATCTGGCGGCAGCTTCCCGGCCAGCCGGGCGAATCCGTAGGAGTACGTGGCGTCGATCAGCGAGATCCCGGGCCCGCTCTGCGGCGCGCCGAACAGGTAGCCGTCCCAGGCCCACCGGCCGAACAGGAACGGTGCCGCCCAGTTGGCGTCCTCGGCGTTGACACAGCGGTTGTCGGTGTTCGGCTCGGTCATCGAGCAGGGCAGGTAGTTCAGGTGACTAGCCGAGATGGTCGCGTCCAGCGTCTTGTTGGTCGCCGCCAGCAGGTGAGAATACTGTGACGCGGCCCAGGTCGCCTGGCTGGTGTTGCCGACCTGCTGGGCCAGCCAGTGGTAAGCCCACAGGCCCATCAGCGCCTCGTAGTTGTCGATCGTCCAGTAGCCGTTGGCGTCGATGTCGTTGGTCTCTTCCATGATCCCGCCGGGCCCGGTGCGGTCGGTGGCGATCAGGTGCGCGGTGTCCTCGATGCTCGGCTCGGTCGCGCCCGCAGACCCCTCGGTGTCGAAGTTGGCCTTGACGAAGCTGAGGTCGCCGGTCTTCAGCAGGTAGATGGCCCACACCCAGGGATAGGTCCACACCCCGTCGTCATACTGCGTCTGGGTGCCGATCACGTACCGTGCCCGGTCGAGCAGCCCGTGCGCGTTGCTGGTGTAGCCCTGGGTGAACAGGTTGGCCAGGATGCCGATGACGTCGTGGCTGAATTCCTTGTCGTAGCCGTTGGCGCCGGTCTTGAGCTCATCGCCGGAACGGATGATCTGGGTGTAGATGAAGCCCGTCTTGTAGGCGTTGATCAGGCTGGCGTCGGGCAGCTGGGTGATCTGCGCGATCCCGGCCAGCTGGCCGTTCCAGTACGACCGCATGTGCGCGAAGTGCTGGTCGAACCCGCCCGCCGCCACGATGGCACTCGACGACGGGTACGCGTAGCTGCCCCCGAACGTGTCCGACGGCACCGCGTAGTCGTGGTTCACCGTGCTGTGCGCCGGCACCGCGTCCGGCGCCGAGTTCAGCGGGATCAGCCCGGCCGAGGCCTGCGGGTCGATGCTGACCGTGCTGGCCGTGGGGTTGGTCACGGAAACCCGGCTGTAGATGATCACGTAGGCGTTCCCGCCGATGGTCACGTCGTCGCCGAAGTTGGTGATCGAGATCGTGGCGCCGCTCCGGTGGAACGTCGTCACCAGCGCGGGCAGGTAACCGTCGGCGTTCGTCCAGGTGGTCGGGCTGTCGTCGTAGACGCCGTAGCCGTACGTGGTGCCGGTCACGGCCGCCGTGCTGGCGCTGCCCGGCCCCCCGTCCGGCCCGCTGGTGTCCACCCAGAAGCTGCCGCCCAGGCACGCCACCACCCCCTGGCTGTTGCCCGCCCACCCGATCACGCTGGCGTCGCCGAAGGTGCCGTACACGCTCTGGCTGCCGGCCGGGCCGTTGGGGGTGCAGCTATACGGGGGTGCCGTCGCCGCCGCGGCCGTCGCCGCGGTCGCCGCCCCGCCGGCCAGCGCCAGCGCGGCGACGAGCACCAAGATGCCGCGCAGCCGCGCGGAAAGCCGGTAGAAGGAATGTGCCGACGCCTTTGTCATGAATGCCTCCGTGCCGCGATTACCGCCGCGTTTACCCGGCTCGCCTGCCTTTAAGCCGGCCGGCGCCCGTCAGGTTAGCGGTGACAGTATCGTCTGGAGCGCAAAACCACCGTCGTTCGGCCAAATAGGACGTAACCGGGTCCGGGCTAGGGAGTAGCCGCCGCAGGTGATCCGGAATCCGCCACCCAGACATCCGACGGAACGGGCCCTGGTGCCTGCGGTGACGGCCGGTCACGGCGCAGGACGGTGAGCAGTTCGTCGTACGGGCCGATCAGGTAGGCCTCGTCGTCGGGCCGGAACCGGGTGTTGCGCCGGGGCGGGTGTTCCAGGATCAGCTTGTCGGCGGCGCGCCGCAGCGCGAGCACCCGGGTCCTGGCCCCCAGGTCGTGCATGGCCACCCCGTGCAGCCCGCCGTCGGGGGTGACGGTCAGCCGGGCCACCAGCAGCGGTACGTCGCCGGCGTAGAACGTGCTCAGCACGTCCAGGCCGAGCGCCGCGCCCACGAACCACGGTGCGGCCAGCGCCGCGGTCGACCGGACCATGGTGAACCCGAAGCTGCTTTTCACCGAGCGGGCGAGCTGCGGGTCGAAGATCCGGAGCACCACCGGCGTGGTCTGCCAGCGCGCGCCGAGCTGGTCGCGTACGGCCAGGCCGGTCTCCAGGTTGGCGAGGTCGTCGCTGGTCACGACGGCCACGGCGGAGGCGCTGGTGAGCCGGACCGACTCCAGGGTCTCCGGCAGCGTGGCGTCGGCGATGACCACAGGCACGCCGAGCGCGCGGAGCTGTCCAAGGTGGCGGTTGTGCTCGCTCTTCTCCACGACCACGATGTCGCGGCCCGCCGCGGCCAGCTGCTTGACGACCCCCATGCCGACCGCGCCCAGGCCGATGACCAGGACGTGCCCCGTCAGCCCGGTGATCTGCTGTCGGCCGAGCGATTCCTCGATCCGGCGGCTGACGAGCACGTTGGTGAGCAGGGCGAAGAAGACCGCCACGAACAAGGCGCCAGCCAGCATCAGGCCGACCGCGCAGGCCATCAGCCACGGGGCCTGACCGCGGAAGGAGAAGTCACCGTAGCCAACGGTGGTGATCGTCTCCACGGTGAAGTACAGGGCGTCAAGCACCGAGAGATGCTGCGTGCTGGTGAGCTGGTAGGCCAGCCGCAGCACGACGGTGGCGCCGATCAGCACCGTGACCAGCGCGGCCATGGCCAGCACGAGCCGCCGGTCCGCGGCGTGCAGCAGCGAAAGCACGAGATGCCAGGCCCGCCGGGGCGCCACGGCGCCCAGCGGACTTCCCGGCCCGCCGCGATGCCCGCTCACGCCGGTGTGCGCGCTCACGTTGGCCTTCTGCAGCTCCTCAGGCGTGCCGATCACCATAACCTTGTCCCCCGCCGTGACCTGGACGTCACGGCCAGGGCAGACCACGACGTCGTCGCCGGAGGCGGGGACGACAGCGATCGGCGCCAGCGCGCCGTACAGCTCGCGCAGACTGGCGGCCCGGGGGACCGAGGTCCACGCGGCGGTGAAACGTTCGCCGGACAGGATGATTTCCTGCGCGCTTGACCGCAGGCAGGCCTCGACCACCGACGGTGCCGACAGCCCGGCGACATCAAGCACCTCCACCCCGACCTGGGCCAGCGCCCGGCCCACGGCGGGGTTCCCCAGCTGCGCGACCACCCGCACGTCTTCGCGGAGCTGGCGGGTCAGCAGCGCCGTCTCCAGCGTGTACAGGTCATCTTCGGCCGCGCAGATCACCGCCGCGGCCCCGGCCAGCCCGGCCCCGGTGAGGGTCTCCGCGACCCGTGAGCTCCCGGAGACGTGCGGCACGCCCCAGCTGACCAGGATCCGGGCCAGGCGCACGTCCGGGTCGTCGTCGATGACCACCGCCGGGACCCCGGATAGGCTCAGCTGCTCCACGATACGGAGCCCGACCCCCCGAAGCCCGCAGACGATCACATGTCCGCGCCAGTCCCCATACGTACCCGTCACCCCAGATACCGTCCCACGTCCCGATGTCGGTGACGTTAGCCCCTTATATCAACCAGGTGACCTGGCGAACCCGCTACCTGAGCAGTTCCCGGGCGATCACGAGCTGCTGGATCTGGCTGGTGCCNNCCGGACCCGCCGTGGATCTGGACCGCGCGGTCGGCGATCCGGCCGACGGCCTCGCTGGCGAAGTACTTCGCCGCCGACGGGGCCAGCCGCCGGTCGGTGCCCGCGTCGTACTGCGCGGCCGCGTCGAGCACCAGGGCCCGGGCTGCCAGGTACTCGGTCTGGGAGTCGGCCAGCATCGCCTGGACCAGCTGGTACTCACCGATCGGGTGGCCGCCTTGGGTGCGTTCCTTGGCGTACGCGACGCTCTCGTCCATCAGCCGGGCGCAGACCCCCACGCAGACGCCCGCGATGGTCAGCCGTCCGTGCGCCAGGCTCCGCATGGCGGTGGCGTAACCGGCCTGAGCCGCCTCTCCGACCAGCGCGTCGGCCGGCACCCGGACGCCGGTGAACGCGACGTCGGCGGTCCAGGCCCCGGCCTGGCCCATCTTGTGATCCCGGGCCGCCACCGCTACCCCGTCGGTGCGGGCCGGCACGACGAACACGCCGATGCCCTTGCCCGGCGGCGCCTGCGGGTCGGTGCGCGCGAACACCATGAACACGTCGGCGGCCGGAGCGTTGGTGATGTAGCGCTTGAGGCCGTCGATGACCCAGCCGTCCCCGTCTAGCCGCGCGGTCGTCGCTAGCCGGCTTGGATCAGATCCCGCCTCCGGTTCGGTCAGCGCGAACGACGCGACCACCTCGCCGGAGGCCAGCCGGGGCAGCCACTGCTTGCGTTGCTGCTCGGTCCCGGCCGAGACGAGAACCTGGCCGGCGATCCCGTTGTTGGTGCCGAACAGCGACCGGAACGCGGGACTGGTATAGCCCAGCTCGATGGCCACCCGCACCTGCTGTTCCACCGACAGGCCCAGGCCGCCGTACTCGACGGGCAGCGCGTAGCCGTACAGGCCCATCTCCTTGGCCTGCTCGATCAGCCGGGCCGGGATCTCGTCTGAGGAGTCGATGCCAACCTCGGCGGGCATCACCTCGCGCCGGACGAACCCGCGCAGCAGGCTGACCAGTTCATCGAACTCCGCTGCGGTCACTGTCATCTTGCCAGTCTCCGGCGCGCGGCGAGCCCCTGTCTAGCCACCGGCCCCGGTCCGCGCTAGTTTCAGCCGATGAAGACTCGCTCGGTTCGCGACCGCGGTCAGGACCTGCTCCCGCTCTTTCCCGAACACAGCTCGGTCACTGCGGACGGAGAGCTCGTCATCGGCGGCGTCGGCGTCGCCGGACTCGCCGAACGGTTCGGGACACCCGCGTACATCGTCGACGAGGCGGGGCTCCGGAACCAGGCTCGCCGCCTGCGTGACGGCCTCGCGGCCCGGCACCCGAGCTCCGAGGTGGTCTTCGCGTCCAAATCGTTCCCCTGCCTGGCGGCCTACCAGCTCATGAAGGCTCAGGGACTGGCCATCGACGTGGCCGGGGCCGGCGAGCTCGTGATGGCCCTGGCCGCGAACGTCCCGCCCGAACGCCTCTACCTGCACGGGAACGCCAAGACCACCGCGGAGCTGACGATGGCGCTGCAGGCCGGCGTCGGGACAATCGTGGTCGACAACTTCGACGACATCGACCGTCTGGATCAGCTGACGAGCCAGCAGGCCCCGGGCGCGGGCCCGCAGCGGGTGCTGGTCCGGATCATCCCCGGGATCTCTCCGGAAACCCACGAATCGCAGTCCACCGGCGGCGACGACTCCAAGTTCGGCCTGCCGGCCGACCAGGCGCGCGAGGCCATCGCCCGGATCCGGGCCAACTCCCGGCTCCAGCTGGACGGGCTGCACCTGCACATCGGGTCGCAGATCCTGGCTACCGAGCCGTTCGCCCGTGCGGTGGAGGCGGTCGCCGCGCTCGGCACGTTCGACGTCTACGACGTCGGCGGCGGTCTCGGGGTCCGATACACGCTCCAGGATGAGGCCCCGACGGTCGAGCAGTACCTCGACACCCTCACCGCGGCCGCGGCCGCGTACCTGCCGGCCGGCGCCAGGCTCGTCATCGAGCCGGGCCGCTCGCTGGTCGCCCGTTCGTGCGTGACGCTGTACCGGGTGACCACGGTCAAGCGCACCGGCCGCACGTTCGTCGCGGTCGACGGCGGCATGGCCGACAACCTCGACGCCGCGCTCACCGGCCAGCCGTTCGAGGCGGCGATCGCGACCCGCATGGCCGCCGCGCCGGATGAGGTGGTGGACCTGGTCGGGCGGCAGTGCGAGTCGGGTGACCGGCTGGTGGCCGGCCTGGCGGTGCCGGCGCCGGCCGTCGGCGACCTGGTGGTCATGCCGGTCACCGGCGCGTACACCTACACGCTGGCGAACAACTACAACGGCGCCCTGCGGCCGCCGATCGTGTTCTGCCGGGACGGGCAGGCCCGGCTGGTCGCCGAGCGCGAAACCCACGAGCACGTCCTGGCCCTGCACCGGCCCGCCCGGCAAGACCCAATTGGTGAATAAGAGTATCCGTGAGACCAGTTATATCGAGCCCACATTGTGAGCGAGGCGTCGCCGGATGTTGCAGTGGCGTTAACACTTCGCTCGGTTGAGTAACGCCCGCGGCGAGAAGGGCGGAAGCAGCCGATGAGGTGGCGCATTGAGCCTAAGCGAACGGAAAATATCGGTAAGTCAATAGGCGACTTTTGTACCAACCGGTGCTACAGTTCTGCCACGTATCGTCTGGTAGACCGCTTGGATAAGGCGGTGGCCCCCAGCGAAACGCAACGATTCTGCATCTTTTCAATAGCGGAGCCGTACCGGATCCGCCGGCCATCGCTCACCGGACGACACGGTGAACTCACTGGAAGGACACGGGAATGAGTCAAGACCTCTCGGAGGTACCGCCTAGACTAAGGCGGGACGTCGGGCTGCTTCCCTTGTTTATGGTCTCGGCCGGTTCGGTCATCGGCTCCGGTTGGCTGCTTGGCACGCTGAACGCGTCCGAGGCCGCCGGGCCCGCGGCCATCGTCTCGTGGATCATCGGCGTGATCCTGCTCATCGGCGTCGCGCTGATCTACGCCGAGCTCGGCTCCACCTACCCGATCTCCGGCAGCACCGCGCGGTTCACCTGGATCCACGCGGGCAC
>PMST01000229.1:0-2877 GCA_003168295.1 Actinomycetota bacterium
GGTCGCCTCGACGGAGGGGTTCTCTGGGGTCCGTCCCGCTCTGCTCACCCGAACCCGCGGTCAGGGCGCGATCCCGGTGCTGGCGTCCCCCCAGGCGGCCGGTTACCTTGGCCGGCGGACAGCCAGCACCATCTTCGCTCAGGGGGGCCTTCCGGCGCTGCGCGTCCAGGTCTCCGGCGAACTGCGGTCCACCCCGGCGCTGCCGGGCGGCGGCGCGTTTATCGTGCTGCCAAGGTCAGCGATTCGCGGCGTCAGCGAGCCGCCGGTGAACCTGATGCTGCTCACCGGGCCATCGATCGACATGACCAGGCTCAATGCCGCGGTGCAGGCGACCATGCCGGGTGCCGACGCCCCGATCATCACCACCAGGTCCCTCGCGCTGCAGGAGCTGACCGGGGCACCGCTCCAGCAGGGCACATTTCTCCTGTTCACCCTGGCCATCGCCGCCGCCGCCGCGCTGGCGCTCGCCGTGATGCTGCTTGAGCTGGCGCTCGGCGCGGCGGACCGGGAGCTGACCACGGCGCGGCTGGCCACGATGGGGCTAACGGAAGGGCAGCGGGTCCGGCTCGCCGCGGTTGAGGTGATCCCCCCGATCGCCGCCTCGGCCGTAGCGGCGGCCGCGTGCGCCATCGCCCTGCCGCGGCTCGTGGCCCCGGCGATCGACCTGTCGGTGTTCACGCACTCTGCGGCTCAGGCGCCGCTGCGACCAGACTTCGCGTCGTTCCTTCTCCCGCTGGCCGCACTTCTCGCGATCACCATCATCGCGCTGGCCTACGAGATCAGATCTGCCCGCAGGCGCGGCGTCGCGGCCACGATGCGGACCTGAGGCGATGCGGGCGAGTAGGCGAGGTAACCGCGGCACTGCCGCCTGGGCGCGGTACCGCGCGACGGCGGCCTCGCAGACGGCCCGCACCGGCCAGCCCAGGGCCCGGGCGGCGGCTTCCGCCTCGGCCAGCTCGGCCGTGGCCGTTCCGAAGTCCGCGAGGCCAGCTGTGGTGTCGGCCACCTTGACCGTAACGACCTGGCTGCGGCCCGGCGGTCCGACTTCCACCGGCACCGACGTCCGGGAGGCGGTCAGCCGGTTCATCCGGGACCAGCGGACGCCGAGCGTCCCGGTGTGGGCGAAAATCGCGTCGGCCACGGCGGAAAAGACCGGTTCAGCGCACAGGGCGGTGAGGACCTGCCCCGGGCGGCCGTGCCGGCCGACGATCGGGGTACACCAGCAGTCCCACGCGCCGGCCGCCCGGACCGCTTGAAGGACCGATGGCCACAGCCGGGGGTCGAGGTCATCGACGGTGCTCTCGACGACGGTCACGTCGCCCTCGCGCAGGTCACGCTCCGCGCCGGACGCCCCGACGACCACCCGGGTGATGTTGGGCCGGTCCGGGGTGTCCCGGCCGCCGCCGCCGGTGCCCACCGCGCGTACCGTCATGGCGGGAAAGCCGCCCGGTGTGGCCGCCGCCGCGAGCAGGGCCGCGCCGGTCGGGGTGGTGCGCTCACCGGTCAGGTCGCCGCTGGCCAGGTCCAGGCCGGCCGCGGCGGCGATACGCAGGACGGCGGGAGCCGGCACCGGAAGGCGGCCGTGCGCGCTGGTGACGAATCCGCTTCCGGCGGCCAGGGCCGAGCAGCGAACCACCGCGCCGGGCCGCAGCAGTCCCAGATCCTCCAGTGCGGCCGCCGATCCCACCACGTCGGCCAGTGCGTCGAACGCACCCACCTCGTGGAAGTGCACGTCTTCGGGCGGCGCGCCGTGCACCGCCCCCTCCGCCTCGGCCAGCAGCCCGAAGACCCGGGTGGCGAGATCCTTCCCGGCCGGGCGGAGGTCGCTGGCGCCGACGTGCCCGAGCACGTCGGCGAGGTGCCGCTCGCGGTCGGCCGCCGCCGGCGTGGTGATCACGGCCCGCAGGCACGCGAGGCCGCCCCGGCGGGCGGCCTCGGTCCGCAGCCCGAGACCGGGCACGCCGAGTGAGGCAATGGCTCGGCGCACCCGCTCCACGTCGGCGCCCGCATCGAGCAGGGCGGCCAGCAGCATGTCGCCGGCCACGCCCGCGGTCGCGTCGATGTAGGCCGCGCCCGGCCGGCCCGTCACCGGTGAACCGCGCGGATGATCTTGGCCGCGTGCGCGGCTGCCCCGAACCCGTTGTCTATGTTGACCACGACCAGGCCCGGGCTGCAGGAGGCGAGCATGCTGGCCGCCGCGGCCAGGCCGCCTGCGGCGACGCCGTAGCCGACACTGGTCGGCACGCCGATCACCGGCGCGCTGACCAGTCCGGCGACCACACTCGGCAGGGCACCGTCCATCCCGGCCGCGACCACCACGCACTCGGCGGCGCGCAGCTGGTCTAGCCGGGACAGCAGCCGCCCGAGCCCGGCCACGCCCACGTCGGCGAGGACATCCGCGCGGACGCCCAGCACGGCCAGCGTCGCCGCGCATTCCCTGGCCACTTTCAGGTCCGTGGTGCCGGCCGTCACGACCAGCACGTGGCCGCGCGCGGGCGGCAGGGTCCCGACGGCGACCGTTCCCGCGACGTGATCGGCGTGTACGGCTTCGCCAGGGAAACGGGTGGCCGCCCCGTCCAGGACGTCGGCGGAGCAGCGCGTGGCCAGGGCCGGTGCCTCCGGGTCGCGGGCCCGCAACTCGGCCAGCAGCGCGAAGATCTGCTCGGACGTCTTGCCTTCGCCGAAAACCACTTCCGGGACGCCGGTCCGCCGCCGCCGATCCACGTCCAGCAGGGCGAACTCGCCCAGCGGGATACCCGCCGCCCCGACCTGAGTTCCGGGCGGCCCACCGGGCGCCTCCCCGTCCGGCATCCGCAGCGCTCCATTCGGCGTGCCGGCGGCTTTGCTCTGCCTGCCAGGTGCCCCAGGCATGTCAGG
>PMST01000229.1:2902-3034 GCA_003168295.1 Actinomycetota bacterium
GGACGCAGGCCAGCACCGCCGCGTGCTCGTCCGGGTCCGCCGCCCGCGGCAGGTCCGCCGCGCCGAGCTGCACCCGGCCGAGATCACCGAAATGCCGGACCCGAAGTTCACGGTAGCCGCGCTGCTTCAGGC
>PMST01000698.1 GCA_003168295.1 Actinomycetota bacterium
GCCGGACCAGCACCACCGCGGTGACGATCAGGATCAGCGCGACCGTGGTGCCCTCGACGGACAGCAGGACGCCGGCGCCGCGCTTGGCGGGCATCACGGCGAGCAGCAGCGACAGCACCAGCGCCACCGCGAGCAGCACGAACGGCGCCCACGAGGGCGGGTTCTTCCAGATCCCCACGGCCTGCAGGAACGCGGTGCNNGGTGCCGAAGATGCCGGCCGCGGTCGAGGTGACGACGGCATAGAAGGTGTAGGTGCCGAGCAGCCCCCAGCCCGCGACCACCCCGGTCCGCGGCCCGAGGGTCGCCCCGACGAACGCGTAGACCGAACCCGAATGATGGAAGTACTGGCACAGCCGGACGAAGGAGTAGGCCACGAGCAGCACGCCGACGGCCGCGATGAGGAAGGTCAGCGGCACCGCCCGGCCCGCAGTCGTCGCGCCCGCCTGCGGGTTGATGTTCGCCGCCATGCTCGGCGCCATCAGCGCGATAGAAAGCCCCACCGCCGCCCACACCGACAGCGAGCGCTTGAGCCCAGGGGCGCTGGCCGGAACCGGCTCCATCTGCTCCTCCTCCACTAGCCGTGATTCCACTAAGTCTCTCTCCGCCCCCCGCGTCACGGAAGAGCCAAAAGCTACGAAATAGCGATTTAACCAGCGATCTTTCAAGCCGCCCCGCGCCTCCCCGCCTCTCGCCCTCTCCGCCTCCCGCCCTGCCGCCCTCCCGCCCGCCTTCCCGCGAAATGGGTCGGTGGGCCCCCGGACAGCAAAGAACGTGTACGGGGGGCCACCGACACTTAACCCCGTCGGCGGTTAGGGGCAAGAAATCACGTGTGAACCTTTTTGCCCGTCTGCGCGTCACTGAGGGTAGGAACTATTTGTCAGGGGGTGACCTACGGTGACAGGTGCCTACCCGGTGCTTCCGTTGGGTTCCTTGCGGCCTACCGGCCCAGTCCGATCCGCCCGGACCCCGTGGGCGCGCACGTTCCGCGGTACGCCCGCGTCCGTGCGTGAGGCCCGCGGGTTCGTGAACGAAGTGCTGGCCGGGTGCCCGGCCAGGGAAACGCTCATGACGTGCGTGTCGGAGCTCTGCGCCAACGCGATTGCGCACACCGCCTCGGGGAACGGCGGCGTGTTCACCGTCGAAGTCGAACGCCCGCGCGACGGAGTGGCCCGGGTCGCGGTCACCGATGACGGCGGCCCGTCGGTGCCAGCGCCCGGTGCCCTCGACCTGATGGCCGAAGGCGGCCGCGGCCTGGCCATGGTGGCCGCCTGCACCAGCCGGTGGGGCTTTACCGACGCCTGCCCTGGGCGCACAGTCTGGGCGGAATCCTGCTGGCCGGTCGGCGTGCCGTCACCGAGGCGGCACGGCTAACGCCGCCACCCTGCTCCGTCCGGGAAGAAGCCCGGCTATCTCAAATATGAGATATCGTTAAGGGTATGAAAGGTGAGCAGAACCCGGGCCGGGATACCTCAGAAGCAGCTGAGATCCTGGCGGGCGAGCCTGGGGTGCGGCTGCCGGTCATGCCGGGTTTCCGCGAGATGGCGCTGCGCCGGATGCCGGACGAGCAGGCGGCCCAGATGGCCGAAGACCGCACCCGGCTGGTCCGCGAGCTAGCCGAGCAGCGTCAGGCGGCCGGCCTGTCACAGACCGAGATCGCGGCGCGCATGGGGACCTCCCAGTCCGCGGTCGCCAGGCTGGAATCCGGCACCGCGGACGTGCGTGCCTCCACGCTGGAACGTTACGCGGCGGCGGTCGGTAGGCAGATCACCTGGAAACTCAACCGCCCAGGGGAAGGAGCCAGCGGATGACACTGCACGCGCATATCCCCGGCGGCCCGTCGCAGCCGGGGGAGCCGCGCTGGCCAAGAGAGCCGCGCCGCCCAGGTACCCCGTTCACCCCCGGCTCGCCGCCCGCGCAGGATCCGGTCTCCCCGACCCGGGTGTGGCTCGATCCGAACGCGGATTGGCAGGGCCGCCTGTACGAGCGGCTGCTCGAGAAGCGGATCGTGCTGGCGTCCGGCATTCTCGACGATGACGCGGCCGCCAGGTTCTCGGCCCAGCTGCTCACCCTGGACGCCGAGGGGGACAAACCGATCCGCCTGGAACTGCAGAACCTGCGGGCCGAACTGCCCGCCGTTCTCACCGTCATGGGCATCCTGGACGTCATGCGCGTGCCCGTGCACGCGTGCGTGAGCGGCGAGATCAGCGGACCGGGCCTCGGCGTACTCGCCTCCTGCCCGCGCCGGTCCGGTTACCCGAACGCATCCTTCGTGCTTGCCGAGCCCAAACTGCAGTTCGGCGGCACGGTGACCTCGCTCACCGCACGTGAGCAGCAGGTGACCCGCATGCTCGACACGCTGTACTTCAGGCTCGCCGAGGTGACCGGCCGTGAGGTCGACCAGATCCGCGATGACTCGCGCCGCGGCCGCTCCCTGACCACTGCTCAGGCGATCGGTTACGGCCTCATTCAAGGTCAGGAAACCTCGGCCGGCCCGGCAGGCCTCGCCCACCCGTAGGTCCGGCAGACCCAGAAAATTGCCCTCTGTACACGATCGCTCTCAATGGGTAACATCGAACCGCGGGGATGTCCCGTACGAGCTAGTTAGCGTAGATATCGGCGCACTACGGCATCTGTCGGAAAAGTGTGGGCGAACTGGGGTCTGCTATGGATACAGAGAGCAACCAGTCGAGTGGGAATCGTTACCAGGATTCTCCGTCAGCGGAAGAACCGCACCCTGAAGGCGCGTCCAGCTCGGACGAACCCGTAGCTTTTGTGCCGCCGTGGTCCGTTCCGCCGGGTCTGATCGTTCCGGACCCGCGCTTCGCGCAGCCGGAAACCCCGGAGGAGGCCATCGAGGTTCACCAGAGCGGTGACCCCGGTGACCAGCGGCTTGCCGGCGAGGAGCCGGCCGGCAACGACGATGCCTGGCCCGGGGTGGCCCCCCCGGCGGACTGGTTCCTGCAGGCCTCCCAACCGCCTGAGCCCGACGGTGACGTCCTGGCCCGCCAGGAACAGCGGCAAGACGGCGCTGCCGCGGAGTTCCGCAACTGGCCGGGCGTGGGCCTTCAAGGTGTGCCCTCGCCGCACCGGGAGCCCGACGGGTCCTGGGCCTCATCGCTGGTACCGGCGCCAGGCACTCCAAGCGCCACGAATAGCCCTCCGGTTCGTCTGGTTATAGCTCTCGGCCCGACCAGGGCAGGCGGTGGCCGGGCCGGCGGTGCCGGACTGCCGCCCAGCCGGGCGGGCGAACGGGCCGAGCGCCCCGCGACCGCCCTTTCCCCGTGGCAGAAATCGCAGCACCGGTGGAACGAGGCAGGAGTCGTCTGGGAGCAGGAGCTCCAGGTCCAGCGTGCCTCCGGCCGCCACGCCAGGCCTGCCCCGCTCCCACCCGACCGGACGAACAGCTTCTGGCCTGGGCCCATGGCGATTCCCCTCGGGGCGCCCGTCTTTTCCGCTCCCATCGCCAACGATGACGGCACCGCCCAGGACACCCGGACCGCCCCGGACACCCGGACCGGCGAGGAGACCTGGACGGGCGAGGACACCCGGACCGGCGAGGAGACCTGGGCGGGCGAGGAGACCTGGATCCGCGAAAACAGCTGGACCCGCGAAAACAGCCGGACCGACCAGGACAGCTGGGCCGGCGACGACGATTGGGCCGGCCAGGACAGCTGGGAGGAACAGCTCGATCGATGGGCCGAGGAGCGGCGGCCCGTCCGCGGACGCCGGTCCCTGCCTCCGGCTCCGCACGCCAGCCGTCCCTCGCCGATCGACAGTCTCCTGTTTGAATCCTCCCGCCGCGGCGCCCGGCGGCCCGGCGACCGACGGGGCCGGATCAGCCGCCGCACGGCCACGATAGGCGTGCCCGTCGTCGTCCTGGTGGCGGTGGCGGCCCTAGCGCTCGCGCTGCTCACGGGCCACGGCCCGAAACTCGGCGCGCTCACCGCGAACCAGGGCAAGAGCCAGGGCAGACCCGCGGGCCAGAACACGGGCACGCCGCAGCTGCCGCTGACCGCGGTTTCCCTGCCGACGTACGCCGGGCAGCAGCAGCGCGGCGTCTTCCAGACCATCAGCCGCATCGTCGCCTCGGGTAACACCATCGTGGCGATGGGCTCGCAGGTTAGCGGGGGCGTGGTACGCCAGCAGTTTTTGACCTCCACCGACGCCGGAGCCAGCTGGCAGCTGGCCCCGGTCCAGACCCTGGCGGGCGGTAAAGGGGTCCAGCCGCCGCTGGGGCACCCGGCCGCACTGCTGGCCGGCGGCCCAGGCGGATGGGTAGCCGTCGGCCCGCAGGCCATCTGGACCAGCCAGAACGGGCTGTCCTGGACCCTCGCGGCCACGCACGGGATCAGTCCCCAGCTGCCCGGCGACTCGGTGTGGGTGATCACCAGGACGGCCGGAGGGTTCCTGGCCGCCGGGTCTGCTGCGGCCGGCCGGGGCGCCACCCAGGCGGTGATCTGGACCTCGGCCGACGGCGTGACCTGGCACCGGATGACGGCCACCCAGCTCGGCCTGTCGGCCGCCGGTGAAACCGTCCGGAACATCTCCTACGCCACCTGGCGAGGCAATGACACGGTGATCTCCGGCACGGTCGCCGCGGGCGCCACGTCGTACGACGCCGCGTGGCTGAGCACGGACGGCGGCTCGGCGTGGACGCGGGTGACGATACCGGTCGATCACGGCGCCAGTGCCCAGATCAGCGGCCTGGCCTTCGACGGCTCCGGCCTGATCGCGGTGCGGCCGGGACGCCCTGCGAGCAGCGCCAACGACGGTATTGCCTATTTTTCCCCGAACGGACGGACCTGGCAGTACGCAGCCACCATCGACCCATCCGGTGGCTGGACCCCCTCGGTGGTCAAGGGCACCGATGACGCCTTCGTGGTTACCGGTCAGACGGCCGGCGGGCAGATCGTGGCCTACACCAGTACCGGCACGGGCGCCGCCTGGCTGCCGACCGGANNTCGCTCGGCAGCGCCAGCACCGTGTCCGTGACCGGCGCGACGGTGATGCCCGGCAACACGGTCATCGCCATCGGCGGCATGGCCGCCAGCCGGGTCAGCCAGCAGCCGGTGTTCCTGGAGGCGAACGCGGCCGGGAGCGTGCGTACGATCTCGCTGTCCGGCATCCCGGGCGCCATCATTCCCGAAGTCGCCGTCAACAGCACCGCCGTCGCTGACGGCCAGCAGATCGCGGTCGGCAGCGCGGATGGTTACCCCGCGGTGTGGCGCAAAGCCTCCGGTGGTTCCTGGACGCTCGTCTCCTCGCTGGCGCTGGCCCAGTCGCCAGATGAGGCCGGCCTGACCGGGCTGACCAGCGTGACCCACGGGGCGGCCGGGTGGCTCGCCGTGGGCGCGCCTGGTCCGGTCATCTGGACCTCGGCGAACGGCACGACCTGGCAGACCGCGGCCGGAGGCATCACCCAGGGCCTGGCCGGAGTCGGGGCCGTCGCGGCGGCTTCCGGCCCGGCCGGTTACGCCATCGTCGGCAAGCTGGTCGCTCCCGGCGGCGCGTGCGTGGCCGACGTCTGGTGGTCGCCGAACCTGACCAGCTGGACCCGCGCGCATGACGCAAACGACGCGACCGGCTCGAGCCAGGTGCTCGCGGTCGCGGCGAGCGCGCACGGGTTCGTCTCGGTGGGGTCGCACGAAGCCAAGCCGGCCGTGTGGACGACCGCCGACGGGCGTACCTGGGAGACGATCGTGCTACCGGTGCCGGACGGGGCTAGCGCCGCCACGCTCGAGCAGGTCGCGATCGCCGGGAACCGCGTGGTCGCCCTGGGCCAGGTCACGACCGCGGCCGGCCCTGTGCCGTTCGCCGAGCTCTCCGTCGACGGCGGCGCGCACTGGCAGCAGGTGCCGTTCAGCTCACCGGGACCGGATACCGCCTTCACCGCGCTGACCGCCGATTCCGCCGGCTTCACCGCCGCGGGCCTGTTCGGCCCGCCCGGCCAGCAGAACGTCGCCGTGTGGACGTCAGCCACCGGGGCGAGCTGGACGCCGACGCAGGCCAGCGACTTCAGCGGAGCCGGAGCCTGGGAGATCAGCGCGCTGGCCCCGTCCGGCTCCGCCGTGGCCGGGATCGGCTCGATCGCCACCCAGCAGAGCCAGCAGATCGTCACCCTCACCCTGCCGGCCCGCTGAAAACGGCCCGGCGATGAGGGAGCCAGCTCCCGTGAGAGAATGCCGGGATGCGCGTGGGAGCCGTGTTTCCCCAGACCGAGATCGGCAGCGACCCGGCGGATGTCCGTCGCTGGGCGACCACCGTCGAGGACCTGGGCTACGACCATATCCTCGCTTACGACCACGTGCTCGGTGCCGGTACGGACACCCGGCCGGGCTGGCAGGGCTACACCAGCGAGACCCTGTTTCACGAGGTGTTCGTCCTGTACGGCTACCTGGCGGCGGTGACCCGGCGGGTGGAGCTCGTCACCGGGGTGCTGATCCTGCCGCAGCGGCAGACCGCGCTGGTGGCCAAGCAGGCGGCTGAGGTGGACGTGCTCAGCGGCGGGCGGCTGCGGCTCGGCATCGGCGTCGGCTGGAACCCGGTGGAGTACGAGGCCCTCGGGCCGTCGTTCAAGGACCGGGGTATACGCAGCGAGGAGCAGATCGCGCTGCTGCGCGAGCTGTGGGCCGCGCCGCTGGTGACGTTCGAGGGACGCTGGGAGCGGGTGGACAACGCCGGGATCAAGCCGCGTCCGGCGGCGGGCCGGATCCCGGTCTGGCTGGGCGGGGGGTCGGACCGGACGCTGCACCGGGTCGCACGGATCGGGGACGGCTGGCTGCCCAACGCGGACCCGGCCAAGGGCGCGGAGATGGTGGAACGGCTGCGCGGTTACGCACGGGACGCGGGCCGGGACCCCGCAGGCATCGGACTGGAGCCGCGGCTGAACCTGGCCACGGTCCCGCCCGCCGAGCGGGCGGACTACGTGGCGGCGTGGCAGCGCCTGGGCGCGACCCACCTTACGGTCGCCACCATGGGCGCGGGATTCGCGACCGTCGACGATCACCTCGGCGCGCTGGAGACGGCCCTCGCCGGCCTGCGCCAGGCCGGCCTGCACAACGCGACGGCCACGGGCTGACCCAGCCAGGAAACGCCGCCGGGAGGTAGCAGGTGAGCGAATCGGGAGCGGATGGCGCGGCGGCGGGGCCATGGCCAGCCGGGGCGGCCTGGATCGACGGGCGTTACTGCCCCATCGAGGAGGCGAAGATCTCGGTGCTGGATCTGGGCGTTACGCGCTCGGACTGCACCTACGACGTGGTGCACGTCTGGGACGGGCGATTCTACCGACTGGGCGCCCATCTCGACCGGTTCGGCCGCAGCCTAGCCCGGCTGCGGCTTGACCCCGGACACGACCGCGCCGGGATCGAGGCCATCGTGCACGGGTGCGTCCGCCGCGCCGGGCTGCGGGAAGCATATGTGTCGATGACGTGCACGCGTGGCCGGATGGCGGCCGGGAGCCGCGACCTGCGCACCGCCCGGGCCACGTTCTACTGCTTCGCGGTGCCGTTCGTGTGGATCAGCGACCCGGCCCGGCAGGCGGTGGGTGCGAGCATGAGAGTAAGCGAAGTCATCCGGATCCCGCCGCAGAGCGTGGACCCGTCAGTCAAGAACTATCACTGGCTGGATCTGGATCTGGCCTTGCTGGACGCCTACGACCATGACGCCGACCTTGTCGTGCTCCGTGACCTTTCCGGCGCGATCACCGAGGGACCCGGGTACAACGTGTTCGCCCATGTGGACGGGCGCTGGCTGACGCCAGATCGTGGCACCCTGGCGGGCATCACCCGTCGTTCGGTGATCGAGTTGGCCCGCGAGGCCGGTCATCGGGTCGACGAGGGCCGGCTGAGCGCCGATGACCTGCGCCGCGCCACCGAGGTGCTGGTCACGTCCACGGCCGGCGGAATAATGCCGGTGACGGTCATCGACGGCGAGCCAGTAGGCGCAGGCGCGCCCGGGCCGCTGACCTCGCAGCTTCGGGACCGCTACTGGGCTAGCCATCAGGACCCGCGGTATTCGACGCCCGTCCGCTACGACGAGCCAGGCTGACAGCAGCATCTGGGTGCCGCCGATGGGCCCGAGCCGTCAGCTGAAGCGCGGCGGCTGGCCGGTGGCTTCGAGCACCGACATCCACAGGTCTCCGTTCGGGTCGACCTGGTTGCGGCTGCCTGTCGCCAGGGAGACGGGCAGGTGCACGAACCGTCCGTGCCAGCGCCCGACGACCATCGCCGTCCGTCCGGCCATCGCCGCGTGCACCGCGGCCTGGGCCAGCCGCAGGCAGTAGACCGCGTCGTACCCGTTGGCGGGGACGCTGCGGATGGCGTAGCCCGGATCCACGTATCGCAGGCTGAGCTCGGTCCCGGCCGCGGCGAAGTCGCCGGCGATCCGCTCGCGCAGCAGCTGGCCGATGTCAGCCAGCCGCACGTTGCCCGACGCGTCACGAGCGTCGTCGCGCGCGATCAGGTCCTGGCCCGCTCCCTCGGCGACCACGATGACGGCGTGCCCGTGCCGCTGTACCCGCCGGCGCAGGCAGCACAGGAGACCGGCGTCGCCGTCTAGGCCGAAGGGCACCTCGGGAATGAGGACGAAGTCGACGTCGTGGTTGGCCAGCGCCGCATAACAGGCGATGAATCCCGAATGCCGGCCCATCAGCTTGACCAGGCCGACCCCGTTCGGGGTCGAGCTGGCCTCGGTGTGCGCGGCCTTGATGGAATCGGTGGCGCGAGCGAACGCCGTCTGGAAGCCGAAGCTGTGGTCGATGTAGGGGATGTCGTTGTCTATCGTCTTGGGCACGCCGACCACCGACAGCGTGACGCCGCGCTCGGCCGCGGCGTCGGCGATCTCCTCCGCTGCCCGCAGTGTGCCGTCTCCGCCGATGACTATGAGCACCGAGACTTCGTGGCGGACTAGGGTCGTGAGAATCTCGGCCGGCTCCGGACCGCCGCGGGACGTGCCGAGAATGGTGCCGCCGTGGTTGTGGATATCTGCCACGAGGGCGGGCGTGAGCCGCATCGGCTCCTCGCCGCTGACTAGCCCTCGGTAGCCATCGCGGTACCCCACGATGTCGGTGACGCCGTAGTTCTCGGACAGCTCCAGGACCAGCCCGCGGATCACGTTGTTCAGGCCCGGGCACAGACCTCCGCAGGTCACGATGCCGACCCGGGTACGGGCCGGGTCGAAGTAGATGTACTCGCGCGGACCGCCCGGCTCAAGGGAGGGTAGCTCGCCCACCGGGCACTTGCGCGCAGCCGCCATCCCGGCCGTGTCGTCAAGCAGCACCCGGTCGGACTCGTGGACGTAATGCGGGGAACTCGCCCGGCCTTGCAGTAGCCGGGCCATCGGCGAGGCCACCACCGGCTCGCCAATCCGCCGCACCAGCAGGTCGGCCGCCTCGATGGACAGCTGATCACCCGAACTCACCATGCTGCCGAGCATGACGCGCTCACGTTTCGTCCATGTAGCCGGACATCTCAGTGGAGGGTCGGCGGGGAGCCAGCGGCCGAATTCGGTCTGCTCCCGATGCACCTGGCCAGCATGCCGCACCTGCTGTGACGCAAGGAATTTCCCTGGTCGGCTTGAGCCGGTAGCGTGCCTTTATGGATCACGCCAGACTCGGCCGCACCGGCCTGCAGGTCTCCAGGTTGTGCCTGGGGACGATGACCTTCGGACTGCAATCCGATGAGAGCACCGCGGTTGCCATCCTGGACCGGGCCGCCGAGGGAGGCATCGACTTCCTCGACACCTCAGACGCCTATCCTCTCGGTGGGGACCTGAGCACCAGGGGAATCACCGAGGAAATCCTCGGTCGCTGGCTTCAGGGGAAACGGGACCGCTTCATCGTGGCCACGAAGTGCTTCGCCCCCACCGGACCGGCGCCCTTCGACGGCGGCAACTCCCGCAAGCACGTCCTCGCCGCCGTCGATGCCTCCCTGCGTCGTCTGCAGACCGACTACATCGACC
>PMST01000629.1 GCA_003168295.1 Actinomycetota bacterium
GACCAGTTGCCGAGGATCAAGGACGTGACCCGCTCGCTGGCGGTGAACCCGGACACGGTGATGAAGGCCTACCGCGAGCTGGAGTTGCGCGGCATCGCGGCCGGCCGCCCCGGCGTCGGCACGTTCATCACGCAGGCACCAGCCGTCGTCGGCCTCAAGCAGATGGCCGCGCTGCAGAAGAAGCTCACCACGTGGCTGGCCGAGGCGGCCGAGAACGGCGTGGACGAGCTCGGCATGAAGGCGCTGTTCACCGCGGCACTGCGGGATTTTAGCGGCGGGGGCGCCGCGTCCCGCCTTCCCGGCCGCGCCGGAGCGCGCCGGGAAGGCGGGGCGGCATGAACGTCATCCAGACGGACGGCCTCGGCCAGCGTTACCGGCAGACCTGGGCCCTGCGAGACTGCCGTCTCACCGTTCCGGCCGGCCACGTGGCTGCCCTGGTCGGACACAATGGCGCGGGCAAGACCACCCTGCTGCGCATCCTGGCTGGTGTAGTGACCCCGACGGCGGGCACGGCCACCGTACTTGGCTATACACCTGGCAGCCAGCAGGCCCGCGACGCGGTGTCCGCCGTCGACCAGACGGTGCCGCTCTACCGCCACCTGCGGGTCCGCGACCAGGTCGCCGCCGCACGGGAACTCAACGACCAGTGGGACACCGATCTCGCCGTACAACGCCTGTCCTCGTTGAACCTGATGACGTCCGGCAAGGTCGGCAAGCTCTCGGGCGGCCAGCAAGCCCAGCTCGCGCTCACCCTCGCCCTCGCCCGCCGCCCCCGGCTGCTGTTGCTGGACGAGCCGCTGGCCAGCCTGGACCCCCTGGCCCGGCAGGAGGTGCTGGGCTGGCTGATGACCTGCGTGGCCGAGGACGGCCTGTCCGTCGTGTTCTCCTCGCACGTCATCACGGAACTCGAACGCGTCGCCACGTACCTGGTGGTGCTGTCCCAGGGACAGGTCCAGGTCGCCGCGACGGTCGACAGCCTGCTCGACTCGCATCTGGCGCTAACCGGCCCGGCCGCCGACGCCGGCCAGCTGGCCGGCCAGGTGCCCGTCATTACCGCCCAGCGGACCGGGCGCCAGGCCCAGGTGCTGGCCAGGACCGACACGGCGCCGCCCGGCTGGGCGGCCCGGCCGGTCACGATGGAGGAACTCGTGCTCGGTTACCTGCGGGAGCCGGCCGCCCGCGTGCTGCCCCCACTGGAGGCGGCGCGATGACCGCGCGGGCCATCAAGGCGATCAGTGTGCCGAGGATGGCGCGGGTCACCTGGTACAAGCACCGGGCCTCGGTACTCGGAATCCCCGGCATGTTCCTGCTGGCCGCCGCGCTGCTAGTCCTTGACAGCCTGCTGCAGCGGCACTGGATCAGCTCGCATCACTTCACCTACTGCCTGGCCTACGGGGACAACTCCACCTCGAGCCGGTGCCTGACCCAGGACGCGCCGTACCAGCTGGGGGTTTTCGCGGAGTTCGTCAACTACTGGCGGACGGAAGGCACCGTGCTGGCGGTATTCCTGCTGGCCGCGGCGGCAGGCTTGTTCGCCGGCGTGCCGTGGGTGGCCCGCGAGTTCGAGGGCGGCGGCTTCCGGTTCACCTGGACCCAGAGCGTCAGTCCGCGTCGCTGGCTGCTCGGCACGTTCGGACCACTCACCCTGCTCGCCGCGGCAACCGCCGTGATCTGCGGTGTCGCCGCGCACTGGTGGTTCCAGGTGGCGCAGTTCCGGCTTGACGGCGGAACCACCCCGTGGGGCTGGGAATCAATCGAAATGACCCCGCTGTCCATGGTGAGCTGGACGCTGCTGGCGATGGCGCTCGCCCTGCTGCTCGGCGTGACGATCCGCCGCGTGCTGCCGGCCATGATCACTTTCGCCGTGATCTTCGGCGGGTGCCTGGTGCTCGCCCGGACCTGGCTGTCCACGTTCCTGTTCAGCGTCGGCGACATCCCGTTGCGGGTCAACTACGTCAACCCCGTGTACCCCAGCGGCAGCTACGTCGCGCAGACGTGGTTCGCCCGTCCGGGCGGCCCCAAGCTCAGCCCGATGACCCTGTACGCGCAGCTGCTCAACGTCCCGCAGCCGCAGCAGGCTCGCTGGCTCGCGCAGCATCATCTCACCGAATGGATCGCCTACCAGCCGCACAGTCACCTGGTCTGGCTCGCGCTCGCCCGCAACGGCATCCTCGTCGCGGTCGCCGCCCTCGCCGTCCTCGCCTCGGTCTGGTGGCTCCGCAAGCACCCGGCCGAATAGGCGGCCTGGCGTCAGCCCAGCAGGTCGCCGAGTTCGGTCGCGACGCTCTGCAGGGCGGTCGCGAACCGGTTCTTGGCCGCGGCCGTCATGCGGCTCACCGGAACGGAGACGTTGATGGCGTAGCGCGCGTCGCCGTGAGCCGGGACCGGAACAGCCACCGACGCCACGCCGTCCTCGTTCTCCTCGGCGCTGGTCGCGTAGCCGCGCCGCCGGATCCGGTCCAGGTCCACTTCGAGTTCCGTGCGTGTCGCGATGGAGTTCTTGGTCATCGTGTCGAGCCGCTCATCGGGGAACAGCTTGTGCAGTTCCTCGGCGGAGAGCTCGCTGAGCATCGCTTTGCCCGTCGAGGTGCAGTTGGCCGGCATCACCTGGCCGGCCCGCGATATGACGCGTACCGTCTGGGTCCCCTCGATCGAGTCGATGAAGTTGACCGTCCGGCCTTCCAGGCGGCCCAGGGTGATGGTCTCGTTGAGATCGACGTTGAGCTTCTCGAGCACCGGGCGGGCCCGCGCCCGGGCGTCGCTGCGCCGGTTGATCGAGGCAGCGATAACGGTCAGGGCCACCCCAGGAGCGTAGGCCTTGGTCGCCGGATCCTGCCGGACGAACCCGCGGTACTGCAGCATGGCCAGCAGCCGGTGCGCGGTCGAAGCGGCGACGCCGAGGTAGCCGCTGGCATCGGTGAGCCGGACGACCGGTTGCTCGGAGAACAGCAGCAGCAGCTTTAGGGCGTTGTCTACCGACTCGATCGGATACTGCGGGGGAGTCGCGGAGTCCGGACCCGCCGCCCGGGTCCTAGGCTTCGCCATTTGTCCAGCCTATCTGGTGGTCGGCACCGGGCGCCGGCTCGCTGGCCCGCATCGGGATGCCGAGTAGCTCTGCTGACATTTAGCTGGCGAGCTTGCCGCCGTCGATCACCAGCACCTGACCGGTCATGTAGGACGCCTCGTCGCTGGCCACGAACAGCACCGCGTTGGCGATGTCGCTCGGCTCACCATGGCGGCCGACGTGGATCCGCTGCATCATCGGGCCCACGTGGTCAGGGTTGGCGAAGACCGGCGCGGTCGCCGGGGTGTTGATCAGGCCTGGACTGACGGCATTGCAGCGGATCCCGGACGGACCGTAGTCGACGGCGATCGAGCGGGTCAGCGCCAGCACGCCGCCCTTCGCCGCGGTGTAGGCGGCGAAGGCCGGACCAGAGGCATGAGCTGCCGTGGAGGTCGTGTTGACGATGACGCCGCCGCCGGCCGCGGTCATCTGCGGGATCGCGAACTTGCAGCCGAGGAAGACACCGGTCAGCGTCACGGCGATGGTCCTGTTCCACTGCTCGAGCGTGGTCTGGGTCAGCGTGGTGCTCAGCGGCGCCCAGTACGCGTTGTTGTGCAGCACGTCCAGCCGGCCGTATGCCGCTATCGTCTCGGTGATCATCGATTCGACCGCGGCCGGATCCGATACGTCAGTCACCGAGTCCCTGGCGTCGCCGCCCTCGGCCTGGATCAGCGAGACGGTGTGCTCGGCCCCCTCGGCGTCGATGTCGGCGACGACGACACGGCCTCCTTCGCGAGCGAACTGAACGGCCGTCTGCCGGCCGATGCCGGACCCGGCGCCGGTGACGATGACCGCCCTGCCCTCGAACCTCGTGCCGCCGCGTTCACCCATCGGACATCCGCCGCCGATCCTGTTTCTGCTAGGCAGATAGTGATTCTGTACAGTAACCGCCGCCAGCGGCCCCGGCAAGATGCGTGCCGGACTTTCCCCGCGACCGTGACCACCGGCGCTAGACTTTTTCTTTAAATCAGAAATAAGTTCTGATATACGGAACGCCAGGTATGTTACCAAGGGAGGCTGGATGACAGCCAACGGTGCCGGCGGCTCAGCCGAGGCCGCCGTGGCCGGCATTGTCGGCAATGTCCGCAACGGGATGATCCCGGCGCACATCTACAACGACCGTGCTGTCTTCGAACTGGAAGCCGAGAGAGTCTTCGGGCGGTCCTGGATATTTGCCGGCCATGAGTCGGAGATCCCGGCGCCCGGCGATTATGTCGTCCGGCGCGTGCTCAAGGATTCATTCATCGTGGTCAGGGACGAAGCGGGCCAGGTCCGGGCTCATTTCAACATGTGCCTGCACCGGGGCATGCAGGTGTGCCGGGCCGAGATGGGCAATGCGTCGCACTTTCGCTGCCCGTATCACGGCTGGTCCTACCGCAACGACGGCCGGCTTGTCGGGCTGCCGTTCCACCAGGACGCCTACGGCGGCGAGGCGGGCTTCCGGCGCAAGAGCCAGCGCCTGCTGCCGGCCCCGAAGCTGGACACCTACAACGGGCTCATTTTCATCTGCCTGGATCCCGATGCCGAACCGCTGCCGGATTTCCTCGGCGACTTCCGCTTCTACCTGGACTACTACACCAAGCAGAGCGCGGCCGGGATCGAGTTGCGCGGCCCGCAGCGCTGGCGGATCAAGGCCAACTGGAAGATCGGCGCCGAGAACTTCGCCGGCGACATGTACCACACGCCGCAAACGCATGCCAGCGTGGTGGAGATCGGGCTGTTCCGGGAGCCGAGGGCCGAGAAGCGCAAGGACGGTGCCACCTACTGGACCGGCAGCGCCGGCGGCACCACGTACAAGCTGCCGCCGGGAGGCTTTGACGAGCGGATGCGCTATGTCGGCTACCCCGACCAGATGATCGAGCAGATGAAGCAGTCCTGGTCGGCCGACCAGCAGCGGGTCATCGGCGCGGACGGCTTCATGATCTCCGCCGCCTCGTTGTACCCGAACATGAGCTTCGTGCACAACTGGCCGCGCGTTGGCACGTCCGAGGACGTTCTCCCGTTCATCTCGATCCGGCAGTGGCAGCCGGTGAGCGAGAACGAGACCGAGGTGCTGTCCTGGTTCGCGGTCGACGCCGGCGCGCCGGAGGAGTTCAAGAAGCTGTCCTATAAGGCCTACCTGATGTGCTTCGGCATCTCCGGCATGTTCGAGCAGGACGACGTCGAGAACTGGGTATCGCTGACCAGCACGGCGGCCGGCTCACTGGCCAGGCGGCTGCTGCTCAACAGCCGGATGGGCTTGCTGGAGGACGGCACGGAGGTCGTCACCGCCCTTTCCGCCGCGCAGTTCGCCGGCCCCGGCAGTGCCCGGGTCGGCTACAGCGAGCACAACCAGCGCGCGCTGCTGAACCGGTGGGCCAGCGACATGGAGGTGCCGGCATGACCAGCCGGGAAGCGGGCCACGCGGTCCTGGGCGGATCGGCGCCGGCGCAGCAGCGGACGGGCCGGCCGCTGCCGTTTGGCGATGAGCGGCATTTGCAGGCCCACCAGTGGCTCGTGGATGAGGCCTACCTGCTCGACTCGCAGGAGTACGAGGCCTGGCTGGACCTGCTGACCGACGACATCCACTATCACATGCCCGTCAGGGTGACCACGGCGCTCGGCGCCGGCTTCGACACCGCCCCGGGCATGGCGCACTTCGACGAGGACAAGTACTCGCTGTCCCGGCGGGTCGCGCGGTTCATGACCGAGCATGCCTGGACCGAGGACCCGCCGTCGCGGCAGCGTCATTTCGTCACGAACGTAAGGACATTCGCGACCCAGGACGCGGATCACATCGTCGCCGAGTCGGCGGTGCTGCTGTTCCGCAGCCGGGGCGACGTCAANNGTGATCCGGATGCAGAACCTGGCTGTGTTCCTGTGACCGGCGACGACCTGGCTGACCTGCGCCGCCAGCAGGACGGTGCGGAGATCGTCATCGCGAACGAATTCTCCGAGATCCGGATCGCCAAGGTGCGAACCCGTAACGGCTCGCGGCTGCTGATCGAATCACCCAAGTCCGGCCGGTGGATCGCGCTGTGCCCGCTGGAACTGGAATCACTGACCTGGCAGTCCACCGAGACATTCTCGGCCATGGTCGGGAAGCCGTTCGAGTCACTGATCGACGGTGGAGCGGACGTGTGAGCGCGTGGCTGGAAGGGCGCCGGGTGCTCGTCGTCGGGGCCGGATCGGGCATCGGGCGGGCCGTGACCAGCGTGTTCCGGGCCGAAGGCGCGCGCGTGGCCGTCCTGGAGAAGGATCACGCCAAGTGCGCCGACCTCGCCGCCGCGCTGCCTGACGTCCCGGTCACCGAGGGAGACGCGACCAGGCGCGAGGCGAACGAGCAGGCGGTGGCGGCCGCGGTGGCGGCGTTCGGCGGGCTGGATGTCCTGGTGAGCTGCGTCGGGGTGTTCGACTTCTATACCGGCCTGGCTGATATCGATCCGGACCAGCTGGACGAGGCGTTCGACGAGATGTACGCGGTCAACGTCAAGGCGCAGCTGCACGCCGTGCGGGCGGCGCTCCCGCACCTGCGGGCCGCTAACGGCAACGTCGTGCTGACCGAATCCACCTCCGCGTACTATCCGGGACGCGGCGGCGCCTTGTACGTGTCGTCGAAGTTCGCGGTCCGCGGGCTGGTCACCACCCTCGCCTACGAACTCGCGCCGCAGGTTCGCGTCAACGGCGTCGCTCCCGGCGGCACGCTCAACACCGACCTGCGCGGCCTGGCCAGCCTCGGCATGAGCGGACGTCGCCTCAACGACACGCCCGGCCGGGCCACTGAACTCGCGGCCCGGGTCCCGCTGCAGGTCGCGCTGTCCGGCGAGGACCACGCGTGGAGCTATGTCTTCTTCGCCTCCGAGCGTTCCCGCGGGATCACCGGGGGCGTCCTGCACCCCGACGGCGGCATGAGCGTCAGGGGCTGAGGGATTCGCCGAACCAGGCGGCGCCGGGGCGCCGTCAGGAAATGGAGCTGAGATAATGCCTGACTTCTCCCAGACCGAACTCGACTGGCTCTGCCGCGGCCCGCAGGAACGGCTGGCCGAGGCGCTGGCCACCGGGTCGCCGGCTGAGGTGCTCGCAACCTTCCGGCGTATGACCGGGCAGATCCGCGGCATCGCTGACCTGTACGTCCAGTGGTCGGTGGCGACGCTGGGGTGGATACACGAGCGGCACGGCCTGGCCGCCGCCGGCGACGCCGCGATGTTCACCGAACTGTGGCCCGCCGGTCAGGCCGATCACCTCGACGCCGACCAGCTCGACCTCGTCCGGTCAGCGTTGCGGGGCACCGATGACGACCTCGACCAGCGGATACTTGCGGTGGCGGCGGGCGGCGGCCGCAGTGAGGTGCTCGCGCTCTGGTCGCTGGTCCACCAGGCCTGCGACCTGGCCGAGCAGTTGCGCCGGGACGCGGTCACCGCCCAGCTCACCCTGGTCAACGACCGGTACGGGGCCGACGGCCTCGAAGCATGCCTGCGGCACGCCGCTGACCTGATCTGGATACCTCGGATGGAAGCCGACCTGGCCGCTCTTCCGGCCGACCGCGTTCGCAGCTGGGCGGAGAAGATGTCGATCGGCCACAACGGGGCGGTCCGGATCACCGAGCGCACCGACCGGTGGGTCTTCACGCTCGATCCCTGTGGCTCCTGCGGACGCCAGATTCTTTCCGGCCGGTACGCCCCGCCGTGGAACTTCGGCCTGGTCGCGGCGGGAGCGCGGACCGGGTTCCGGCGCGATGACATCACGGTCTATCAGGCGCACCTGGCGGTGGCGCACACGCTGGTGCCGATCGAGCGGACAGGTTCCCCCTGGCCGGCGATCTCGTGCGCGGGCCTGGCCGCGCAGCCGTGCGAACTGGTGATCTTCCGTGACCTGGCGGCCACCGATGACAGCTACTACGAGCAGGTGGGAATGAGCCGCATTCCCTAGTCACCGCCTTACCTGGCTGGGCCAACGACGTTTCCGGGGAGCTGGCGCCGGTAGCTGTCCGGTATGACAACTCCCCCCCATGCTGTGGACGTACGGCGCCGGGCCGGCTGGCTGCCGGAAAACCAGGACGAGCTGGAGTCATGGCTCGACGGCCACCGCGAACGGGCGGCCGCCAGCGGCGAGCAGATCGCGCTCCATCCCGTGCTCACCGAGTTCCAGCAGCTGATCGACACCGATCCGGTGGTGCGCATGTACATCGATCAGATGATCGCCCAGGTGCCGAACACCAAGCCCTACCGCAAGCGGCACCTGGAGAGCGTGCCGCACCTGATGCGCTTGATCAACGAGGTGCTGACGATGGCGCCTGAGTTCGGCCCCAACATGGTGGCCACGCCGCTCGGCGCGATCCTGGACTGGACGATGGGGACGCCGGCCGGCTTCGCCGCCTACCGCGACCCGCGGGTCAATGCGATGATCAAGAAGATCCTCGACGCCTGGTGCGAGTTCCTCAGCAACGGTGACTCGCTCTACGCGCTGAATGACTCGCCGTCCGGCTGGAAAAGCGCGCAGGCCCGGGCCGCGGTCGGCATCGAGCAGTACGAACACGATCCGAAGGACGAGCACTGGGGCTTTGCCTCGTGGAACGACTTCTTCACCCGGCGCTTCAAGGATGGCGAGCGCCCGGTGGCCTCCCCGGAGGACGACAAGGTGATCGTCAGCGCGTGCGAGTCCACGCCCTACGGCATCAGCACCGACGTCAAGCGCCAGGACCGCTTCTGGATCAAGAGCCAGCCGTATTCGCTCCAGGACATGCTGGCTAACGACGATTCGGTCGATCAGTTCGTCGGCGGGACGGTCTATCAGGCCTTCTTGAGCGCGACGAACTACCATCGCTGGCACAGCCCGGTGGCCGGGACGATCGTGCGGGCGTTCGTCGTGGCGGGTACCTACTACTCTGAGCCCGACTCGGAGGGCGCGGACGCGGTCGAGCCCATGAACTCGCAGTCCTACCTGGCTCACGTCGCGGCCCGGGCGGTCATCATCATCGAGGCCGAGGACCCGGTCATCGGCCTGATGGCGTTCGTGGCGGTCGGCATGTCGGAGGTTTCCTCGTGCCTGATCGGCTCGAAGGTGGCGCCCGGGCAGCACGTCGAGAAGGGTGCGGAGCTCGGTTACTTCCAGTACGGCGGCTCGACCCACTGCCTCGTCTTTCGTCCGGGCGCGATCGCCGAGTTCGCTCTCGCGGCGATTCCCCAGCCGCACGACCCCAAGGCGCCGCTGATGCTCGTCCGCTCGAAGCTCGCCATCGCCGGCCCGGCGGTCTAAGACGGCGGTAAGGCGCTGCACGTCAGCTGCCGTGGCCGCGGGCGACGAATCCGGTCTGGTACGCGAGCACCACCGCCTGCACCCGGTCGCGGAGGCCGAGCTTGGCGAGGATCCGGGCGACGTGGGTCTTGACCGTGGTCTCCGCCACCACGAGTTCCGCGGCTATCTCGGCGTTGGCGAGCCCGCGGGCGAGCAGCCGCAGCACATCGAGTTCCCGGTCGGTGAGGGACGCCAGCTCGCTGGGAAGTCCCTGCGGCTGGGCCGGCTCGACGAAGCGCTCGACGAGGCGGCGGGTGATCGCCGGGTCGATGAGGGAGTCGCCGGTGGCGGCGGCACGGACGGCGGCGATCAGCCGGGTCGCCGGGGCGTCCTTGAGCAGGAACCCGGCCGCGCCGGCCCGCAGCGCCCGGTAGACGTACTCGCTGCGATCGAAGGTGGTGAGAACGACGATCGTGGGCGGGTCGGGGTGCCGCAGGATCTCCTCCGTGGCGGCCAGGCCGTCGAGCTCGGGCATCCGGATGTCCATCAGGATCACGTCGGGCTCGGTCAGCTGAGCCTGGCGGATCGCCTCATGGCCGGTGTCGGCCTCGGCGACCACCTCGATGTCTCCTTCGGCCTCCAGGATCACCCGGAACCCGGTGCGGACGAGGGTCTGGTCATCGGCGAGAAGCACCCGGATCTTCGCGGACATACCCACATTCTGCAGGTCCCGCTGCTGACCGCTCGGTCATCCTTGAGAACGACGCCGGGCCGCAACGTCATCCTTGCGCCTGACGATGGCTACGGGGCCCGGTTCCTACGGTCGAGGCATCGACTTCAACCGTTGGAAAGGAAGACCAAATGAACTCCATCTTCAAGGGGATCCGGCCACTCGATTACGGGCTGGCCGCCCTGGCCACCGCGGCCGGGGCGTACCTGATGGACGAGAACATTACCGCCAGCGGGCACGGGCTGCCGCACCCGCAATCGACCACTACGGCGGCGATGCTGCCCTTCTTCCTGGCCGTGACGGTGCCGATCCTGTGGCGCCGGCGCAACATCCTCGCGGTCGTCGGGGTCACCACGGTTGCCCTGGCCGTGCACGTGGTCCTGTTCGGCTGGAACACCCGCTGCGGCGTGGTGCTCCCGCTGTCGTTCGCGCTGGCCTACGCCGTGGCCCGGTTCGCCATCGGCCGCCGGGATCACCTGATCGCCCTCACGGCCATCCTGTTGCTGCAGGTCGTGACCATAGCCAGGGACGCCTCTATCGACACCATGCTCAGTGCGCTGCCCCTCGCGGTTGCGGGCGGGGCGATCTTCTACGGGATCGGCCGGTTCGTGCAGGCTAGGGTGAACAAGAAGGCGACCAGGAATGCGAGCGAGGAGCAGCCCGCTGCCGCAGTCGTGGCTGCCTGAACGCGGGCTTGACGGACGAGGGGGCGGCGATGACTTGGGCATTCCGCGGCATCAAGATCGGCGACTACGTTCTCGCCGGGGTCCTCACCGCGCTGGGCGTGCTCCTGATGGAGTTCGACATCCGGTCCACCGACGCCCAGGTGGCCAGGGCGGTCGCCGATGGGTCGATGGTCCACGCGCTGAGTTCCCACTCGCTGTGGATGATCCCGCTGTTCGCCGCCGCCACCGTATCGGTGCTGTGGTGGCGGCGCAGCCTCCTCGCCGTCACCGGGGTCGCGATCGTGGTCATGGCCCTGCACGATGTCCTGTTCGGGTGGGTGACCCGGTGCGGCGCCGGGCTCCCGCTCGCCCTCGTGCTGGTCTTCCTCGCGGCGCTGACCTACGAGCGAGCGAAGGCGTGGCTAGCCGCCGGGCTCAGCGCGCTGCTGGCCTTCGCCGTTGTGGTGGTCGACGCGACCACCGGTCCTAACGTGATCGGCCTGGTCCTGCCGGTGATGCTGATCATCTTCGGGATCGGCTGGGCCGGCCGTCGTCGCGCCGTGCTGAACCGGGAGCTCAAAGCCCGTGACGTCGAGCTGCGGCGGCTGCGTGACGAGCGGGCCGCCCTGGTGATCACCGACGACCGGGCCCAGCTGTCCCGGCAGCTCGACGGCCTCCTCGCCGAGCGTCTCGCGCAGCTGACCACGGCGGCCGAGTCCGCCGGCGGGCTGGCTCCGGAACAGGCCAAGGCGCTGCTGGAATCGATCGAGACGGACAGCCGGCGCACGCTGGACGACATGCGCGAGATCGTCGGCCTGCTGCGCGGGGGCGACGCGGCCCTGACCCCCACTCCCTCCGTCGCACACCTCGACGCACTGCTGGCCCAACGCCAGTCGTCGCACCCGCGGCTGACGGTGACCGGCAACCCGCGGTCGCTGCCGGCCAGCGTCGAGCTGTCGGCTTACCGCATCGTCGAGCACCTGATCGGCGCGCTCGCCGACCAGCCGGATGCCCCGATCGCCGTCGCGGTGCGGTTCGACGAGACGGCTCTGGAGATCCGCGTGACCGGCCCGGTCAGCAAGACCGCCGAGGTGAAGGAGATCATCGCCCGGGCCAAGGAGCGCGCCCGCCTGCTCGGCGGCACGCTCGAGGTGAAGATCGCCCGGGGCCAGGCCGGTGCGGTCGCCCAGCTGCCCCTGCTCGGCTGAGGTCGGGGGCGGCCGTGCAGCGGTTGGAGCAGGCGGGGATCGTGGTCCTGGTTCTCCTCCTCGTCGCCCTCCCGACCACGCTGCACGGCTGGCCGGGCAGCCTGGCAGGCAACATCTTCATGGCCTTGCTGCTGGCGAGCGGGCTGTCGCTGGTGTGGTGGCGCACCCATCCCCGCCTGGTTGCCGTCCTGGGCGGATCGCTGTGGTTCGCGGTCGCTCTGCTCAGCAAGGACGGCTGGTTCCCCGAGGCTGCCCTGGCCATCATGGCCGGCCTCGCGGCGGTGGCCGCGCTCGCCTGGGCGGGCCGGGCGGCGTGGCTGGCGGCCCTCACTCTGGCCGTCTACCTGTACCTCTTCTGGCTCGTTCTGCCGCCCACCAGCCCGGTCTCGGTGGTGATGTTCAGCGCGCCCGGCTTCCTGGCCGGCACGGTCCTGCGGCTGCGCGGTGAGGCCGTGGATCAGCTCGCCCGCCGCGGCCGCGAGCTCGAGGAGGAGCGCGAGCTGTTCGCGCAGATCGCGCTGCGGCACGAACGGGCCCGCATTGCCAGTGAACTGCACGACATCATCGGCCACGCGATCAGCGTCATGGTCATCCAGGCCGCCGCCGGACAGCGTCTCGTCGGCCACGACCCGGTCCGGGCTCAGCAGGCCTTCACCGCCATAGCGGAGTCCGCCCGGCAGGGCCACAAAGACCTGCACCGGCTCGTGGAGCTGCTCGGCGGGACGGAGGTCGGCGGACCCGATCTGACCCTGATCGAGGAGGTCGTGACCAGGGCCGCCCGCAGCGGGCTGGACGTCTCGTGCCGGTTCGAAGGAGACCGGGACGGCGTAGCCGTCGCCGCGGCGCACATCGCCTTCCGCGTCGTCCAGGAGAGCCTGACCAACGCGCTGCGCCATGCCCCCGGTGCGGCCGTCCGAGTGCTGGTCAACGGCTCCGGGAGAGGCCTGACCGTGCGGGTGGAAAACGACCGTTCCGAGCAGGAGCGGCTGAACCTGTCCGGCACCGGACGCGGACTGATCGGTCTGCGTGAACGTGTCCAGGAGCTGGGCGGTCAGCTCCGCGCCGGGCCGACGCCGCACGGCGGCTGGCTGGTCGAGGCGACCCTGCCGAGCTGATCACGGTGGCGGGCCGGACCGCCAGCACCCAGCCGGCGACCCGATCGGGGAAGGTGACGCACGGCAGATGTCTTCCCGCGAGTGATCCAGGAACCGTCCCCGCGACGTACCACGATTGGGCAGGCGGCGGAGCCTGCGCACGGATCGTTGAGTTAGGAGAGAACTCATCGCCATCGGTGTGATATTCAACTTTCCCGGCGGGACCACGCAGCAGTACGACGAGATCGGCCGAGGGCTGAACAACGGCCAGCCGCTGCGCTCGCTGGCGGAATGGCCGGGTGGCGGCTGCCTTTCCCACGTGGTCGGCGCGACACCCGGGGGTCTTTGTGTGCTTGACGTCTGGGAGTCGGCCGAGAAATTCCAGGCCTTCGGCGAGCAGCTGATGCCACTCATCCAGCAGGTGGGCCTCAAGCCGGACGAGCCCATCGTCTTTCCCGTGCACAACTTCGTCAACCAGTAGGCGGCGCGGGGACCCGCCGCCCGAGCCGCTGCGCACGGCGAGCCCCGAAGGGCAGGTTGCCCGGGACACCGATCGCGCTGTCAGGCATTACGATTCTGCATTTCCGCGGCGACCGGTGCGTCGAGCGCTTCTCCCAGGCCGTGAGCGTGATGAGCGCCTCAAATGGCCTCGGGCATCCACGCCAACGGCCTGGGCAGGCTGGCGGGGCTTAAGCAGGTCTCAGCAGGCCCGCCAGCCTCACCACTCCCGCGACCGGCCTCACTTTGCCCAGCTCCAGCCAAGAATCAGCGCATGGTTGTGGCAACCTGAACAGTATAGTGTAGTGGTTGCCACAACCATACGTTTCCGGTCTGTGACCAGCGATAATGGTGCTGTTGAAGATGGTACCGGGCCCTGAGGTACATACCGAACGGGGCGGATCTGGCTGCCCGGGCCTCACCAGCGAACCCCCGGCTCCTGGGCGGCCGTCGTGGATGCGAGAAATACCGGGGCCAGATGCCCAGCTGCATCACCGGCCACCAAAACCACATCAGCCCCAACCGCCCCGACAATACAAGAGTCCCAGGATCCTTTCCGCCTGGCCGAGGGGCCACCTAAGTCCAGCGCGAGCGATGACGCCGCCGCCAGCACCATGGCGGCGCGATCGGGGTCCCCGGTGATGTGCAGGTCGAGCCGGTCGGGGGCGGCCCGGTTGGCGACTAGCCAGCAGAACCCGACCGCGTCGGTGACGATCCCGACGGAGGCGGCGGGTGAGCTCTGGCCGATCGGGATGTCCCAGGTGCCGCCGCCCGGTCCGGTCAGCACCAGGTGCACGCTGGTGGGCTCGCGCAGGCCGCTGCGGGCCGCGGCGTGCGGAAGCAGCCGGGCCGCGGCCTGTGTCATCAGGCTCAGCGTGGAAGGGTCGGGGACCGTGGGGGGCAGCCCGGCCGCCTGGCGGATGTCGTTGTCGTGAGTCCACAGCTCGAAGGCCCGGACCACCAGCCGTCATTGCCGCAGCCGGCCATAATGGCTGCGTGATCGAGGAGCTGATCGCCCGCATGGCGGCCCTGCTCGGGCCGCTGGCAGCCGCGGGGGACCAGCGACAGTACTTCCACGCCACCTACCAGCGCACCACCACCGCTGTGGCCGACGAGCTCAAACGCGGCGGCTTCGTCGACCCGGACTGGGTCGAGCGGTGGGACGTCGCGTTCGCCGACCTGTACCTGGATGCCCTGGAGGCCGACCTGGCGGACCGGAAGCCGGCGCTACCGTGGGAGATCGCGTTCGGTGCTCCTGTCGGCTTGCCTCCGCTGCGGCATGTGCTGCTCGGCATGAACGCGCACATCAACTACGACCTGCCGCAGGCCCTGCTGGCCGTGATCACCGACGAGCAATTCGACGACGCGACGCTACTCGCCCGGCGAGAGGCCGATCACCGGGCCATCGATGATGTGCTCGCGGCCCGGGTCGCCGCCGAGGACGACGAGCTGATCAGGCTCTCCGGGCCTGGGCCCCTGCTCGACCGGCTGCTGCGGCCGTTCAACCAGCTCGGCACCCAGCGCTTCTTGCGGGAGGCGCGGCGCAAGGTGTGGGCCAACGCGATCGCGCTGAGCCGGGCGCGCAGGCAGGGTCCGGACGCCTACGCGGCTGTCCTGGCCCAGCTGGAGGAACTCAGCGCCGCCAAGGTCACGGCGCTGCAGGCACCCGGCCAGGTGCTGCTCAAGCTGGCCGCCACCGGATTCGGGGTCAGGCTGCCGGCCAAGGCGTACGGCAACGGCACCTGGCCAGGTCATCCGGTATAGAGGGCATCGATGGCGTCGGCGTACTTGGCATGGACGATGCGGCGCTTGAGCTTGAGCGTGGGGGTGAGTTCGCCGATCACCCCGTGGTGATCGCGCCGTCGCAGCACCTGGATGCCGAGGGCGGCTGTCACGATGAACATGCGCCACTACTGAAAGCAGCCGGCGATTAGTGCTGTCGGCGCAGTCTTGCGACGAGGAGGTTCTACCAGTCGGCGGCGTTTGTGCTCTACCCGGGCGCGGTCGTTGTCGCCGGGTTGCTGTCCGGGATGGGGATCTCGTTGAGCTGGACGAGGCTTCCGGGTCCGCCGGTGCTCAGCGCGGGGATGGCGGAGATGAAGGCGTGGACGTGGCCGGTCTTCAGGTGCGCGTCGAACGCGGCGGCGTCGGTGTAGATCTCGTAGAGGTAGAAGCGGCCGGGGGTGTCGCGGGCCTCATACGCGGTGAAGGTGACGCAGCCGGGTTCGCGGCGCACTGCGCGGACGAGTTCGACGATCTTGGTGCGGAAGGCCCCTTCGAGGCCGGGCCTGGCGTCCAGGACGGCGATCATCGGGCGGGGGTCGGGGTCGGACGTGTCGACCTGGAGGTTGCCGTGGTGCAGGCTGGCGGTCAGAAAGTCCTCGGTGCCGGTCGAGGTCTGCGGCATGGGGTCACAGCTCCACTCGGGTGCCGGGCTCGATGACGCGAACACTGGTCCCGGGGGCCAGGTCGCGGGATGCGTCCTGGTAGTGCAGCGGGTTCTTGTCACTGCTGGTGATCAGCCGGTCCCCTAGGAAGCCACTGGTGAAGGCGTAGTGGTGGGGGATGGCCAGCTCGGGCTTGAGGATGGCGGTCAGCTCGGCGGCCTCCCGGGCGTTCATGACGACCTGCATGTTGTTCGCGGGGCGGATGTGCAGGCCGTTGGTGGGCAGCAGGGCCAGGGAGATGTGGCCGAGCCGGTGGGGGATCTCGCCGAGTTCGGGGATCAGCATGGTGTCCCCGGCGAAGTACACGGCCTCCGGACCTGAGCGCAGGACGAAGGTGACCTCGTAGACGCCGTGCTTGGCGGGGGTGGCGGTGATGGTGACGCCGCCGGCTTCGGCCTCCTCCCAGGGCTTGAGGGCGGTGACGTTGGTGAAGCCATACTTGCGGGCGACCTCGACGACCGTTCCGGCGACGAACAGCGGGACGGACTGGTCGCGGTAGGCGGCGAACGTCTCCAGGTCGCAATGGTCGTAGTGCTCGTGGCTGATCAAGACACCGTCCAGCCGGGGCAGGTCGGCGATGCCCAGGGCGATCGGCTCGCCCTGGTAGTAGCCGGGCCTGGTGCTGAACCAGGGGTCGGTCAGGAAGATGCGCCCGCCGATCTCGATCAGGTGGCAGCTGTGCGTGATGCGGGTGACTGCGGTCTTGGACATGGTCGTGATCCCTGTGCTTTCGGTGCGGCGGCTGGTGGCGGGCGGGTCAGTGCGCGAAGGCGGAGAAGTCGGTGTCCGCGCTGTCCCAGATCGCGTGGATGACCTGGTCGGGAGTCTCGAGCTGCGGGGAGTGCCCGGTGTCGGGTAGCAGCTGGAACCGGGCCATGGGGATCGCGGCGGCGTAGGCGCGCCCGTAGTCGACGTCGACGATCCCGTCGCTGCGGCCCCACAGCACCAGGGTGGGGATCTCGAGCGCCCCGAGACGCCCGGCGAGAGTCGGATCGGTCATGGCGGTGCCCGCGTACACGCCGATCGCGGCCCGGTTGCCCGCGGCGATCGCCTGCGCGGCCGGGGGCAGGGTCGCGGGGTCGATGCGGAACGGCCCGGGGTTGTGGAAGCTGAGCTGGAAGACCTGGTCCAGGGTCAGGGAGAAGAAGTCGGCCACCGGATGGCCGGGCACCTCGATGCCGACCGCGTCGATCAGCACGATGCCGCTGACCCGCGGCGACTTCAGCAGTGCGATCTCCGCGGCGATCCAGCCTCCGATGGAGTTGCCGATGACGGTGACGTCCTGAAGGTCGAGCTGGCCGACCAGCGCGTTGTACAGCGCGGCCAGGCCGCCGATGGAGTTCAGCGCCCCGGGCCGGGGGGTGCCGCCGAACCCGGGGTGGGTCGGGACGAGCACGCGCACGTCGTGGGCGGCGGCGAACTGCTCGGCGAACCCGGTCACCGACTGCGGGCCCGCCCCGCCGTGCAGGAGCAGGAACGGCTGCCCGGACCCGTAGTCGGCCACGCTCACCTCGACCTGGCCGGTACCGGTCAGGCCCACGGCGTGAATAGCGGTGTTCATGGGTCTCTCCTTGTGCTGGTACTGATTCCGGGTGCCGAGGCGGCCGGCCCGGATGGAACTGGAGGTGTCAGGCGAAGTCGGTGGCCGGCTCGGTGGCGTAGCGGCTCATCGCCTGGATCGTGGTCTCGGCGGTCAGCGGCTGGCCGTCGGCGATCATGTCGCGCAGGTCGCGGAAGTACTCCACGTACAGGTCCGGGGTGAAGGTGTTGAGAATGATGGTGGTCTGGTCGCCCGGGTTGGCGAAGGTGTGCGGCGCGCCCGGCGGGATCATGACCAGGGTTCCGGCCGGCGCGTCGTAGACGGTCTCGCCGACGGTGAACCGCGCGGTACCGGACACGACGTAGAAGCCCTCGTCGTGCCGGGCATGGCGATGCTGGGGTGGCCCGTCGGTGTGCGGTGCGATCGTGATCTCGCCCATCCCGAGCCGGTGCCCGGTGGTCGAGCCGTCCTCCAGGATCCGCACCCGGGTCGGACCGAGCTGGATCGACTCGCCGCCGTCTGGGCCGACCACTGAAACCTGTGCCACGAGAGACTCCCATCGAGATAGTTGACTCTCTTTGTAAGAGCTAACTCTCACAAAGCATATGCGCGCCAGCCTCTTCATGCAAGTGGACTCTTACGAAGAGACGGCCGAGGGGTTGTTCCGAATACGAAGGGTGGCCGAGGGGATTGTGCCGAAATTTTTCTAAACGGTTAGTTTAGAATTTAGAGCGCAGGCCGCCGCTTTGTCAACTAACCGTTTAGGAAATATGCTGGGATGTATGGCCCGCTACGACGCCCAAGGCACCCGCCGTCGCCTGCTGGACGCGGCTTACGCCGAGTTCGCCCAGTACGGGATCGCCGGAGCGCGCGTCGAGCGGATAGGGGAAGCGGCCGATTCGAACAAGGCGCAGATTTACCACTACTTCGGCGGCAAGACCCAGCTGTTCGAGGCGGTATGCGAGCAGGCGATCCTGCAGATGGAAGCCGAGGTGCCCTTCGACCCCTACGACCTGCCGGGCTACGCCGCCCGCCTGGTACGCCTGCACGAACGCCGGCCCGAGATCATGCGCCTGTGCACCTGGCAGCGCCTGGAACGCACCGACGGCGAGCCGAGCGAGGCCGGCGTCGCCTTCGCCCGCGCCCAGATCGACGCGATCGCCCAGGCCCAGAAAACCGGCGACCTGCCGGCCCACTTCCACCCGGGCTTCCTGCTTGGCCTCGTCCTGCACCTGGCCACCGGCTGGGTCTCGGTCAGCCCCGAATTCGAGACCGCCATCGACGTCCCCGACCCCGAAGAACGCGCCCGCCACGTCGAGAACGCCATCCGCGCGCTGCTCAGCCAGCCCGCCCCGGCATGAACGCGTCTGCGGTCCCGGCGGGCGTTTTCGTGCTCGCGCCGGTTTGGTCCTGATCAGCTGGGTGCTGTGACCGCAGGCTGCTGAAGCAGCAGCAGGCCGTGCAGGATCTTCATGACCTGGTCGTGAATCTGGTCGGGCTTGAGCCGGTCGGTGGGGTGATACCAGCGGGCGATCGAGGTCAGCGCGCTGTTGAGCAGGTTGACCGCGATGGGAATGTCGATGTCGGGGCGGACGAGTCCCTCGTCTACTCCCTGCCGGAGCAGCTGTTCCGCGGAGCGGTTCACCTGCCGGGCCCAGGACTGGTAGCTGCGCAGTCCCTGGGCTGAGAGCTGGTGCTGGTCGGCCATGAGTACCAGGTAGTAGGCCCGGTAGCGGGCGGCCGAGGTCACGTGCAGGCGGACGTAGGCCTCAAGTTTGTCACCCGCGCTCGCAGTGCTCTCGACGATCTGCTCGATACCCTCGCGCAGCGGGTAAATGGCCTGCTCGACAATGGTTTCCAGCAGGCGCTGCTTAGACGAGACGTACTGGTAGACCGTCGGCTTGCTGACGCCCGCCTCGGCNNGCCACCAGGTCCTGGGTCTCGAGCGCTCGCCGCCTGCCCACCACAACTCCCTCCAGAGCTAAGTCGTAGGTTATCTGAACTCAACAGTAGCGAAAATTTCACCTCCGCGCACTCCAGACCCGGCGTGTCCAGGAAATTGTGGCTTGACGGATACTCCCCGATGAGGCATATTTCTTTACTAATCAGTTAATAAATGTCTCGGGAGGTCACATGCGCGACGTGGACATCGTGGGGGCGGGGATCACCCCGTTCGGGAAGCACCCGGACGACACCATGAGCTCGCTGGCGGCCACCGCGATCGGTGCGGCCCTGGCCGACGCGGGCCTGCCGGCTGCCGAGGTGGAACTCCTGGTCCATGGCAACGCGATGGCCGGCCTGCTCAGCGGGCAGGAAATGATCCGGGGCGAGCTCGCCGCGAGCGCGGCCGGCCTGGCCGGAGTGCCCGTCGTGAACGTCGAGAACGCCTGCGCGACCTCGTCCAGCGCGCTGCACATTGCCCTCACCGCGATCCGGTCGGGGATGTATGACACCGCAGTGGTGTGCGGCAGCGAGAAGATGACCGGCCGGCCGACGGCGGAAATCCTGGCCGCCATGACGAGCGGCGCAGACCTCGGCCGGATCAGCGTGATCACCCGCGAGCTCACCGGCGCCGACCTGCCCACGGCCTCGTTCTTCATGGACGTGTACGCATGGATCGCCCGCGACTACCAGGCTCGCTCGGGCGCGACCGCCGGGGACTTCGCCGATGTCGCCGCGAAGAACTCCGCGCACGGGGCGCTGAACCCCAAGGCCCAGTACCAGCGGGCCCTCACCCGGGCCGAGGTGCTGGCCAGCCGGATGGTGGCGGCTCCGATGACCATGCTGATGTGCTCGCCGATCGCCGATGGCGCCGCGGCCCTTGTCCTGCGGGCGGCGGATCGCGTCAGCTCCTCCGACGGCGCGATCCGGATTCGCGCCTGCGCACTTGGTTCCGGGCGGCCAGGCGGGTCCGGGATGCCGTTGGAACAGCGCACCGCAGCCGCGGCGTACGCGCAGGCCGGGCTCGGACCCGGCGATCTGGACGTCGTCGAGGTGCATGACGCGGCCACCCCGAACGAGCTGATCATGTACGAGGAACTGGGACTGTGCGGTCTGGGCGACGGCCCGAAGCTGCTTGCCTCGGGGGCCACCGCGCTGGGCGGGCGGGTGCCGGTGAATCCGGACGGCGGCCTGGTTTCCCGTGGCCACCCGGTCGGCGCGACAGGATGCGCCCAGCTGGTCGAGCTGGTCACGCAGCTGCGCGGCCGGGCCGGCGCCCGGCAGGTACCCCAGGCCCGGGTCGGGCTGGCCGAGAACGCCGGCGGCTACCTGCACCCCGACGCTGCGGCGTGCGTGGTGACGATCCTGAGCCGCGGCTGAGGCAGCAGCCATGCGGACCGAAACTGACAGTCCCATCCGGACCGAGCGCCGCGGTGCCGCCCTGTGGCTGTGGCTGAACCGGCCGCACGCGCTCAACAGCCTCACCCTGCCGATGGTCCGCGGCCTTCACCAGGGCCTGGACCTGGCCGCGGACCCCGAGGTCCGGGTCGTGGTGATCGCGGGCCAGGGCCGGGCCTTCTGCGCCGGAGCCGATCTCACCCAGGTCCTCGGCCGGGTCGGCGGGGAGGCGGAGCCCGCTGCGGAGGACGACTTCCTGCAGCAGGTCGGCGCGGCGTTCGACCGGCTGGAAGCCTTCTCCAAGCCCGTGATCGCCGCCGTGCACGGCCTGGCCGTCGCTGGCGGCCTGGAGCTGGTGCTGTGCTGCGATCTCGTCGTGGCCAGCAGGTCAGCCTCCTTCGGTGACGCCCACGCGAACTACGGCCTGCTGCCCGCGGGCGGGGGCTCGATCAGGCTGCCCCGCCGGGTCGGTCCCGCCCGCGCCAAGCACCTGATGTTCACCGGCGCGACCATGGCCGCCGAAGACCTGGCCGGCACCGACCTGATCACCGCTCTAGTCCGGAACGGGCAGTTGACCAGCGAGGTGGACAACCTCGTCGCGGCCATCGCCGGCAAGAGCCCGGTCGGGATCGCGGCCATGAAGGCACTCGTCGACGACGGCCTCCAGCTCACCCGCGAGGCAGGCCTGCGGATGGAAAGGCAGCGAGCCGCCGCGCACACCCGTACCCGCGACTTCGGTGAAGGCCTCAGCGCCTTCACCGAAAAACGCACACCGAAGTTCACCGGACAGTGACCAAACCCGAGAGTGACAAGCCCGACAGTGACAACAGCCCGCGGAAGCGAGACCAGCATGGAAAACCTGCTTCGCCTGGACGGCAAGACCGTCCTGGTCACCGGCGCCGGCCAGGGAGTCGGCCGCCAGGTCGCCCGGCACTGCGCCGGTCACGGCGCGCGCGTCGTCGTCAACGACTTCCACCTGGACCGCGCCGACGCCGTGGCCTCGCAGATCCGCGCGGCAGGCGGGTCTGCGGTGGCCAGCCGATGTGACGTCACCGACTTCGACGACGTCATGGGCATGGTCGCCCGTGCGGAGCAGGAGGCAGGCGGGATCGACGTCCTGGTCAACAACGCCGGCAACGCCGGGCCGGTCCAGGACCCGATGAGCCCGGCGCCCCCGTTCTGGGAAGCCCACCCCAAGGAATGGGGCCCGTGGCTGGGCGCGAATTTCTACGGGGTGCTTAACTGCGCGCGCGCCGCCCTGCCCGCCATGGTCGGACGCGGTTCGGGCCGCGTGGTCACCGTGATCTCCGATGCCGGCCGGGTAGGCGAGCCGGGCCTGCCGGTCTACAGCGGGGCGAAGGCCGGCGCGGCGGGTTTCTCCCGGGCCCTGGCCAAAGCCGTCGGCCGGTACAACATCACCGTCAACTGCGTGGCGCTCGCGTCCATCCGGACACCGGGAGTCGCCACCGCCACCGACAACCCCGACCTGGTGAAGTCCATGCTGCGCAGCTACGTCATCCGCCGGCTCGGGGAGCCCAGCGACGCCGCGAACCTGATCCTGTTTCTCGCCTCGGACGCGGCGGCGTGGATCACCGGGCAGACCTATCCCGTCAACGGCGGCTACTCCTTCGCCGTCTGAATCTCAAAGGTGCCGCCATGAAAGTCGATCTGTATCTCTACCGTCCCGCGCTGGACGAGATGCCCGGCCGCGGCCGCCAGGCCGAGCACGGCGGGTTCGACGGGCTGTTCGTCGCCGAATCCACCGGGGATCCATTCCAGAACCTGGCCGTCGCCAGCCAGCACACCAGCCGGGTGACGCTCGGCACATCCGTGGCCCTCGCCTTCCCGCGGAGCCCGATGCTTGCCGCTGTTTCGGCGTGGGAACTGCAACGGGCCACGAGCGGACGCCACATCCTGGGCCTGGGGTCGCAAGTACGCCGCCACATAGAGCGCCGGTTCTCCGCGCCGTTCACCCCGCCCGCCGCCCGGCTGCGGGAGTACGCCCGGGCCGTCCGCCATATCTGGGGCGCGTTCCAGGGCGAGCACCCCCTCGGCTTCCACGGCGACTACTACCCGCTGGACTACCTGCCCGATGCGATGAACCCGGGACCGCTCGCGGCCGGCCCGCCGCCCATCTACCTCGCCGCCCTGGGCCCCGTCATGTTCCAGGCCGCCGCAGCCGTCGCCGACGGCGCGCTGATCCACCCGATCCACACCCAGGAGTACCTGCGCACGGTCGCTGAGCCTGCCATCGCCCGCGGCCTGGCCGAATCCGGCCGGCCACGCGAAGAATTCACGCTGTCAGCCACCGTGCTGTGCATCGTCGACGAGGACGCCGGCGAGGCCAGCCGCGAGGCAGTTCGCCGGCAGTTCGCCTTCTACGCCTCAACACCCGCCTACCGGCCGGTGCTGGAGCTACACGGCTGGGGATCCCTCGGCGACCGGCTGCGCGGACTCGTCCGCCGTGGTGAGCACGACGCCATGGCCGCGCAGGTGCCCGACGAGATCCTGGACACGTTCTGCGTGGCCGCCGGGACCTGGGGCGAGGCCACCGAGCTCGCCGTCCGCCGCTACCAGGGCATCGTCGACCGGGTGATGTTCCAGAGCGCACCGCCGCCAGGCGTCACGGTCACGGTCGCCGGGTCGCGCCCCTCCATCACAGCCGCCAGCTGACCTGGGTCGGCTTAACAACGAGACCCGCCAGGAGGACACCGTGGTTCACCACAGCTCCGCCGAACTGACCTCAGCTGACTTGATCGTCGAGGCGCTGGGGCGCTTCGGTGACCGCGAGGCGTTCGTGCTGGGAGACCGGCGGATAACCTACGCCGGCGCCGCGGCGGCGATCAGCCGCATCGTGGCACTGCTCGCCGCCCGCGGGATCGGCCCCGGGCGGGCAGTCGCGGCGCTGAGCCCGAATACTCCCGAGGTATGGCTGGCGCAGGCCGCGGCCTACCTGCTCGGCGGCACCTACACCGGGCTGCATCCCCTGGGGTCGCTCAGCGATCATGCCTACGTCTGCGACGACGCGGATATCACCGTCCTCATCGTGCACCCGAAGTTCGCGGAGACCGGCGCCCAGCTCGCCGCCCGGTGCGCTGGTATCGAGCATCTGATGACCCTCGGCCCGGCCGAGGCAGGCGAAGACCTGCTGGCACTGTGCGAGAAGACGCCGGCCCGCCGGCTCGAACGAGGACCAGCAGGCGAGGACGACACCGCCTGGCTGCAGTACACCGGCGGTACGACCGGCAGGCCCAAGGGCGTGATGGTCCCGCACCGCGCGCTCGTCCAGCAGACCCACACGCTGACCGCCTCCTGGGGCCTTCCCGAGAGGCCGCGTTTCCTGCTGTCCTCGCCGATCACGCACGCCGGGTCGCTGCCGGTACTGCCCACCCTGTGCCGTGGCGGCACCGTGGTCCTCCAGCAGGCCTTCGATCCGGACGCGTGGCTGGACGTGGCGGCACGGGAACGGGTCAACTACGCGTTCGTCGTGCCGACCATGCTGTACGCCCTGCTCGATCACGGCTCGCCGCACCGGCACGATCTGTCCGCGTTGGAAACCATCCTCTACGGCGCGGCACCCATGACCCCGGCCAGAATCGCCGAAGCCCTGGAAGCATTCGGCCCGGTCCTGATGCAGGGATACGGTCAGACAGAATGCCTCGGCATGTGCACCAGCCTGCGCAAGGACGAGCACGACCCGGTACGGCGGCCCGGCCTGCTCGCCTCGTGCGGCCGGACGGTGGCCGGCGTCCGGGCCGAGATCCTCGGCGAGGACGGGACCCCGGTGCCGCACGGGGAAGTCGGCGAGGTGTGCGTGCGCTCCCGGGTGGTGATGACCGGCTACCGCAACCAGCCCGGGCAGACGGCCGCAGCGCTAGAACACGGCTGGCTGCACACCGGCGATCTCGCCGTCCGCGATGAAGACGGCTTCTTCCACCTGGTCG
>PMST01000230.1 GCA_003168295.1 Actinomycetota bacterium
CCTGCGTGGTGGCCCGCGACCGGTACACCGCCGCCGACGCGCTGGCCGCCATCGAGGTGGATTACGAGGAGCTTCCCCCGGTCCTGGACATGAGGGAGGCCATCAAGCCGGACTCGCCCAAGGTCCACGAGGCCGGCAACGAGAGCTTCGACTTTGTCTTCGCCAACGGCGACCTGGACGCGGCCTTCCGCGATGCCCCCGTGGTGATCGAGCGCTATTTCCGCCAGCAGCGGCTGATCCCGGCGGCCATGGAGCCCCGCGCGGTGGTCTGCTCGTGCGTGGGCGGGGAGTTCACGCTGTGGTCCGCGACCCAGATCCCGCACGTGCTCCGGGTCATGCTGGCCCTGGTCACCGGCATCGGCGAGCAGAACATCCGGGTCATCGCGCCCGACGTGGGTGGCGGCTTCGGCTCCAAGCTGCAGGTCACGGCCGAGGAAGTGCTGGCCATGCTGATCGCCCGCAAGCTGGGGCGCCCGGTCAAGTGGACCGAGTCCCGCAGTGAGGGCAACATGACCGTCCATCACGGGCGCGACCAGTGGCAGACGTTGCGGATGGCGGCCGACCGCGACGGCCGGATCCGCGGCTTTGAGGTCGACCTGCTGGCAGACATGGGCGCCTACCTGATGCTGGTCACGCCGGGCGTGCCCATCTTGGGCGCGCTGATGTTCCCGGCCATCTACAAGATGGACGCCTACTCGTTCCGGTGCCGCGGCATCTTCACCACCAAGATGCCCACCGACGCCTACCGGGGCGCGGGCCGGCCCGAGGCCACGTTCGGCGTCGAGCGGATGATGGATGAGCTGGCCGCCGAGCTCGGCGTGGATCCCTTCGTGGTCCGCGAGCGAAACTGGATCAAGCACGAGGAATTCCCGTTCACCACCATCGCCAACCTGACCTACGACTCGGGCAACTACGAGGCGGCCACGGCCAAGGCCAAGGAGCTGTTCGGCTACGACGAGCTCCGGAAGGAACAGGAGCTGCGGCGGGCCAATAATGACCCGGTGCAGCTCGGCATCGGCGTCTCCACCTTTACCGAGATGTGCGGGCTGGCCCCGTCCCGTGTCCTCGGCGCGTTCGCCTACGGCGCCGGCGGTTGGGAAAACGCCTCGATCCGGATGCTGCCCACCGGCAAGGTGGAGGTTGTCACCGGGTCCAGCGCGCACGGGCAGGGCCACGAGACCGCGTGGAGCCAGATCGTCGCCGACCAGCTGGGCGTCCCGTTCGAGGACATCCGGGTGCTGCACGGCGACACCCAGGTCTCGCCCAAGGGCATGGACACCTACGGGTCCCGGTCGCTGGCGGTCGGCGGCATGGCCCTGGTCTCGGCCTGCGACAAGGTGGTGGAAAAGGCCAAGGTGATCGCGGCCGGGCTGCTGGAGGCCTCGGCCGACGACCTGGAGTGGACGCCGGGCCGGTTCTCGGTCCGCGGCGACCCGGACAAGGGCGTCACCATCGCCGAGATCGCGCTGGCCACCTTCGCCGCGCACAACCTGCCGGACGGGGTCGAGCCGTCCATCGACGCCGACGCCACCTACGACCCGGACAACTTCTCGTTCCCGCACGGCACCCACCTGTGCGCGACTGAGGTCGACACCGAGACCGGCTTCGTCAAGATCCGCTCCTACGTGGCCGTCGACGACATCGGCACCGTGGTCAACCCGCTCATCGTGGAGGGCCAGGTGCATGGCGGCCTGGCCCAGGGCATCGCCCAGGCGCTGTACGAGGAGGCCGTCTACGACGACGCCGGCAACCTGGTCACCTCCACCCTGGCCGACTACCTGATCCCGTCGGCGTCCGATCTGCCCTCCTACGTGACCGACCGGACCGAGAGCCGGGCGGCCAACCGGCTCGGGGTCAAGGGCGTAGGCGAGGCGGGCACCATCGCCTCGACGCCGGCCGTGGTCAACGCCATCGTCGACGCCCTGCGCCCGCTCGGCATCCAGGACGTCACCATGCCCTGTACGCCCGAGCGGGTCTGGCGGGCCATCCAGGACGCCCGGGGCGCAGACCAGGCCAGCGCGGCCGAGCAGCACGCGGCCCGGCAGAGCGACCAGACCCAGGGCAACAGCCCGCAAGGCGTCGGTACGCCCGACCAGACCGGAGGTGCCGCGTGATACCGGCCAAGTTCGATTACGTCCGCCCGGGCTCGGTGGACGAGGCCGTCCGGGCCCTGGCCGACGGCGGCGACGACGCCAAGGTCATCGCCGGCGGGCAGAGCCTGCTCCCGCTGCTGCGGCTGCGGCTGGCCTACCCCGACCTGCTGGTCGACGTCGGCGGCATCGACGAGCTGCGCGGCGTGCGGGACAGCGGCGACGCGCTGGTCATCGGCGCGCGCACCACCCACTATCAGCTGGTCCACGACCCGCTGGTGGCTGAGTACGCGGGACTGCTGGCCGAGGCCACCAGCACGGTGGCGGACCCGGCGGTCCGGCACCGCGGCACCCTGGGCGGCGCGCTCGCGCACGGCGACCCCGCCGGCGACCTGCCCGCCGTGATCCTGGCCCTGGACGGCACGATGATCGCGCGCGGACCCAACGGCGACCGGGAGATCCCCGCGGCGGACTTCTTCGTCGACTACCTGACCTCGGCCCTGGACCCGGACGAGATCCTGACCGCCATCCGGATCCCGAAGCTCGGGCCGGGCTGGGGCTATCGGTACGAGAAGTTTCACCGCACCGCGCAGTCCTGGGCGACCGTCGGGGTGGCCGCCCTGGTCCGGCGGTCCAACGGATCGGTCGCCGAGGCCAGGATCGGGCTGACCAACATGGGCACGGTCCCGCTCCGGGCGACCGCCGCCGAGCAGGCCGCCAGCGGGGCGGAGGCCAGCCGGGCCGCTCTGAACGACGCCGCCGCGTGTGCCGACGAAGGCACCGCGCCGCCCGGCGACCTGCACGGGGCGCCGGACTACCGGCGGCACCTGGCCCGGGTGCTGACCGGCCGCGCGCTAGCCGCGGCGGCCGGGGTCTAGCGGATGGAACTGGAGCACTCGTTCACCGTCCCGGTCCCAGTGGACCAGGCGTGGGATGTGCTGCTTGACGTCGAGCAGGTGGCGCCCTGCATGCCGGGCGCCACCCTCGACTCGGTCGACGGCGACGAGATCAAGGGCCGGATCAAGGTCAAGGTCGGCCCGATCTCGATAACCTACGCCGGCACCGCGCGGTTCACCGAGCGGNNGGGGCTCCGGCACCGCCGCCGCCACGGTCCGCTCCGAACTGCACGGCCAGGACGGCCAGACCGAGGTGACCGTACACACCTCGCTGAACGTGACCGGACGCCCGGCCCAGTTCGGCCGCGGCGTGATGGCCGACGTCAGCGCCAAGCTCATCGGCATCTTCGCCACCAACCTGGCCGACATGCTGACTGCCGGGAATGGTTCCGCCCCGGATCCAGCAGGGCCCGATCCTGCGGTGCAGGCCGCCGCCGACGCCAACGGGGCGGCCTCCGCCAGCGTCCCGGCCAGCGCTACGCCCGCCGCCGTACCAGTCTCAAGCGAAGACTCGCTGAACCTGCTCAAGGTGGCCGGCCTGCCGGTGCTTAAGCGGATCGCGGCTCCGGCCGGAGCGCTGCTGTCGGTGCTGGCCGTTGTCCTGATCTGGCGCCGCAGACGGCGCCAGTAACCCGGTCCCCGCCCGCGCCATAGTTACTGCGCCCGGTAGGCCCAGGCCGCAGTTAGGCGCCAGGAAGGGCAGCCTGGCGGCGGAGCCAAGACGGGGGCTGATCACATTCCGCCGCGATCGCCTGCCAGGTCCAGCCGGCCGCCCGGCGCTCAGCCACGTAACGCGGCACGCTGTCCACGCCGAGGACGGCCGCCACCTTCACCACGCGTTCCCGGGCGGCCCGCCGCTTGCCCGCGTGCGCGGTGCGGTCCAGGCCGTGCCTGGTCAACGCGGCGGCCACCGCGTGGTTCGACATCCCGATCTCGGCACCGATCGCGCTGACCGTCTGGTGCCGGACCAGGTGCCGGTCGCGCAGGTAGCTGGGCACGTCGGCAAAGCCCAGTGCGGTCACCGCCTGAAGCCACCGAGGTCCGTCCCGGCCGGCCGGCCGGGGCCGGACCGCGGCGGCGACGGCCGGGTCCACTTCAGCCAGGTGCCGGTGCAGCCAGTCTTTGTGCAGCCCGGCTTCCCGGCTGATTGCGGCCAGGCTGGTCCCCGACGCCACCCGGGCCAGCACATACGCGCCCAGCGTGGGATAACCCTGGTCGCTGGCTACCCGGGCGGCCA
>PMST01000335.1 GCA_003168295.1 Actinomycetota bacterium
GCGGCCGCCGCGGCCGCGGTGGGTGCGGTCGCGGGCCCGGCGGCGAGGAGGGCCAGGCCGGTGATCGCGGCGGCCGGCGGGAGAACGTAGCTGAACAGCAGGCCGAGGAGGGTTCCGGCCAGGAGCAGCGGGGAGTAGTTCAGCTGGGTGTAGGCGGACCTGGCCACCATCTGCCACAAGCTGGCCAGCCCCGGGTACGGGCGCACGCTCACCACCTGCCGGGACAGTCCGAGCCAGCAGCGTCCCCGCTGGCCCTTGATCATCGCGCCCATGGCCACGTCGTCGATGAGCGCGCCCCGGATCGGCGCCACCCCGCCGGACCGCTCAAGCGCGCCGCGGCGCACCAGCATGCAGCCGCCGGCCGCGGCCGCGGTGCGCGAGCCAGGCTTGTTCACCCGGCGGAACGGATAGAGCTGAGCGAAGAAATATACGAACGCCGGGACGATGAGGCGCTCCCAACCGGTGGCGGTCCGCAGCAGGGCCATCTGCGAGACCAGATCCCGGTCGTCCCCCTCGGCCGCCGCTACCAGAGCGTGCAGCGCGCCCGGCGCCCACGCGATGTCAGCGTCGGTGAACAACACGTAGCCGGCTTCCGGATCGGCGTAGCTACGCTCCGGATCGGCGCGGCCGGCCCCTGGCTCGGCGCCATCCGCCGCCCCTCGGGCCGACGGGATGCCGGCCGCGCGCAGGCCCTGCGCCATCGCCCACACCTTGCCCGCCCAGCGCCCGGTGGTGCCGGGAGGCCCGGCAGCGTTCGCGGGTTCCGGGGATGGCGTCCCGGCGACCACGCGCAGCGGCCGACCTGACCCGCGGCCGAGCGTGGCCGCGACCTCGCCGGTCCCGTCGGTGCTGCCGTCGTCGACCAGGATGACGCTCAGCGGACCCGGATAATCCTGTCCGAGCAGCGCGGGCAGCGTGACCGGCAGCATGGCGGCTTCGTTCCTGGCCGGGACGACCGCCACCACATCGGGCCAGCGGGCAGGCTCACCGGTGACGCGGGGCAGCCACTGGCTGGCCCGCCAGTACCCGCCGTGCCCCACGACCAGGTACGCCCACACAGCCGCGGCCACCGTAGCCGCCACGCTCAACGCCAGCATCCCGGCAGCCTCTCACACCACCCGGCGCTTCCCGCCCGGCGCACTCGCGACGGACCAGTCACGATGCACCACAGATGCCGTCACAGCGCGCCAGCGGCAGCGCCCGATCACCCCCGCAGCCAACATGCTCCGGACGAAATGCACCCAGGGCCGGTCATCGGGGTCATCGCGGGCCCCGCGGGTCAGGCGACCCGGCGGTAGCCGGCGTCTTCGCCGCGGCGCGGCTCGGGGCGGTAGGTGAGGCTCCGGAGGGCGGGCGCCGCGGCGGGCGCCGGCTTCTTGTCCGGGTGCTTCAGCACCAGCCACGTCGGGATGCCCACCCACAGGACGACGAAAAGAACCATCAGCGGCACGTTGACCCACAGCCAAGTCATTTCGAACTCCTTATAGTCGCTTTCTGCTTCACCTCACCACCGTGCCCAGTGCCCCTCTGGGCATCCGCCGAGCGACCTCTGTCGTCGTTATGAATCCGAGACCAAGCTATGAAGAGCCTCTTAGTCTGGCCGCCAGGCTTGCGCCGGGCGGCGGATTGACTACCCTGAGGTCCCCGCGTCCGCTGGGGCAGGATGGGCGGGAATCCCCGGTGATGGAAGGACACATGCGATGAGTGATGAGTGATGACGCACCGATGTTGACGGCGGAGCTGATCGTGGATGGCGCCGTGCCCCGTAATCCGGTGATCTCTCCGGACGGGCGCTGGGTCGCCTTCGCGGTGGTTCCGTTCGGCGTGACGGAGCCTCCGCTCAGCGCGCTGTGGGTCGCCGTCGCTGATGGAAGCTCACCTCCCAGGAAGCTGACCGCCGATGCGGCGCGGGACTGCGTCCCGCGGTGGGCGCCGGATTCGGCGTCGCTGTTCTTCGGGGCGGGCCAGCAACTGCACCGGATAGGACTTGACGGCGGAACGGCCGGGGCTTTGACCGCCTGGCGAGCCGGGATCTCGGATCAATGGCCGCTGGCCGGCGGCCAGGTGGTCGCCGTGGTCGCCGTGGATGAGTCGACCGAGGAAGACGAGCACAGGCAGGTCGGCCGCGACGACGCGATGGTGTGGGGAGAACGGCTGCCCTACGGCAGGCTGCGCCTGCTCGATCTCGGCACCCGCGCACTGCGCATGCTGGACCAACTTGGCGACAGGCACGTCGTCGAGGTGGCCCAGCGACCGGACGGCGGCCCGCTGGCGGTGATCAGCTGGGCCCGCCCGGACGTCTATCCCGGCGCGGCCACGGCCGAGTTGCACGTGGTCGACCCGCAGACCGGAGCGGTGCACGGTCTTGGCCGGCTTGAGCTGGAGGCGCGCTCGCTGGCCTGGTGGAGCGTGGACGGCGACTGGCACCTGGCGTACCTGGCGGTCACTCCTCCTGCTTCGGTCGGCGGCCTGGCTGTTTTCGGTCTCACCGTTCCTGCCGCCGGTGCCGCGGCGGAGCACCGCAACCTGACGGCCGGCATGACCATCTGCCCGACCCACCTGGCGCAGGTCGCGGACGGTGCGCCCCTGGCCCTGTTCGCCGAGGGGCTCGACACCGCGATCTACCGGCTCGACCCCGGCGGGCAGCGGTTTCGGCGGGTGTCCGGCCGGGACGGCAATGTAAGTGCGCTGTCCGCGGATAGCTCGGGTGAGGTGGTCGCCGTCCTGGCGGCCACGTCGTACGAGCCGGGGGACGTCTATGCCGGATCTCCCGGCGGCCGGCTCGTCCGGCTCAGCGACACCAGGCCGGAACTGCGCCGGATCAGGTGGGGAAGCCAGGAACGCCTGTCCTACCAGGCCCACGACGGGCTCGGCCTCGACGGGCTGCTGATCTGGCCGGCCGGAAGACGCCGGGAAGACGGGCCGTTCCCGCTCATCACCCTGGTGCACGGCGGCCCCTACGACCGGCACGCCGACGAGTGCTTCTCCGGCGATCATGGGCTGGGGCAGTGGCTCGCGACCGCGGGATATGCGGTCTTCCTGCCCAACCCGCGCGGCAGCTCGGGCCATGGCCATGAGTTCGCCGCCTCGGTCGCGGGCCGCGTCGGCCTGGACGAGTGGACCGATATCGTCAGCGGGATCGACCTGCTCATCGCGGACGGGGTCGCGGACCCGGACCGGCTCGGGATCGGCGGATGGAGCCACGGCGGATTCATGGCCGCGTGGGCTATCGGGCAGACCGACCGGTTCAAGGCTGCGCTGATGGGTGCCGGGATCAGCGACTGGGGCATGCTGGTCGCGACCGGGCACTTCGGAGCCTTCGAGGCAGACCTCGCCGGGAGCTGCGGCTGGGATGGGCCCGGCCCGCACCGCCATGATCAGCTCAGCCCGGTCTCGTTCGCCTCGAAGATCGGAACGCCAGTGCTGATCGTGCACGGCGAAGACGACACGAATGTGCCGCTCGGCCAGGCGGAATACTTCCATCGCGCGCTGTGCCGGTTCGGGGCCGAGCACGAATTCGTCGTCTACCCGCGAGAGGGACACGGGGTCGCGGAGCGCAATCACCTGCTCGACCTGCTCGACCGTACCCGTGCGTGGTTCGCCCAGTGGCTGGGTGAGCCGGCGGCGGGTTAGACGCGCCAGGCGAGAACGTCGCCGGTGGCGGCCGCGGGCGGGCCGAACAGGGCGGTGAGGTACCGGCCGAGCACCGAGTACGGTTTGGCCACCGCGACGACGGCCGACACCCGCCAGGCCGCGATCTGGGTGCGCATCGCGGCGGCGGTCACGGCCTTGACGCCGACGAAGCTTGCCGATCCGGGGTAGGCGCTTGCCGGCACCCCGGCGGCCAGCGACCTGGGCAGGCCGGCGGCGGACTTGAGCCACATGGCGTTCAGGTAGAGGCCGGCCGGCGGGGTGCCGTCGGCGTCGATGTAGCCGCGCCCATTCCAGGCCGGGCCCATGAAGTAGCCGCCGACCAGCGAGCCGGGTTCGCCCGTGTCAGCCTGCCAGCGCATCGGCTCGGTGAAGGTCGACATCGGGATCGGCACCACGAGCACGTGCGCCGAGGCGGGCAGCCGCAGTGAGGTGAACACCGCCGACCAGCCGGGCGGCAGCGGGGTCGCGGCGGCCGCGGGCAGCGGCCTGGGCACCATCGGCAGGACGGCCAGGATCGCGCAGGACAGCACGACCGCGCCCGGCCGCCAGCCGGTGGCGAGGCGCGGCCGCCGGCGGGCCGCGAACGCGGCGAAGGCGGGGATGGCCGCGTCGGCCGCGAACGCGAGCAGCGCGGCGGCCGCGCCGTCCGCCTCGATCGAGAACCGGTCGGGCAGCGCCGCGCTGAGCACCGGCAGGCCTTGCAGCCAGTACCACGGCAGCTTGACGGCGGCGTGCTCGTGCCCGCCGAACAGCAGGGTGCCGCCGAGCGAGAACACGCCGAGCACCACCCAGGCCACCCCGGCCGCCCGCACCGGCAGCCGCCGCCAGAAGCCGGCCAGGGCCGCCAGGCCCGCGATGAGCAGCGGCCAGCCCAGGTAGCCGAGGTATTCGGGCAGGTGCCCCTGGTACCGCAGGGCCTCAGCCGCGCTGCCCGTGGTGTGGAAGAGCAGGTACGAGGAGGGGACCACGAAGGTGGAGAGATCGTTCTTGAAGAAGTCGGGCGTGAACGGGCTGCCGCCCTGGTGGAGCGGGCCGAAGAACTGCACCCACAGCGGGTATCCGGCGATCACGCCGACCACGCAGGCGGCGATGCCCAGCCCGGCCGCCAACGTCCTGAGCTTGGCCGTGACCGCCCGGGGACGGCTGACGACGACCACGGCCGCCAGCACGACGCCGGCGATGGCCGTGCCGAGCAGGGTCTCCTCGGTGACGAAGAGCTGGGCCGTCACCAGCAGGCCTAGCCACAGGCCGCCGCGCACGGCGCTCACCCGGCCGAGCGCCAGCCGCAGGCCGATGTCGATGATCAGCGGCGGGAACACGGCGAACTGCAGGTCGTAGTGGCCGATGGCCGAGTGCAGCAGCGCCGGGGAGAACCCGTAGACCGCGCCGCCCAGCGCCGCGCACGCGGTACTGGCGTCCCACCGGCGCAGCACCGCGAACATGGCCGTCGCGGATCCGGCGAAGCCGGCCGTCAGGAACAGCGTGAGGGCGCTCTGCGGGCCGAAGAGCAGTGTCACCGGGGCCAGCAGCACCCCGGGCAGCAGCATGAACGTGTTCCACATGACGTTCACGCCCTGCGGGGCGTTCATGGCGGTGGTCACCAGCGCGGGCAGCCGCAGGTGCGCGATCGCGGTGGCGTCGTAACGGAAGAACCAGGCGAACTGGTCGGCGTCGTTGGCGTTGCCCGCCACCGTCCGGCTGGCCGGGTCGCGCCACAGCCACAGCGTGACCGCCAGCGCCGCCAGCAGGTAATAGACGGCGGCTAGCGTCAACGCGCGACGGCCGCGGGGCGACCGAGCAGGCTCCTCCGCCTCCCGGGCCTGCACGGCCGTCGTCGCTGCTGCCACGCTGTGAGCCTAATCGGAGATCTTCGCGCCCGATCGTGACTCAGGATGACGTCAGGAAATTGCCAGGTTTCGGTTCAGGCCCTCTGGCCAGGCTCTATTCCCGGCTAGCCGCGGGGCTGGGCTCCGGATCCGCCGGAAACGTCCGCGGACCCTGGGCTTTCCGGGCTGATCTGGCCGAGGACACGGCCGTTGTCGCCGCTGCCCTGCAGGTTCGGTACCGGCATCCCCTTGCGGACCGAGTCGAGGATCGCCATGCCCTGGCTGACCAGGCCGGCCGCGATCTCGCTGAGGCCGTCGGAGCCGTTGAGGACGGTGACGTTGGCCCCGGCCAGCCCGGCCGCTGCCTCCTTGACGATCAGCGGCAGCTGGTTGATGAGCAGCTGATCGAGCGCGACGCGGTTGTTGGACGCGGCGGCCTCGGCGTTGATGCGAGTGCGCTCGGCATCGGCCTTGGCCAAGATCGTGACCCGTTCGGCTTCGGCCTCGGCGGGCCTGACGACCTCGGAGACCAGCTGCGCCTTTCGCAGCTGGGCCTGCTGGGAGGCCAGCTCGGCCTGCGCGGCAATGACCGCGCGCTGAGCATTCGTGCTGGCCAGCGGGCCCGCCTGCGCCGCTTCGGCCTGCGCCTTGTCGATCTCGGCCTTGTACTGCGCCTGCACGACGGAGGTCTCCCTGGCGAACTCCGACTGCTTGCGGGCCGAGGCCTGCTGCGCCTCGGCCGCCGCCTGGTCGGCTTGCGCCTGGGCGATCTTGGCCTGCCGCTGGATAGCGGCGTTGTTCGGCGCGGCCATCGCGGCGATGTAGCCCGCGCCCATGTCGTCGATCGACTGGATCTGCAGCGAGTCCACGATCAGCCCGATCTTGGCCATCTCGGCCTTGGACCCGTCCAGGACCTCGCTGGCCAGCTTCTGCCGCTCGGTGACGATCTCCTCGACGGTCATCGAGCCGATGATCGAGCGCAGGTGGCCGGCGAAGATCCGCCCGGTCAGCACCGACATCTGCTCCTGGTCGGAAAGGAAGCGCTGCCCGGCGTTGACGATGGATTCCTCGTCGTTGCCGACCTTGAACGCGATCACCGAACGCACGTTCAGCGAGATGCCCTGGTGAGTCACGCAGGTCTCGGCGACCTCAGCCTCCTGCATGGACAGGGTCAGGTAGCGGACCTTGCGGGTAATCGGCGTGACGAAGGCGCCGTGGCCGATCACCACGCGGAAAGGCGCACCCTTCATGCCATGTCTTCCGCCGGATATCAGCATGGCCTCATCGGGTGCCGGAACTCGGTAGCCGAACATCGTCGTTCATCTCCTCAACAGAAATAACCCCGGTATGCGCGGACTGTCGCCGAGCACGTCTTCCCACTCGATGACATCGACCGTCCGCGTTCCGCGCGATTCGATGACAAGGACGGTCGCCCCCCTGGGTAGCGGCGTGTCCGACCAGGCCAGGAAGGCCTCGGAACCGCCACGGATCTTGATGAGCACTTCACCGGGACCGTCGGCGCCCCGTGTTCCCACGCTGAGAACGCCGACGCGCCCAATCGAGGATTCGTCCCTCGCCAAGAGACAGCCCCCTTTACCCGGAAGTGCCATATTCCAGCGTAGTCCTCCCCGCGGGGATATCACCTCCGCACGTTGAGCTAACCGGGTGTCGCTCCCCCGGGTGACCCATCCGCACGCCCAGGCCCAGGAGCCGCAGCGAACCGGTTTGGCGATGGCCGGACGCCCGGACTGCTTCAGGCCGTCGGCCGGCCGGCCGACGGCTACCGGACCAGGACCATCCAGTACACGGTCTATGCCACCGGGGAGGCCCGGCCGCCCGCGTTCGTCGACGAGCGGACTGGGCTCTACGGTCTGCCGGCCGGGGACGACGGCCGGTAGAGCCGGACCAGGGGCAGGGCAACGGCAAGGACAAAGGCGACGGCCCGGCGCGGCTGTATACCTTCACCGGCGGCTCTGGCGGCGCCGCCAAGTCCGCGCTCGCGGCCAGCCAGCGCGCCGCCGACCAGCTGGCCGAGCTGGCTTAGGCCCGTCGCCGCCGCGCGCGTCCTCAGCTGAGGTCGACCACGACCGGCGCGTGGTCGGACGGTCCCTTGCCCTTGCGGGCCTCGCGGTCCACGTACGCCGCCCCGACCCGGCCGGCCACCGACTCGGTCGCGTACACCAGGTCGATGCGCATGCCCTTGTCGGTGTGGAAGCTGCCGGCCCGGTAATCCCAGTAGGTAAAGGGATGCGGTCCCTTCATCGGGGTCGGCACCACGTCCGTCAGCCCGAGCGCCCGCAGGTCGGCGAGCGCCTGCCGTTCGGGCGGGGTGACGTGGGTCGAGCCGACGAACACCGCCGGGTCCCACACGTCGGCGTCGGTCGGGGCCACGTTGAAATCGCCGCACGCCGCCAGCTGCGTCTCGTGGCCGAGTTCGGCGGCGAGCGCGGTGCGCAGCGCGGCGAACCACTCGAGCTTGTAGGCGTAGTGGGCCGAGTCGGGGGTGCGCCCGTTCGGGGCGTACAGCGACCAGACCCGGATCCCGCCGCAGTTGGCCCCCACGGCCCGGGCTTCCGGCCGGCGTAGGCCAGGGTCGTCGATCAGCGCGGGCTCTCCCGGCTCGCCCTCGTACCCTGGCTCGCCGGGGAAACCCCGGCTGACGTTATCGAGGCCGACCGCCGATAGCAGCGCGACGCCGTTCCACCGGCCGTCACCGTGGGCCGCGACCTCGTAGCCAAGCTCCTCCACCTCGGCCGCGGGGAACTGGGCGGCCGCGCACTTGGTCTCCTGCAGGCAGACGATGTCCGGCTTGGTCTCGGCCAGCCAGTCGAGCAGCCTCGGCAGCCGCGCCTTCACCGAGTTCACGTTCCATGTCGCCAGACGCACCCGTATAGCCTTCCACCGCGAGCGTGGCCCATGCCAGCTTTCGCCGCTACGCCTCGGAGTCGTAGCGGAAGCCGTCGAGGAAGCGGCGGAAGACGCCGCCCTCGCGGGGCAGGGACGGAGCCGGCGGGGGAGCTTCGGGAAGTTCCCGGCCGACCGGCTCGTCGTAGTCGGCCCGCGCGATCGCGTCGATGATCTGGGCTTCGTCGAAGGTGTCAGAACCCGGGATCTGCGGCACGAAGCCGACCAGGTCCCCGTCCAGCAGGACCTCGGCCTCCAGCCCGGTGGTGCCTTCGGAACCCCAGACGGCCTCGCGGCCGCCGGTCACGGCCACCTGGACCGCGTAGGCGTCGATGCCTGACTTCTTCAGGTGCGCGTTGATGCCGCGGTCCCTGAGCGCGTCGGTGACCCGGCGCGCGCGATTCTCATCCATGTCCGTCAGATTACCCAGCCGGAACCGTAAGCCGGCCGGGCGCTGCCACCACCGCCCGTTCCGATTGATCGTTATGATTTCGCTGTGACGGAGCAAGAGGGCGGAACCTTCGAACTGGGCACCGACGGGCCCTCGGTCATCCTGGTCGGCATCGATGATTCCGTCACGTCACTGCGCGCGGGGGCCTACGCGGCCGGCCTGGCCCGGCGCCAGGGCGCCCGCCTGGTCTGCGTCTACGTGGAGCAGTACTCCATGTACGGGGCCGGCGCCAGCGTCATCGCCGCCCAGAGCGAGGCCCTCGAGGAAAGCGCCGCGGACCTGCGGCATCGGGCGCAGGAGTACGCCGCCGTGCTGGGGGTGCAGATCACCTTCATCACCGCGCGCGGCGACCCGTTCAGCGAGCTGCGGCGGGTGGCCGACGAGGTGCGGGCCGACGCCGTCATCGTCGGCGCGTCGACCAAGGCCGGCCACCGGTTCGTCGGGTCGCTGGCGGTACGGCTCGTCAAGGCCGGCCGGTGGCCGGTCACCGTCGTACCCTGAACGCCGTCTGCTGTGGCACGAGGAGAAAGGGCTTACCCATGGGCGTAGCCGTTGTTACCGGGGCGGGTTCCGGGCTCGGCCGGACCATCGCCAGGGCCCTGCTCGGCGCGGGCTGGCAGGTCGCGCTGGC
>PMST01000631.1 GCA_003168295.1 Actinomycetota bacterium
GTGCAGCGCTGAAGGAGCGTGCCGTGACGCAGGACTCACGGGGGGTCACGAAGGGCAACGGCCAGCTTCCCGGCTTTGACACGGGCGTGGCGAACGCGGCCCGCATGTGGAACTACTGGATCGGCGGCAAGGACAACTTCCGCGCGGACCGGGAAGCCGGGAAGCAGGTGCTGGAGGCGATGCCCGCGCTGCCGCTCGTCGCCCGGATGCTGCGGCGCTTCCTGGTCACCTCGGTCGACGAGCTGACCGCCGCGGCCGTCCGCCAGTTCCTGGACATCGGGACCGGGCTGCCCACCGCCGACAACACGCATGACGTGGCGCAGCGAGCCGCGCCCGAGTCGCGGATCGTCTACGTGGACCATGACCCGGTGGTGATCAGCCACGCCCAGGCGCTGCTCACCAGCAGCGCGGCGGGAAAGACGGACTATATCCAGGCCGACCTGCGGGACTGGGCGACGATCTCGGCCGGCGCACAGAAGACCCTGGACTTCAGCCGCCCGGTCGCCGTCTTGCTGATCGCGGTGCTGCATTTCATTCTCGACGCGGAAGACCCGCACCGGATGATGTCCCGGATGATGGCCGACCTGGCCCCCGGCAGCTACCTGGTCATCGCCCATGCCGCCAGCGACATCCAGGCCGGTACCGCCGCGGCGATGGCGCGGAGCTACAACGCCACCTCATCGCTGACAATCACACCTCGGGACCGGGCCACGGTGGCCCGGTTCTTCGATGGCCTGGAGATGGTCGGCCCGGGCCTGATGCCGCTCGACCAGTGGGGGGAATCCGGCCTGGCCACCACCGCCGAGTCCGGCCTGAGCTGCTACTGCGGTATCGGCCGAAAGCCGTAGCCACGGCGCCGTCGTCAACCGCACGTCCATCACGTCGGCCGCATCCGCGGCCGGGAGGCCGTCGGCCTGCGCTGCGGCCGTTCGGTACACGGTGCGCGCGCCGGACCGCTGGGCGCCCAGGCCGGCCGCGATGACGAAGGCCACGCCGGCCAGCGACCAGACCCGGGGCACCTGGCCGAGCAGCGCGAACCCGGCGACCACGGCGAGGGCCGGCTCCAGGCACATCAGGGTGCCAAAGGCCGACGTCGTCAGCCGGCGCAGGGCGTACATCTCCAGACTGAACGGCACGACTAGCAGCAGCATGGCCAGCCCGAAGCCGGCCAGCAGCAGACGCGGCGTCAGGACACCGATCGCGGCCGGGCCGGACACCGTGGTCGCCACCAGGGCCGCCACCGTGATGGAGGTGGCCAGGCCTTGCAGGCCGGCCACCTCGTCCCCGACGGCCTGGGTGAGGATGATGTAGCCGGCCCAGCAGATCGCCGCGCCCAGCGCGCAGGCGAGGCCCACCGGGCTGGCGATGCCCTGCCACGGGTGGGTCAGCAGCACCACCCCGGCCGCGGCGAGGCCCGGCCACAGCAGCGAGCGGCGGCCGCCGCCGCGGGCGACGGCCACGCCGAGCGGGCCGAGGAACTCAAGGGCGCTGGCCGTGCCGAGCGGCATCCGGGCCACGGCCGCTATGAACAGCATGGTCACCCCGGCGGTCACGATACCCAGGGCGACCGTGGCCAGCAGCATCCGGCGGCGGAAGCGCCAGGGCCGGGGCCGGGCCACGGCCAGCAGGATCACGGCGCCCCAGGCCAGCCGGAGCCAGACGGTGCCCAGCGGGCCGATCTCGGCGAAAAGGTGGACGGACAGCGCCAGGCCGAGCTGGATGCAGCTCATCGAGCCCAGCGCCATCAAGGTGCCGGAACGGGCTGAGATGCGTGGCGCCGCCGCGATGCTGACCATGATCGCCAGTACACGTCAGCGGGATCGTCCGTGTCCACGTGAATTTGATAGACATACCGTTCACTAATCATGAATGATCTAGGGCGTGGACCCGCGCCGTCTCGAACTGCTGCTTGAGCTATCCCGCCTCGGCTCCATGCGGGAGGTCGGCGAGAGCATGCACGTCACCACCTCCACCGTCTCGCAGCAGATCGCGGCCCTGGCCCGGGAGGCGGGCACCCCGCTGACCGAGCCGGACGGGCGGCGGGTGCGGCTGACCCCGGCCGGGCAGCGGCTGGCGGGTCACGCCGTCACGATCCTGGCCGCCCTCGAGGCCGCCCGCCTGGACCTGGACCCGGCGGCGGCGCCGGCCGGGACCGTGCGGGTAGCGGCGTTCGCCACGGCCGTGCGCGAATCCGTACTGCCCGTCGTGCGGATCCTGGCCGAACGGCATCCCGCCGTGGTGCTGGCCATCCACGAGCACGAACCCGATGAGTCGCTCGGCCTGCTCGCCGACGACGCGGTCGACCTGGCCCTAACCTACGACTACAACCTGGCTCCGGCCCGGTTCGACCGGAGCCTGGACACCCAGCCGCTGGGTCGCAGGCAGTGGAGCCTAGGCACGCCGGCCGCCCAGGGCCGCGTGGCCGGGACCGCGCTTGAGGTCTTCCGCCGGTTCGCCGATCGCGACTGGATCGTCAATTCACGGAACAGCGGCGACGAGGAGGTGGTCCGCACCGTGGCCTCGCTGGCCGGCTTCCAGCCGCGGATCATGCACCGCGTGGACAGCCTCGAACTGGTGCAGGACATGATCCTGGCCGGCCTGGGCGTCGGGCTGCTGCCCGCCGGGCGCCCGGTGCGCCGCGGCGTCGTGCTGCGGCCGCTCGGCCAGCCGGACGTGACGCAGCGGCCCTTCGCCGTGATCCGCGGCGGCCGTTCCGCCTGGCCGCCGCTGGCCCTGGTGCTCCGGCTGCTGCAGGAAATCTCCGGCTTAGCCGGTTAACGCCCAGCCTCTTAACTCCAGCCGCTTAACTCCCAGCCGCACCGTCACTATCGTCGGCGTTATCGTGGAGGATGCCGATGGATCACGAGACCGTGCTGGCCTACCTGAACCGTGTCGGCGTCACCGCGCCGATAGCCGGCGACGCGGCGGGCCTGCGGACGCTGCACTGCGCGCACCAGCAGACGGTGCCGTTCGAGAACCTGGGCATTCACCTGGCCGAGCCGATCTCGCTGGATGAGCGCGACCTGATCGGCAAGATCGTGTACGGCCGCCGCGGCGGCTTCTGCTACGAACTCAACGGGGCCTTCGCGCTGCTGCTTGAAGCGCTCGGCGCGCAGGTAAGCCGGGTCGCCGGCCGGGTCTACGGGGAAGCCGGCCTGGGCCCGCCGTTCGATCACCTGGCGCTGATCGTGCGCGCGGCCGACGGCAGCGGGCCATGGCTCGCCGACGTCGGCTTCGGCAGTCACAGCGACTATCCGCTGCGGCTGGACATCCGGCAGGACCAGGACGATCCCGCCGGGCGGTTCCGGCTCGCCGACGCCGCCGCGGGCGACATCGATGTGCTGAAGGACGGCCGGCCCCAGTACCGGATCGAAACGCGCGAGCGGTCGCTCGCCGACTGCATCCCGACGTGCTGGTGGCAGCAGACCTCGCCTGCGTCGCACTTCACCCGCAGCACGATCTGCTCCAGGCTGACGCCGGGCGGCCGGATCTCCATCAGCGGCCGGATACAGATCCAGACCCAGGACGGGACCCGGACCGAGCAGCAGCTGGACACAGACGACGCGCTGCTGGCGGCGTATCGGGACCACTTCGGCATCGAGCTGAGCCGGGTGCCGGACGACCCGGCAGCATAACCGTCAGCCGGCCTGAACCATGTCATCGATGCCGGTCTTGGTGACGGCTGGGCTGCCGGAGTTCACGGTGACCTCGTCCGCGTCGCCCGACAGGTTCACGCTGCCAGCCGAGCCGGCCACGACGTGATCGCTGTCACCGGAGACGTTGATCGCGTGACAGGACCCGGTCAGGGTGACGTCGTCGCTGTCCCCTTCCAGGTTGACCGTGGCGTTCTTGCAGGCCACGGTCAGCGGAGTGCTGTCCTGGGCGATGGTGATCGTACCGGCCGTGGCCGAGCTGCCGCCCGTGCCCGAGCTGCCGCCGTCCGTCGCGGTGCCGCCGCTACCAGCGCCGGCGGTAGTGAAGGTGCCGTAAATGCTGACGCCCACGGCGTTGCCGCTCACGCCGATGACGCCCTCGGTGATGCCGCTGCCCGTGAAGCCGAGCGGAAACCCGAGCGAATCCACCGCCAGGGGGAAGCCTGCCTTCGGCAGGGCGTCGCGGTAGAACGCGATGGCCGCCGAGACGTCGGGCACGGTGAAAACCACGGCGGTCGCGCCGCCAGTGCGGCCTCCGTAGAGTCCGGCCGCCCCGGACGGCAGCGGGAACTTCGCCGGCAGCATGGCCAGGGCGTCATTTCCGCTCGTACCGCCGGTGGAGCTGAGGCCGGGCAGGGCGCCGAGCCCGGCCGGCACCCCCGACGGCGCGCTGACCTGCGCACTGCCCGCCGGGCTGGCTATGACGTCGCCGCTCGCGGCGGCCGAACTCGGCGGGGCCGTCGGCGGGGCCGTCGCCGGACCGCCGGCTGAGCACGCGCTGAGCAGGGCGGCGGCAGCCAGGCTCAGGGTTGGGATGGTGAGACGGGCGGCCTTCATCAATGTCCTCCGGCGGGGTCAGACGGCCGGCCGGCTGGCTGACCGTGGTGGGCGCAACGAATAGTGGCCGGGCCAGCGGCGGCCTGTCATGACGGAAATAGTGCTGTCAGCAGAACTGCCGACAGCGTGATCGACCGTTTAGGTGCAGAATTGCCGGGTGAGTCCCCACCTGCCCCCGTCCGCCGCGGAGCGAACCGTGACGTACCGGGCATACGGGGGACGCGACGCCGATCCGGCCGAAGCACCCCGGAGGACCCAGGCCCTCATCGCGCGCACGATCGCCGTGCTCCGCATCGCCCAGGTGGTCCCGTGGCCGGCGGCCGTGGCGCTTGGCTCGCAGAGTGGCATCCAGCATCTCTGGCTGGCCGGGATCGTCTACGGCGTGCAGACCGGATGGTCGCTGGTGTGGGCGACGATCGTGCTCGCCCGCAGCGCCATCCCGTCCTGGGCGATGCTGATCGACGTCGGGGTGGCGGCCAGCTGCCTGGTGCTGGCCGGGCTGGCCTGCTATCCGCAAGACGCTACGACCTGGGCTAACTCGGCTGTCGCGCCGGCCATGGGCACCGCGGTGGCGGCTGCCGCGGCCTGGCCGCTGATCGCGTCGGCCGCGTCGGGCCTGCTGCTCGCGCTCGCCTACCTGAGCGGCGTCATCCGGGGCCTGACGCTGTCGGACACGGCGTGGGCCGCGACCGTCGGCAATATCACGTCCCTGCTCGGCTTCGCCGTGATCGCCGGCCTGGTCAGCCACTACCTGATGCGCCTGGCCGACGCCTCCGCCGCGGCCGCCGTCGAGCTCGCCGCGGCCCGGGCCCGCCAGGCCTCGGAGGAATCCCGCGACACCGAACGCACCCGGCAGTACCGGATGCTGCACGACACGGTGCTCTCCACGCTCAGCGCGCTGGCCCGGGGGGGCCTGGATCCGTCCGATCCGCTGGTGCGGCAGCGCTGCGCGGCCGACGCCGACTACCTCCGTGGCCTTATCTCCTCCGGCGGCACCTCGGCCGGCAACCAGCTCCAGGGTGAACTCGCCGCGGTCGGCCGGTCACAGGCCGCGCTCGGGTTGCGGGTCCACGTGCACTGCGCTGACATACCGCCCGACCTGCCCGAGCCCGTCGTCCGCGGCCTGACCGACGCCTGCCGTGAAGCCCTGAACAACGTGATCAAGCACAGCGGCGACAGCCAGGCCTGGGTGACCGCGGTCGGCCCCGATCCGCAGGCTCCCGGCGGCCCGCTGGCTACCCTCACCATCACCGACCGCGGCCGCGGCTTCGACCCCGCCCGCGTCGGCCCGGGCCTGGGCGTGCGCGAGTCGATCAGCGGCCGGATGAGCGAGATCGGCGGTGCGGCTCACGTGGACAGCCGTCCCGGCCAGGGCACGATGGTGGAACTGGCATGGCCGGGATGATCACGCTCGCGGCTATCGACGACGACCGCATGCTGCTGTCTGGCCTGCGCTCCTGGCTCGGCCCGGTGGACGGAATCGAACTCACGGTGACGGCCGCGACCGTCGACGAGTACCTCGACGCCGACCCAGCCCCGGCGGACGTCGTGCTGCTGGACCTGAACCTGCGAGATGGCAGCACTCCCGCGGTCAACGTCGCGCGGCTCCTCGGCATCGGCGCGGCGGTCCTGGTCGTGTCCACCATCCCCGACGCCGAGCACGTGCTGGCCACCATTGAAGCGGGCGCCGCGGGGTACGTCACCAAGGACAACGACCTGCCTGCGCTGGTGAGCGCGATCCGCGACGTCGCCGCAGGCGGGACCGCGGTCAGCCCCGAACTGGCCTTCGTGTTCAGCACGGACCGCCGGCCTGAGCGGCCGCGGCTGTCGGCTCAGGAGAGCCTGGTCCTGCGCGTGTACGCGTCGGGCGCGACGCTGCAGGCCACAGCCCGCCGCGCCGGGGTCGCCTACGGCACGGCCCGCGAATACCTGGAGCGCATCAAGCGCAAGTACACCGACGCGGGACGGCCGACCCGCACCAAGCTCGACCTCGTGGAACGGGCCCGCGAAGACCGTCTCGAACTCGACGGACTAGGATCTCCCAGCTGAACACCGGCCGGCGTCCCGCGGGCTGAGTGGTTAACCTGGGCGACATGGCCCTGCTCGAGCTTGACCCAGACCAGTTGCTGTCCACCACCCGCGCCGTGCGGAAGCGCCTCGACTTCGCGCGGCCGGTGCCCGGGCCGGTGATCCGCGAATGCGTGGCGATGGCTTTGCAGGCGCCGTCCGGGTCGAACGTGGTGACCATGCGGTTCGTCGTGGTGCGGGACGAGCAAAAGCGGAGGGCGATCGGGGGGATCTACCGGAAGGTGTACGCCCGGTACAAGGCGTCGCCGTTCTACCCGGGGCGCCCGGGCCGGGACGCCGAGCGGGACCGCGTACAGCGGCGGGTGGCCAGTTCGGCCGACTACCTCGGCGAGCACATGGGGACGCGCCGGTGCTGGTGCTCGGCTGCAACGAGGGCACCGACCGGACCTCGGCCCTGGCCGGGCTGGGCAACATCCTCCCGGCCATGTGGAGCTTCATGCTGGCCGCCCGCTGGCGTACACCAAGGGGACGGATTTCCGGCCGGCCGCCCGGCCGGACCCGGACGCGGTGATCCACTGGGATGACTGGTGACGGTGCCTGGGGCGGGTAGCCGTGCCGTTCGGTCTTATAAGTCTTCAGGCCGAACGGGCCGGGTATCACCCCCCGGCCAGGTTAGTAGCGGATAACGCCTGGCGTTCCGCCGCCGCAGGCGATCGACTCGCCGTTGATCGAGACCGACAGGGGCGAGGTCAGGAAGGCGACCACGGCCGCGACCTGGCTGGCGTCGATGAGCGTGCGGGTGAGGTTGCGGCCGGCCATCCGCCGCTCGATCTCGGCGGCCTCGACGCCGGCCGCCGCGGCCTGGGCCGCGATGACGCCCGGTGTCGCCTCGGTGCGGGTCAGTCCCGGGTGGACGGCGTTCACGTTGACGCCGAACGGCCCTAGCTCGTCGGCCAGGTTCTTGGTCATCGCCGACACGGCCACGTTGCGGATGGATCCGATGACCGACCCGGTGCTGAGGGCGGCCAGGCCGCTGACGCTGATGATCCGGCCCCAGCCGGCCGCGACCATGCCCGGCGCCACCGCCTGCGCGCACCGCAGGTAGCCCAGCACCTTGACGTTCACGTCCGACCAGAACGCATCGCCGGTGATCTCGGGCAGGGACAGCGGCGGTGCCTGCCCGGCCGGCCGCGCGGCGCAGTTGACCAGGATGTCGACACCGCCCAGCCGGTCCTGCGCGGCCGCGGTCAGCTGACGCACGGAGGCGTCGTCGCCGGTGTCGACGCCGATGGCGGGCACCGCCCGGCCGGCGGCGGCGCCCAGGCCGGCGGCCGCCTCGTTCAGCCGGTCCAGGTCGCGGGCCGCGATCGCCACCTCAGCGCCCTCGGCCAGCAGCGCGGCCGCGACGGCCTTGCCGATGCCGCGGCTCCCGCCGGTCACGAGCGCACGCCGCCCGGTGAGCTGCAGATCCACCCGGTCACCACCCGATCTCGCGCCGACAATGATCACGGCACCCGGCACCTGGGGCACGGTGATCGACTGCCGGCATAGTCTCGCAGACGTTCCCCCGCTGGCCATAGTCCACCATGTCTAGCGAAATACTGGGCAAGGCAGCGCCGTTATACCGGTTGTCCCTGATCGGAAAGGACGTGCTGTTCCGTGACGAGTGCCCCGGCGGGCCGACCGGCCCCCTTGCACCTGGCAGTTGCCCTCGACGGCGCGGGCTGGCATCCAGCCGCGTGGCGGGAGGCCGACGCCCAGCCGCAGCGGTTGTTCACCGCCGGCTACTGGACCGAGCTGGCTCAGCAGGCCGAGCGCGGGCTGCTGGACTTCCTCACCATCGAGGACGGGCTGAACCTGCAGTCTGACGACCACTTCGAGGCCGACTCCCGCACCGACCGGGTCCGGGGCCAGCTGGACGCGGTGCTGATCGCGGCCCGGGCCGCTCCCACCACCCGGCACATCGGGTTCGTGCCGACCGCGATCACCACGCACACCGAGCCGTTCCACCTGTCCAAGGCCATCGCCACCCTGGACTACGTGAGCACCGGCCGGGCCGGGATCCGGGTCCAGGTCGGCGCCCGCGCCGACGCGGCGGCCCACTTCGGCCGCCGGGAGATCCCGCCGCTGCGCCGGGACCGACCCGACGACCTCGACGATCCCGACGCGCAGCGGCAGATCGCCGACCGGTTCGACGAGGCGGCCGACTACGTGGAGGTGCTGCGCCGGCTCTGGGACAGCTGGGA
>PMST01000111.1 GCA_003168295.1 Actinomycetota bacterium
GCTAGCGCCGCCGTGGCGCTGGCCAGCCCGGCGGCCGTCAGCCGGTACAGGTGACGCCGCGGCCGACCCGGCTGCGGCTCGTCCTGCCAGCAGGCCTCGACCAGGCCCCGGTCGGCCAGCCGGATCAGGATCGGGTACAGCGTGCCGGACTTCAGGCCCGTCTGCTTAGCCAGCGCGTACCCGTGCTGCCACTGCGACGGCTCGGCGCACAGCGCGGCCAGCACCGACAGCGTCTGCGCGGAGAACCCGGGTGATGACGTCACGCACGTCACTCTACATAGGTAGACCTTGACGTCTAATCCGGCCCGGTAACGGACCTGACCCGTAACGTTGCCGGAACGGTTCAGGCGTAGCGTCAAGTTCCGTGCGGATGACCGCGACCGCGAAACCGAACGCGACCGCGAACGGCGCTAGGCTCGGGCTCCGGACAAGGCGGTGAGTGCTGAGAACCTGGCGGACCGGGGTTATCCGGCGTTTCGCGCATCCTGGGCGGGGGTTCACCCAGGGACTGCTCGCGGACGGCGGGACAGTGTGGGAATCCACCGGGGGGTACGGCGACTCGGCGCTGTGCCGGTACCAGCTCGGTGGCCAGGTCGGGCAGCGCGCGGTCCTGCCCGCCGAGCTCTTCGGCGAGGGCATCTGCCGGGCCGGCCAGCACATCTGGCAGCTGACCTGGCGGGAGCGGGTGGCGCTGCGCTGGGACGCGCGCACCCTGGAGCTGACGGACCGGGTGCCTTTCAACCGCGAAGGCTGGGGCATCTGCGCCGCCGAACGGTACGTGGTGACCAGCGACGGAAGCAGCGAGCTGGTCCGCCGTGACCCGCAGACCCTGCAGCCGCAGGCCGTCGTCCACGTCCGCTGCGAGGGTCACCGCGTGGCCGGGCTCAACGATCTCGCCTGGGCCGCGGGCACGATATGGGCCAACGTGGCGGGCACCCACTACCTGGCCGGCATCGACCCGGACAGCGGCGAGGTCACCGACATCGTCAATGCCCGTCCGGCCGCCGAACGGCATCTCGGTGACGCGCAGGCGATCATGAACGGGATCGCGGCGCTGCCCGCGGCCGGGGAGTTCCTGCTCACCGGGAAGCGCTGGCGATCGATCCGGCAGGTGCGGCTGAGGCCGGCCCGCGAGGGCGCCGCCCGGGACCGGCTGCTGGCCGGCCTGAGCCGCTGACCCGCCCCCGCCGTATCCGCCGCAGGCCGGGCCGTAGCGGCTTGTCGGTGTAGCCGCCGTCGGCCAGCCCGGCGAGCCGTTCGAAGATGTTACCGGCGCCGAAGTCGCCGGTGAGCGCCCAGCTCGCGCCCGCCGTCATCAAGTAGAGCGGAACCATCGCGACCCCGCCGGACCAGGCGTACTGGGTGGCGTGCCGCGCCTCGTGGCGGAACAGCGGTGAGCCGGGATCGATGTCATCGCCCCTGGTCAGGATCACGTTGCCGAGGCAGAACGCCGGGGCGGGAGGCACCGGCAGCCGGTATCCGGTCGCGGTGACCAGCCCGTCCACGCTGCGGGCGATCCGGGCGCCGCCGGCGAGGGCCACGCCCAGGCCGGCCAGCGTCGAGAAATTGGCCAGGTTGACCGCCTGCCGCAGGCGCAGACCGGGGCGCACCAAGTCAGGACGGGTCGGAACCGTTGTGGCCGCTGAGCCCCAGCGGGTCGGCGGCCACTCCGGCCGCCCACGGCGGGGCGGGCGCGGCGGGCACCGGCAGGGCCAGCTGGTCCGCGCTGTGGTCACGGTGGGCCCGGGCCGCGGACAGGTGATAGTCGCTGAGCTGCGCCAGGAAGCTCTCGTCCGCATACGGCGTGCCGTCCACCAGCGGCCCGCGTGAGTGCTCGAGTACGGCGACGATATCCTCGCCGCTCAGCGTCTTGTGCGTCTCCAGGGCGTGCGCGAGGGCCAGGACATGGTTCCTGTTCTCCTTGATGATCTCCTCGGTCCGCTTGAGCAGCGTGGTCAGGCTGTCCTCAATCCGGTCCGCGAGCGCATGCCGGACCTGAGCCTCCGGGTCCTGGCCCTTCTTCAGCGTGCCGCCGCGGCCGCCGCCGGGCGAGCCGACCTCCAGCCGCTTGGCCGTGGAGTACGAGGACACGGTGGTACCCATGCCCCAGAAACCCTCCATGAACGACGCGACCGTGGTCGCCGACTCAAGGTCGCCGGACACGCCGGAGGAGCTGTCCTCGTTGAAGAACATCCGCTCGCCGGCCAGCGAGGCCAGGGACACCAGGATGTCGGTCTCGTACTCGCTGCGCCACCGGGTGAACTGGTCCTCGGGCGGGATGCTCGCCACCATGCCGAGGTAATCACTGCCCTTCTCGATCGTGGCGATGTCGATCTCCATGTGCTGGCGGGTGCGGAAGGCGACGAGCGCATGGCAGGCCTCGTGCACCGCGACGGCGTGCCGCTCGCGCTCGATGTACTCCACGTCCTCGGGCGGGCCGAGTTCCTTGAGCTGCTTGGCCTTGATCACGTCCGGCCAGGTGATGACGTCCCGCCCGTTCCTGATCGCGGTGATGAGCGACTCGTTGACCAGGTCCTTGATGGTGGCGCCGGTGGCGTAGGGCGTGATGGTGGCGAGCTTGTCCATGTTTTCGTCGGTGAGCTCGTGCCGCACCTTGGAGAAATACCCCTGGTAGGTGCGGATCCGGCCGGCCTTGGACGGGTAGCCGACCTTGTAGATCCGGTCGATGCGGCCGGGGCGCAGCAGCGCCTCGTCCAGGGCCGACGGCATGTTGGTCGCCATCATGACCAGGATCCGGTACTTGGGCGGCGGCTTGGGCCGCATGCCGAAGATCCGCCGGACGTAGCGGTTGACGATGCCGCGCGGTTTCTTCAGCCCGGACAGCTCGGTGAGCAGGGCTTGCAGCGTCCCCATGCCGCCACCGCCACCGCCGTTCATCATTCCGCCGATCATCTGCCGGCTGCGCCGGTTATCCGGCTCGTCGGCGTCCACCATCGCGTGCTTGGCCAGCTGCCACTGCGTGTCCCGGGACAGGTAGGAGAAACCGTGGCAGCCCGCGGGGGCGAAGGCACCCGAGCGCTGCTGGCCGCCGGGGGCGCCCTGGGTCATCATGCCGCGGTTGCCGAGCGAGTCGGCTTCGTCGAAGAAGACGATCACGCCGCCGTANNACATGTTGATGAACGCGCCGGGGTCCACGAACACGTACGGCTTGCCCGTCTCGCCGGCCACCGCCTCCGCCATCAGCGTCTTGCCGGTCCCTGGCGGCCCCCACAGCAGCAGGCCGCCCGGCACGTAGCCGCCGCGTTCCTCGACCAGCTCGGGGTGCTCGAGGAACAGGATGTTCTCCTTGACCCGCTCGAGCACGTGGTCCTGGCCCCAGACGTCGGTGAACCTGGTCTTGATGTCGTCCGGGTAGTACACGTCCACGCCGCCGCGTGACATGAACCAGAACAGCGCGGCGAACTGCACGATGATCAGGCAGACGTAAATCAGGATCTGGAACACGAACGGCAGCGCGTGCCAGATCAGCCCGGGCGCCCGGATCAGCGCGAGGAACGGCGTGGTGTGGATGAACCTGCTGACCACGAACGAGATGACGGCGATCCAGAACACCCAGACGGCCAGCCGCCAGAGCCGGAACCTGGTCCAGTCCGACAGCCTCCGGCGGCTGGTCCGCTCCATGCCGCCGAACACCATCGAGGCCCAGAACCGGTGATAGCCGCGCCAGTGCTCGCTGACCAGGAAATGGATCTGGCGGAGCAGCTCCAGGCCCAGCAGCAAGAACACCCACCAGCCGGCCCGCGCCTCGATCCGCATCGCGTCCGAGAACCCGACGATGGGATCGTCCGCCATCACGGACCAGACCAGGACGAACCAGAGCAGGGTCAGCAGGAGCAGGAACTTGATCCGGTCCCAGAACCCGAGGGGCTTGCGGGTCAGCCGGTCGGCGTCCACCGGCCGGCTGCCTCCCGGCGGCGAGAGTCCTTCCTCGGCGGTGGCGGCTCTGGCCTTACTCATCACGGGCTCCTGATGGTAAACGACGACATCACGTCGTTGATCTCGGTCTTGTCGCTGCTGTAACAGCTGGAAGTGCAGTGCAGCACGAGGAAGTAGACCTCGGTCTGATCCGGGTTGGTCAGCGCGATCTCATCGAAGGTGTCGGTGACGCCGTTGTCGGTGTAGTCGAAGGTCTCCCGGACCCCGTGCACCCCCTGACCGGGGGTGAGCACCTGATCGCGGATCTGGCTGAAGCCGGTGAACGGGAAACCTTCTGAGGAGGCGGTCGACCTGGCGGTCGAGGTGACGGGCAGGAAGAAGTCCCGCAGCGAGTCGTAGGACAGTTCGTTCATCCCGGTGGAGCTGAGCGTGCCGATCTCGGCGAACACGAACGGCTGGCTGGTGTCGAACGCCAGGAAGTCCTCCGCGCTGGTCTGGCCGCCGGCCTGGTAGGCGACCGTCCATACGCCACTCGAGCTGCCGGTTACCTTCTTCAGCGCGGCGGCGCTGATCTCATGCCAGCCGTACGGGACCTTGAAGTACGTGTTGGTTTTGGAGTTCGCCACGTAGGTGTACTGGGGCGCACCGCACCCGGCCACGGTGACCCCGAGGAGAAGCGCACAACCCCCGACGAGGCCCTTGACGAAGCGGCGGGCCTTGCTTGCCAAAAGGTGCGACCTCCACGTAAGGACTACGTAGTGTCCAAGTATGACGCCTTCTGCGGCAATGGTACAGGTCCCCCCGGCAGGGCAAATGCACCAGATGTCAGGCCGTGGCCTTGGGCCCGGGATGCATCTCTTTGCCTGCACGGGTTAGAGCGGCCGCAGCGCGGGTAGCGCACCGGATTCAACCGGACTCAAATCAGCACCCGGATGAAGAGGGGGTCACTATGGAACGTTCAAGCACGACCCGGCTTTCCCCTGATCAGGAGCACTCCACTGGGGAACTCGTCAAGATGATGTCCGAGCAGGTGTCGACCCTCATCCGCGATGAGCTCAAGCTCGCCCAGCTGGAGATGACGAGCAAGGGCAAGCAGGCGGCGCTCGGGGCGGGGATGTTCGGGGCGTCCGGCGTGGTGGCTATCTACGGTGTGGGCTGCCTGCTAGCGTGCGCGATCATCGCCATCAGCGGCGTCGTGGCGGCCTGGCTCGCCGCTCTCATTGTCGGGGCAGCCTTGCTGGCCGCCGCCGCGGTCGCGGCGCTGGTCGGCAAACAGCGCCTGCAACGGGCTACGCCCCCGGTGCCGGGAGAAGCCGTGGCCAGCGTCAAGGCCGACGTCGAGGAAATCAAGGAGAGGACACACCGATGACCAGCCCGGACCAGGAACAAATTCAGCAGGAAATAGAGCGGACCCGCGAGCACCTAGGCGAGACCGTGGAAGAGCTGGCCGCCAAGGCCGACGTGAAGGCCAGGGCCCAGGCCAAGGCGGCCGACGTGAAGGCCCAAGCCCAGGCCAAGGCCGCCGACGTCAAGACGAAGGCTCAGGCCAAGGCGACCGACGTGAAGGCCCAGGCCCAGACCAAGGCGACCGAGCTGTCCGGCCAGGTGCGGGAAAGCCAGGTCGTGCAGCGCCGCTGGCCGCTCGCGGTGGCCGCGGGAGTCCTGGTGGCCGGCGCCGTGGCCATCTGGCGGTGGAGAAAAAAATGACGGCGGTGAATCCGAGGCAGGACCGGCCCGCCACCCGGGGCGAGGCCGGTCCCGAGGGCCAGGAGACAATACCGCCGCAAAGCCAGGTGGAGGGCGGCCCGGAGACGCCGCTCGAGTTGGGCGGGACCGGCTGGAAGAACACGCTCAAGCGTGCCTTCAAGAAGTTCACCCGGGACCGGTGCAGCATGACCGCGGGCAGCCTGGCCTACCACTGGTTCCTGGCGCTGTTCCCGGCCCTCATCGCCCTGATCGGGCTGACGAGCCTGCTGCATATCAGCCCACACACGGTGAATCAGCTGGTCCACGGCCTGGACTCCTCGCTCCCGCCGTCCGCCGCGGCGATTTTCAACGGGGCCATCAAGTCGGCGACCGGCCGCTCGTCAGGCGGCGCGACCACCACGCTGATCATCGGTGTGGTCATCGCGCTGTGGAGCGCCTCGGGCGGCATGGCGGCGCTGGAGACCGGACTCGACATCGCCTACGAGGTCCCTGTCGACCGCAAGTTCGTGGGCAAACGACTGTACGCGTTTCCGCTGATGCTGGCCACGGCGGTGATCGGCGGTGCCGCCTCGGCCCTCGTCGTGTTTGGTGAGCCGATCGGCCACGGGCTCGCGGGCCACGTCGGCCTCACCGGCCTCGCGTTCAAGATCATCTGGACGGTGGTGCGCTGGGCGCTAACCGTCATCTTGGTCACGATCCTGTTCTCGACGTACTACTTCTTCGGGCCGAACCGGGAGACGCCTCGCTGGCAGTGGGTCAGTCCGGGCGGCGTGGTGGGCACGGTCATCTTCCTGGTGGCCTCGCTCGGCTTCTCCTTCTACGTGGCCGAGTTCGGCTCGAACGGCTACAGCAAGACCTACGGGGCGTTCGCCGGCGTGATCATCCTGATCTTCTGGCTCTACCTGACCGGCATCGCCATCCTGCTCGGCGCCGAGATCAACGCGGAATCCGAACGCCAGGCCGCCGCGCAGGCCGGACACGAGGGAGCGCAGGCCAGCGCGGAGGAACTCGAGAGCGGCGGGAACGCGCCCGCGCGCTAGAGGTGGCTACCCGACACCGGCTGCGGCTGCTGAGTGCCCGGCACGATCTGTGCCGTGCACTCGGGGCAGCGCCGCGCGGCGATCGGGATGCTCATCGTGCACTCGGGGCAGTCCCTGGAGGTCGCGGCCTGGTTCCGCTCGAGCAGCTTCAGCAGGCGGCTGACCGGCACCACCATGACGTAATAGACGACCAGGGCGGAGACCAGGAACGTCAGGACGTCGGTCAGGAACGCACCGTAGGTGAACTTCGCCTTGCCGACGGTCCAGACCAGGGTCCCGAAATTGGGCTGGCCGGTGAGCGAGAGCAGCGGGTTGATAAACGACTTGACGAACTGGGTGACCAGTGTGCTGAACTGCGTGCCGATCACCACCGCGACGGCGAGCTGGACCAGGTTCCCGCGCATGATGAAATTCTTGAAGCCGCTCATGGCACATCAGGTTCCTGCGCGCGGGCGAATTATGCGCCCACCCCGGTGCGGGTTCTCGCGGCCCGCCCGGGCTGGCCGTTGCCGCAGGCCCGCGCGTTAAGGTCGGCCTATGAATGCCATCCGCAGCATCGGGCTGTTCGGTGCCGCCGGGCTGGCCGAGATCGGCGGCGGCTACTTGATCTGGCGGTGGCTGCGGGAGGGAGCGCCCTGGCCGGTCGGCCTGGCGGGCGCGGTCATCCTGGTCGTCTACGGCGTCATCCCGACCCTCCAGTCCTCCGACGATTTCGGCCGGATCTACGCCGCCTACGGCGGGGTGTTCGTGATCCTGAGCCTGCTCTGGGGCTGGGCGATCGACGGGCACCGGCCGGACAACTATGACTGGCTGGGCGCCGCCATCGTCGCGGTAGGCGTCGCGGTGATCTTCTTCAGCCCGCACCGCTGACATTCTTATTTTCCCGAACGGCACGGCCGCGTGCGGCCGCCCCACGTGGGATAACCAGGGCGTGTCGCCGCGGGGCGCGACGCGGCGCCGCCGCCGCCAGCCCGACGCCATGACTGCGGGCCCACCCGGATCTGCTCGATCAGGCGCACACTAGACCAATGATCAAGAACGCCTCCCAGCCGCAGGGTCCGCGGGAACCCAGGGACCTCAAGGACCCCGCAGACCGCAGTGACCACGACCCGCGGGACCCGCTCGGCCTGGCCGCGGACGCTCCGCTGCTGGCCGCGTGGCTGGACTGGATGGGACGGGCCGAGGCCGGCCAGCTAACCCCGATGACGACGCCCGGTCACAAGCAGCGTCCCGACCTGGTGGGTACCGTGGTGACCGGCGACGCGCCGCTGTACGGCGGGCTGGACTCCATCAAGAACGCGGACAACCTGCTCGCCGACGCGCAGGCCCGCGCGGCCGCGCTGTGGGGCGCCGACTGGTGCCGGTTCTCGGTGGCCGGCTCTACCCACGGCAACCAGGCCTTGTGCCTGGCGATCGGCCAGCCCGGGCAGGAGGTGATCATCACCCGGACGCTGCATAGGTCGCTGCTGCTCGGCCTGGTGATGGCGGGGCTGACACCGGTCTGGGTGCGACCGGAAATCGATCCGCGCTCGGGCCTGCCTGCCGCGGTCGCGGTGCAGACCGTGCGGGACGCGCTGGCCGCGCATCCCGGCGCCTGCGGCGTGATCCTCGGCGACCCGTCTTACGTCGGCACCACCGGTGACCTGGCCGGCCACGCGCAGGCCGCGCACGAGGCGGGCGTGCCGCTGATCGTCGACGCCGCCTGGGCCGCCTACCTGGGCTTTCATCCCGACCTGCCGCGGCACGCGATCGCCGCGGGCGCCGACGCGATGGTGACGAGCGCGCATAAGACGCTGCCCGCTTACACTCAAGGCGCGCTGGTGCTGGCCAGAACCGAACGGCTGGACGTGGCCCGGCTGAACCGGGCGTTCGAGGCCACCCATACGACGAGCCCGGCCGGGTCCATCGTGGCGAGCATCGACGCCGCCCGGGCGCTGCTGGCCCGGGACGGCCATCGGCTTTGTGCCCAGCTCCTCGACGGCGTGGCCGCGGCCCGGGCCCGGCTACGCGAGGTACCCGGTGTCGACGTGCTCGACGGTCCCGGCGTGGACCCGGCCAAGCTGGTCGTGCTGCTGGCCGGCACCGGGGCGCACGGCGGCCTGGTCGAGGCCGACCTGATCGCGGCCGGCATGCCGGTCGAGATGGGCGACCGGGACACGGTCGTCCCCATCGTGACGATGGCCGATGACGAGAAGCGGATCGCCGCGTTCACCGGGGAGCTGATCGCCGCGATCGAGCGCCACCGCGGCGAGCCCCGCCGGCCGGCCGCCACCGCGGCCTGGACGGTCCGGCCGCAGACCGTGCTGGCCCCCAGGGAAGCCTTCTTCGCCAAGAATGAGACCGTCGCCGCGACCGCCGCCGCCGGCCGGATCAGCGCCGAGCTGGTGGCGCCCTACCCGCCCGGGGTGCCGGTGCTGGCCCCAGGCGAGCTCATCACGGCGGAGGCGCTAGCGGCGCTGCGCGAGGTCGCCCTCGGCGGCGGCCGGATCGCCTACGCGGCCGACCCGACCCTGGACACCTTCCAGGTCGTCGCCGGCTGAGACCTCGGCGTTCGCCGTGATGGCGTCAACCGTGCTGTCCTCCGCCGGACTGCCCTGGCCCTGCTCGTCGTGCACGTACCGGCGCCCCCGCAGCAGTGAGGCGACGGCGGCGATCAGGCAGGCGATGATGGCGAAGTCGAACGCGATGTCCAGCCCATGCTGGAACGGCGCCGAGATCAGCGACGGGAAGAAGCTATGCCCGGTCAGGTACGCGGCGTGGCTCGCGGGCAGCTTGCTGAGCGCGGACCCGAGCAGCATCTTGATCGGGTTATAGCCGAGCAGCGCGGCGAACATGATGGACACCGGCGGCAGCGCGGCCAGCTTGGCCGCGTCGGCCGACGGCACCCCCTGGGCCACCAGGCCGTGGCTGAGGGTGGCGGGCAGCGAGGAGGCCAGGCCGAGGATGATCAGCGTGAAGAAGATGCCGATGGACAGGACCATGGCCGAGTTCTGGAACGTCGCGCTCATGCCCGCGCCGACGCCGCGCCGCTCCGGTGGCAGGCTGTTCATGATGCCGGCCCGGTTGGGTGAGGCGAACAGGCCCATGCCGATCCCGTTGAGGAGCAGGATGCCGGCGAACTCCCAGTAGACGAAGTTAACCGGCAGCATCTCGAGCAGCCCGAACGAGGCCGCGGCCACCACCATGCCGCCGGTCGCGAACGGCCGGGCCCCGAACCGGTCCGACAGGTAGCCGGACACCGGCCCGGCGATCAGGAAGCCGACCGTGAGCGGGAGCATGGCGATGCCCGCCCACAGCGGGGTCCGCTCGAAGCTGTAGCCGTGAATCGGCAGGTAGATGCCCTGCAGCCAGATGATCAGGATGAACATCATGCCGCCGCGGCCCAGGCTGGCCAGCAGGCTGGCCAGGTTCCCCGCGGTGAACGGCCGGATCTTGAACAAGGCCAGCCGGAACATCGGGTCGGCTACCCGCGTCTCGATCACGCAGAAGGTGGCCAGTACCGCGAGGCCGCCGCCGATCAGGCTCATCACCAGCGGGCTGGTCCAGCCCATCGTGTGCCCGCCGTAGGGCTGGATGCCGTAGGTGATGCCGACCAGGACCGCGATCAGGCCAGCGGCGAAGGTCACGTTGCCCCACCAGTCAAGCTTGGCGGGTCGGCGGATGCCCCGCTCCTGCAGCTTGAGGTAAGACCAGATCGAGCCGATGACCCCGAACGGGACCGAGACCAGGAAGACGAACCGCCAGTTGACCGGGCCGAGCAAGCCGCCGAGCACCAGGCCGATGAAGGACCCCGCGATGGCGGCCACCTGGTTCAGGCCGAGCGCCAGGCCGCGTTCGTTGGAGGGAAAGGCGTCGGTGAGGATCGCGCTGGAGTTGGCCATCAGCATGGCCCCGCCGACGCCCTGCATGATCCGCATTCCGATCAGCCACCAGGCCGCGGACGTACCGTGCAGCCAGGTCACCGACAGCATGACGGAGAAGAAGGCGAACAGCGCGAAGCCCAGGTTGAACATCCGGACCCGGCCGAACATGTCGCCCAGCCGCCCGAAGCTGACCACCAGCACCGCGGTGACCACCAGGTACCCCATGATCAGCCACAGCAGCAGCGTGGTGTTGCCAGGCTGCAGCGGGTTGACCCCGATGCCGCGGAAGATGTCGGGTAGCGCGATCAGCATGATGGAGGCGTTGACGGTCGCCATCAGCATGCCCAGCGTGGTGTTGGACAGCGCGATCCACTTATAACTCAGGCCATCCCCAGGCGAGCCCGCGGCCGCATGCCGAGCATGGCCGTCGTGGTCCGCTTGGCCCAGATGCCCGCCGTGCCCCGCGTTGCTGCTTTGCCCCGCGTTGCCGTCGTGGTCTGCGGTTTCGCCGTGGTTGACGTGGTCCGCGTGGCCCGGGTCGGCGCCGTGCTTGGCGTGGCCTTTGTGACGGATGTTGGCCGTCTCCGCGTGACGCGGCTGAGGTGAAGCGGACGGCACGAGCGTTCCTCCGTAGCGCGAGAAGCCTGCGGCAGCGGGTCCGGGCTCTACGTCTGCGTTGCCCGCGGCTGCGCCGCGCAATTACTTGCTATATGACAACTAAATCATGCGCCGATGTCTTCCCGGAGTCCAGACCAGCCCGACATAGCTATCGCCTCAATAGGTAGTCACCCAGTCCGCCCACCACTGACTGAGCCACTTGATGGCGGTGCGGGCCGGCCTTGGCGCCGATCGGCGGATTCGTGCAGGCCCTCAAAGGGGGCCAGGAATGCGGAGGCGGTCTGGACCAGGCGCGTCTTAGCGTCGAGCCGGACGCAGTATGCAAAAATCGGGGCGGTGATCGATCCGTCTCAGGACGCCTTCGGGGCTGCCTTGCTCGATTATCGGGGTGATTCGGTGACTCCGACCGGGCCGCCTCAGATCGATCTGCGCCTCCGCTATCGCGACCTGGTCACTCCCTGGTGGNNGATCACGCCGTCCTCCTGCGCCGAACCTAAAACCCCAGATCAAGGTCATAGTCGCGAGCTGCCGGGCCCTGACCAGCATCTTTCGCCAGCCCGGCATCCCTGCCCGGGCCGAGCTCACGGCGCTGGCCGCCGGTCACCTGGTCAAACGTTAGATTGGGGCCAGCTGGCGCCCCGGGCGGTGGATCGTCCGGGGCGGTCAGGCGGTAGAGCTGGTTCCCTCAGGCCGACTTCTTGGTGTCCTGAGCCTGGCTCGGGCCCTGGCCCCGGTAAGCGCCCTGGGGCCGGCCCTGGGGGCGGCGACCCGGATTCGCGGTGCTCCGGGCGTAACCGTCACGGCCGGCGGCCGCGGGGCGGGCCGGACGGCGGCTGTTCCCTGGGTGGCGAGCCGGCGCTGCGTTGCTGCGAGCGGGGAACGGATGAACGGTCGGCGGCGGCGGAACCGGCGTACCCGAGGTCGCGATCTCGCGGACCACGTGATGCCCGGTCGCGACCTCGTCGCTGGCCGCGGTGACCCCGGCGGCGTCGTGCAGCTTCTGGAGCTCGCGGACCTGGCCGCGCTCCACTAGCGCCACGACCATGCCGGTGGCTCCGGCCCGGGCCGTGCGGCCGGAGCGGTGCAGGTAGTCCTTGTGGTCGTTGGGCGGGTCGAACTGCACCACGAGGTCGACGTCATCGACGTGGATACCACGCGCCGCGACATCGGTGGCGACCAGGACGCGAGGATGCCCGGCGGTGAACGCGTCCAGGGCCCGCTGGCGCTGGCTCTGATTGCGGTCGCCGTGAATGGCCGCGGCCTCGACGCCGGCCCGGGAGAGCTGCTTGGCTAGCCGGTCCGCGCCGTGCTTGGTGCGGACGAAGAACAGGGTCCGCCCGGGACGCCCGGCGATCTCCGCCGCGACCGGTACCTTGTCCGCTGCGGATAGCACCAGCACCCGGTGTTCGGCGGGCCCGGAGTCAGTCGCGGCGGTCACCGCGTGCAGCCCGGGGTCACGTACGTAGGAGGTCACCAGCTGGCCGACGCCGCGGTCCAGTGTGGCCGAGAAGAACATCCGCTGGCCGCCGGCGGGTGTCGCGTCCAGGATGCGGGTGACTGCGGGCAGGAAGCCGAGGTCAGCCATGTGGTCGGCTTCGTCGAGGACGGTGACCTCGATACCCGACAGCGTGCAGGCGTGCCGTTCCATCAAATCCATGAGCCGGCCTGGTGTCGCTACCACGACGTCGGCGTATCGCGCCTTGGCGATCTGCTTGCCGATCGGCACGCCACCGTAGACGGTCGTGATGCTCACGTTCATGCGGCGGCCGAGCGGCTCGAGCACCTCGGCGACCTGCTGGGCCAGTTCCCTGGTCGGGACCAGGACCAGACCGCGCGGCGTCTTCTCGCGTTTGCGGTCGGCAGTGGCCGCGAGCCTGGTCAGCAGCGGCAGCCCGAAGGCCAGCGTCTTGCCCGACCCGGTCTGGGCCCGGCCGAGGATGTCGCGGCCGGCCAGCGCGTCGGGAAGCGCCCGGGCCTGGATCGCGAACGGCTCATGGATGTCCTGGGCAGCAAGCGCGCTGACTAGCCGGGCGTCGAGACCGAGCTCGGCGAACGTGGCCGGCGTCGGCTGCGGTGCCGCCGCGGCCGCATCTAGGGCGATGTCGAGCTGGGACTGCGGTGCGACACGCCGTGGCTGGGGGGCCCGAGGATGCTGGGCCGGGGCCCGGCCGCGACGCTGGGTGCCGCGCTCGGCGCCTCGGCCATAACGGTCTGAGGGCACGCGCGGACGCCTAGAACTGTGGGGCATGCAGAAAACTCCATCGGTAGTTCGGAGGTCGCATGCTCGACAGATGTCAACGACAATGGCGAGCGGCTGGTTTAGCCGCACTGCTCACACAGCGACCGGCGGGCTGCTCGCCCGCGGGAGAGGCGGCGGAATATCGCCGCTTCGTAAGCAAGGCTATCAGCAGGCTGCTTATTCCCCGCCAGCGCGGTCTGGTCCAAGCCGATCGCGGACCGTGTCGTAGTCCAGCCAGGGTTCCTGGAGGAACTCGCGCCACCGGGCGTCGTGCCCGGATCGCTTGATCCGGAAGTAGACCGCACGCCTGATCGCCGGGGAAGTGTTGCCGCCGATGTTATGGCTCAGCAGGTAGTGCGCCAGCACCAGGTCACCGGCCTGGCCGGTGACCTGCGCCGGCTCAGGCAACCGGACGGGCGGGTAGCCGGCCGCCGTGAAGAAGGCGTCTGGTCCGTGCGCCCGGAAGTACTGTGCGTGGGTCAGGTGTGTGCCCGGCCATACCCACAGATTGCCCGCGTCCTGCTCGCGCTGATCGGACATCAGCACCCCGGCCAGCATGGTGAATGTCCCCGGCCGCCCGTCCGGCTCGGGCGGGAAACCGTCGATGTGACCCATCCCGGGCTGGTGGCCGAACGGCGGGATGTTCAGCGCTACCTGCGCCTGCCAGGGCACCTCCAGCGTCCCCGGCCCGGTCAGCGCCTCCGCCAGCCCGAACGCCGGGCTGCCGGTCAGCAGCGCCGCCAGGGCCGGAGCCCGGGCGTTCTCGGCGAAGTAGTTGTGCGATCCGCTCACCTGCGGACCGGGCGGGTCATGCTCGATCAGCTCATCGATAGCGCGCGACGCGGCGGCCACTGCTGCCGCCGGAACTACCCGCGGCAGTACCAGGAAGCCGCGCTCAGCGAACTCGTCCAGCTGCCTCTTGCCCAACACGGTCGACACCGTAGGCCCGACGGGACGGGCGCGCGAACGGTTTTCAGTCCCGAGCCGGGGCGCACAGCTCGTGCGGCGGCTGGGTTACGCCGGCCCGCGTCGTCGGGCGCGGTGGCCAGCAGGGTGCGATCGTCGACCCCGCTGGGCGGCGGCCGCTGACGTGCCGACGACAGTTCCCGGCCCAGTGTCCGGTCCCCTTACTCAATAAATCCTCGATAATCGCGGTTATCGAGGATTTATTGCATCGGAAGACGGCAGAGTCCGCGGTCAAATTCAGTCGGCATCGGCGGTCTCCCTTGCCGGACAAGGGACGGCGCTGTACGGTGGTGGCCAAACAGTGTCCGGCCATGGGAGACCGCCTGGAATTTGGTACCCGCGGTGGTTTGATGCCGCCGATGACGGGAACGCGGGCTAAGGTCTGGTCTCTCCCCGGCAGAGCGGAGCTGCTCATGCCGCAGCTGATTTTGCGCCGCATCGCTCATCGAGCGATTCAAGCCGCAATTTTGGCTGCCGGAATTCTTGCCGTCCTGCTCGTCTTCTCGCGCCAAGCCCAGGCAGCCACCTCCCCGCCGACCACTGCGTCCCCGGTCTCTTCGGCCGCGACCTGCGCCACCTCGGCGTCCCCGGTCTCTTCGCCCGCGACCTGCGCCACGTCGGCTGCGGCCCCGGTCACCTCGGCCGCTACCACGGTCACGTCGGCGGTGGCGCCGGCCAGCGCCTCCAGCTCGGATTCGGCCAGCACCTCCAGCTCCGCGCCTGCTGCGGCTCCGGTCACCTCGGCCGTTGCCCCGGTCGCGTCGGCTGCGGCTCCGGCCAGCACCCCTAGCTCCGGGCCGGCCAGCTCAGCGCCTGCTGCGGCTCCGGTCACCTCGGCCGCCACCGCTGTCACGTCGGCGGTGGCGCCGGCCAGCACCTCCAGCTCGGCTTCGGCCAGCACCTCCAGCTCCGCGCCTGCTGCGGCCCCGGTCACCTCGGCCGCCACCACGATCACGTCGGCTGTCGCCCCGGT
>PMST01000349.1 GCA_003168295.1 Actinomycetota bacterium
CCAGCTGGCCGGTCGAGATCCAGGTCAGACCGCAGCACAGCGGCTGGTCGGGCACGATGACCCGCCAGCCGGCCGCTTCCAGCACCTCGACGGCCGCCTGCCCGACGGCGGGGTCAGGTGGTTGGTGAATGTGTCCGGCCACAGGACGACCTCGCCGCGCAGCCCAGCCGGGCCGGGATCGCGCCGGGCATGCCAGGCTTGCAACGTCTGGCGGGCGAACAGCGGCACCCGGCGACGCCGGTCGATGCCGCCAGCCGCCGGTGACCGGCGAGTCGGCGTGTCCCTCCAGCATCTCGAACAGCAGGCGGCTCCGGCCGCGGGTGGAATGTTCCTCCTCGCGGGTGACCATGTAGGACGGGCACATCACCCCCCGCCCACCTCCCCTCCCCCCTTCACTTGCCGGCATTTGCCGACACCGACGCAGCGCATCACCGCGCGGTCGAAACGGCCATCGTCGTCGGGGTACCGGAAGAACGTGTCGTAGTCCCTCGGGGCCCAGGACGTGCCCAGCCGCAGGTTCTCGTCGATCCGGTACGGCGCGACGACCTTGCCGGGATTCATCCGGTTCTCTGGGTCGAAGATGGCCTTGAACTGGCCGAACGCCTGGACAAGCTCGGGGCCGAACATCTTGGGCAGCAGCTCGCCGCGGGACTGCCCGTCGCCGTGCTCGCCGGAGAACGATCCGCCGTAGGACACCACCAGGTCCGCGGCGCGCTCGACAAACCGCCGGAACGTCGCGATGCCATCCGCGGTGACCAGGTCGAACGGGATCCTGGTGTGCACGCAGCCCTGGCCGAAGTGGCCGTACAGGGCCGAGCCTGAGTAGCCGAACTCGTCGTACAGCTTCTGCAGGTCCCGCAGGTAGTCACCGAGCCGGTCCGGCGGGACCGCCGAATCCTCCCAGCCTTTCCCACGTGTCCGGCATGTCCGGCACCCGGGCTGTGGCGCCGAGAGCCACTTCCCGGACGTCCGCGAGCTCCTGCTCGTGTTCCGGGTCGTCGTAGAACTTGACGGTCGGCTCGTGCTGGCCGCCACGCAGGTCGTCGATCAGGGCCTGCGCCTTGGCGTCGGCGTCGTCCTTGGAGTCCCCGGCGAAGATGACCATGAGCCAGCCGTGGCCATCGGGCAGGAGATGGAGCGCCTTGGGGTTCATCCGCCGCTCGCGCTCGAACATGATAAGCCGGCTGTCGATGCCCTCGAGCTGCTCGGGACGGTGCGGCGCTATGCGCGGGGTGGCATCGGCGGCGCTGGCGATGTCGGGATAGCCGAGCACCACCAGCGTCCGGGCGGCGGGCACCGGTACCAGCTGCAGCTCGGCGTGCAGGATCGTGACCAGCGTGCTCTCGCTGCCCACTAGGGCCCGGGCCACGTTGAAACTGCGTTCGGGCAGCAGCGAGTCGAGGTCGTAGCCAGAGACACGCCGGGGAATCTGCGGGTAGCGCTCCCGGATTTCCTCGGCACGGGCGTCGGACAGCGCGCGCAATCCCTGGTAAATCTCGGCCCGCCGCCCGCCAGCCGCGACGATGGCCGCGTACTCGTCATCGGTCGTCGGGCCGGCCCAGAACCGCTCGCCGTCATAGGTCAGGACTTCCAGCCGGGCGACGTTGTCGACCGTCTTGCCGTAGGCCTGTGCCGTGGCCCCGCACGAGTTGTTGCCGAGCATGCCGCCCAGCGTGCAGTGGTCATGCGTGGCCGGCCTCGGGCCGAACATGAGATTGTGCGCCACGAGCTGGGCATTGAGCTCGTCTAGGACGATGCCGGGCGCCACGATGCAGGTCCGCGCGTCCGGGTCAACCGAGACGACGCCATGGCAGTACTTGGACCAGTCGATGATGACCGCCACGTTGCACGTCTGCCCGGCCAGACTCGTCCCGCCGCCGCGGGAAACCACCGGCGCTCCGTGCCGTCGGCAGACCTCGACCGCCGCCGCGCCCGCCTCGACGGTGCGCGGCACCACCACGCCGATCGGTACCTGCCGGTAGTTCGACGCGTCGGTGCTGTAGGCGCCCCGGCTGCCCGCGTCGAAGCGCACCTCGCCCTCGACCTGCCGCCGCAGGTCACGCTCGAGGGCGCCGACATCCAGGTCAGGCGCCGACGGCCCGGGACGGCGGACGACGGGGTTAGGCAGCGAGATACTCGTCATCGTTATCCCTCAGCGGCCGAGCTGCTCGACCTTGTCCCTGAGCAAGGTGGCGCCGATCGCGGCTTTGTGCAGTTCGGGCGCGATCTTAGCCATCAGCTCTCCTTCGGAGCGGTACGGCCAGGCAGCCCGGTGCCCGGTCCCGGGCGCCATTACCCGGGCGGGCGAGCAGCAACGCCTTCCAAGTACACGCCACGGCATCGTCGGGTTCAGCTACGTGCGGATCCCCCGGCCAGGGCGCGCTCGACGCTGGGATAGACCTCGATCACGCTATCCATGCCCGTCAGCGCGAACAAGCGCCGCACCTGACTATCGCCAATCACCAGCAGCACCCGCACGCCGTCGGCCGCCGCGCGCTTGTGCGCGCCGACCAGCGCGCGCAGCCCGCTGGAGTCGCAAAACATCGTGCCGGACAAGTCCGCGATCACCGTGGCCGCCCCCTGGTCCAGCGCGGCCTGCAACTCACCCCGCACATGGTCGGCGTTGGTGATATCGATCTCTTCAGGCAGCTTGACCACGGCCGGCGGCCCGGTTTTCGCCCACTGGGACCCGACGGACACGGACGAGCGCTCCTCACCGCAGCTGTGGAAAGTCGTACTCTCCAGTATCTCTGGCGGGCCAGCAGCGGGCAAGCGTAAGGCTCGGGCACGAATGGCACCTAGGGCCAGGTGGCAGGGTGTTTTCGGCCGACTGGCCGCGTCGGGCCGGACGGCGCCGCCGGGCGAAGGTCACGGATGCAGGATGACCTTGGTCCAGCCGTCCGCACGGTCGTCGAAGTGCTGGTAGCCCTCGGCGGCGTCGTCCAGGTTCAGCTCGTGCGAGACGATCAGGCCGGGGTGCAGCTTGTCGCGGTGGATCAGGTTGCGCAGCTGCCGGTTGTACTGCTTGACGTTGGCCTGGCCGGTGCCCATCGACTGGCCCTTGAAGAAGAACGTGCCGAAGTCGAATCCGAACTTGCCTTCTTTGGCCATGTCGTCGGCGGCGGACGGATCCTCGGGGACGAAGACCCCGACGACGCCGATCCTGCCGGTTGGGCGCACCGCCTGGATCAGGCTGTTGATCGTCAGGCCCGGCTTCTCCTGGCCCTGATGGTCGTGGGCCTGGTAGCCGACGGCCTCGACGCCCTTGTCCGCTCCCCCGCCCCGGGTGGCATCCAGGATCTGCTGCACGGCGTCACCCGCGCTGTCATCGACGGGCGTGGCGTCGAGGGTCTCGGCCAGCTTGAGCCGGTCAGCCTGGCAATCGACGACGAAGACCTGGTCCGCGCCGCGCAACCGGGCTGACATGGCCGCCATCAGGCCCACCGGGCCGGCGCCGTAGATCACCACCGACTCGCCGATGCCGACCTGGGCCAGCTCGGTCCCGTGATAGCCAGTGGGCAGAATGTCCGACAGCATGACGTAGTCTGCCTGCTTTTCCCGCGCGTCCTCGGGCAGCACCAGCGCGTTCCAGTCGGCGTAGGGCACCCGCAGCAGCTCGGCCTGGCCGCCATTGTAGGGACCCATGTCAGCGTAGCCGTAGGCCGCGCCCGCGTTGCCCGGGTTGGCGGTCAGGCAGAAGCCGGTCAGTCCGGCCTCGCAGTTTTTGCAGAACCCGCAGCCGATGTTGAACGGCAGGCATACCATGTCGCCGACCTTCACCCGGTCGACGCCGTTCCCCACCTCGATGACCTCGCCCATGTTCTCGTGGCCGAGGACCTTGCCCTCTTCCACGCCGGTCCGGCCCTCGTACATGTGCAGGTCACTGCCGCAGATGTTGGTGGTCGTGATCCGGATCAGCGCATCGGTCGGACGCTCGACGGTAGCGTCTGGAACTTCGTCGACCGAAACGTTCTTCGGACCGTGATAAACGAGAGCGCGCATAAAGAATTCCTCCGACTATTTGGCATTACCTAGGCTCTCTGCTGAACCGTCGCCAGCGGCTCTCTTTCCTGGCTCATCGACGGTATTCGTTCTGAAGCCGCCATATTCGGTGCCGTTCCACCGCGGTCACCCCTCGCGCAGCCGGGGCAGCACCTGGTCGGCGTAGAACTCGAAGAAGCCAGCGTGCCCGGAGCCGACCTGGTTGATGTACACCTCGTCGAATCCGGCATCTACGTAGGCGCGGATCCCCTTGATGTGGTCGTCGGGCGACGGGCCGCACGGAGCGGAGATCATGTCTTCCGACACCAGCTCGGACAGCTGCGCGAAGTGCCGGGGCAGCGGCAGCAGCTGCGCCGATTCACCCGGGATGACGTCGTTCGGCCACAACCGGTGCATCGTCTTGCGGGCCTGGGCGGCGTCGTTGTCCCAGCAGACCTTGAGACCGCCCTGGACCGGGCGGTCGCCGCCGCCGGAATCGCGGTAGAGCCGCACGAAGT
>PMST01000108.1:0-23360 GCA_003168295.1 Actinomycetota bacterium
GGCTCCACGTCGTCGACGACCTGCACCCCGGCCTGTTCATACGGCGGCCGCCCGGCGGTGAACGCGTCCTGCAGGACCCACTGGGTGAAGGGCTCGCACACCACCGGCCACTGGTCTTCGATCCCGAACCGCTCGGTGATCTCGGCCCGGTCCGCGTCGGTGGTCACCGGCGTGATCCGGTCCACCATGCAGTTGGGAAAGCTGACCTCCCGCTCGACCCAATTGCCGAGCTCAGGGTCCCGGAGCCGGGCGAAGGTGGTGAACGCCCGCCGGGCCAGGTCCCCGTTGCCCTGCAGGTTGTCACACGACATCACGGTGAAGGGCACCAGGCCGCGCTCCCTGCGACGCCGCAGAGCCTCGGTGATGAGCCCGAACGTCGTCCGCGGGACCGCGCCCGGCTCCAGATCACGAACCACGTCCGGATTCGCCTCGTCGAACTCGCCGGTGACGTCGCTGACGTTGTACCCGCCCTCGGTGATCGTCAGCGACACGATCCGTATCGACGGTGCCGCCATCATCTCGATGACCGCCTCCGGATCATCGGGTGCGAACAGGTAGGCCACGATCGACCCGATCACCCGCGGTTCGTAGGTCCCGTCGCTGTGCTTAAGGACCAGCGTGTACAGGCCGTCCTGCGCCTCCAGGACCTCCTTCATCTTCCGGTCGGCCGGCATCACCCCGACACCGCAGATCCCCCAGTCCAGCGCCTGGCCCTGGTTCATCAGCCGGTCCAGGTACATCGCCTGGTGCGCCCGGTGAAAGCCGCCCACCCCGAAGTGGACGACACCGGGCGTGACCAGGTCACGGTCATAGGCCGGCGCCGGCAGCCGGTCACTCCAGTACGCCAGCGTCCGCGCGTTCAGCGGCTGCGGGACAGGATCAGACATGCCATGCCTCCTGGGGCCGGAGTGGACGATCGGCCGCGACGCTCACGCTGGTGCGGCCGTGACCATTCTGGCCGCATCGGGCCGCAGCTGTCACCGATCGCCTGGGGTAAGAAGAAGGAGTCGGTTCGTCGGCAGCGCGATCACTCTGGTCCGCAGGGGGCGACGGGACGGAGGAGCAGAGCGATGGGCGAGGCCCTGCACGACCGCCGGGGCGAGGGCCGGGGTGAGGGTCAGGATGACGGCCGGGACGAGGGTCAGGATGACGGCCGTGGTGAGGGCGGGGATGGGGGGCGGGTGCGGGGGCTCTGGGCACCGCAGCGGCGAGCGCTGACCGTGGGCCTGGTCTTGACCATCACCTTCGTGGCGTCCGAGGCGCTCGCCGTGGTGACGGTGATGCCGGTGGTCGCCCGCGACCTCGGCGGGCTGCGCCTGTACGGCTGGGTGTTCAGCGGGTTCATGCTGGGCAGCGTGGTCGGCATCGTGGCCGCCGGGCGGGAGGCCGACCGGCGGGGGCCCGCGGCCCCGTTCGTGGCCGGCGTGGTGCTGTTCGGGTGCGGGCTCGCGGTAGCGGGTACGGCTCCCTCGATGGGCGTGCTGGTGGCCGGCCGGGTGCTGCAGGGCATCGGCGCGGGAGCGGTGCCCGCGGTGGCCTACGCCTCGATCGGCCGCAGCCTCACCGGACCGCTGCGGGCTCGGATGATGGCCGTCATGTCCACCGCGTGGGTCGCGCCCGGGCTCGCCGGGCCCGCCCTGAGCGCGGAGGTGGCGCGGCTGTTCGGGTGGCGGTGGGTGTTCCTGGGGCTGCTGCCGATCGTCGCGGTGGCCGGGTCGCTGGCCGTGCCGGCCCTGATCCGCCTCGGGCCGCCCGGCTCCGTGGCGGCACAGCAGCACCGGCTGGGCGACGGCATCCGGGTGGCCGCCGGCGCGGCGCTCATGCTGGCCGGCCTGACGCTCGCCAGTTCCGGCACCGTCCTGGCCGGACTCGGGCTCATCGTGGCCGGCGTGCTGGTGGGCCTGCCCGCCCTGCGCCGGCTGGTCCCTGACGGCACCCTGGCCGCGCGGCCCGGACTGCCCGCCACGATCCTGGTCCGGGGCATGCTGACGTTCGCGTTCTTTGGCGCCGACGCCTACGTGACCTTGACGATCACCACGCTGCGGCACCACAGCACGGTCGTGGCCGGCCTCGCCCTCACCGGGGCCACGCTGGCCTGGACGGCCGGCGCCTGGGCGCAGGCCCGGCTCAGTGACGTCTGGGAAGGCCGCCGCCTGGTCCGCACCGGGATGGTGATCATCCTGGCGGGCATCGCCGGGATGGCCCTGCTCCTGTCGCCGGGCGTGCCGGTGGCGGAGGGCCTGGCGGCCTGGACCGTCGCAGGGCTGGGCATGGGCCTGGCCTACGCCCCGCTCTCGCTGATGATGCTGCAGCATGCACCGCCCGGGCAGGAGGGACAGGCCTCGGCGTCGCTGAACCTGACCGACACGCTCGGGACCGCGATCGGTATCGGAGTGGGCGGCGCGGCCGTGGCCGCCGCCGCCGGCGGCCACCTTTACCTGGGCGTCGGGGCGGCCTTCGCGGTCGCGGCCGCGATGGGCATCGCGGCGCTGGTCGTGACCCGCCGGCTGCCGTCCGGCACCACCTCGTCCGCACGCCCGCCCTCGTAGCCGCCGGTCGTGTGGTCATGGCGGGGCAGCAGGAGCGGGGTGACCAGCAGGAGGAGACCCGCGATCGCGATCGCCGCGCGGGGGCTGGTGATACTGGCCAGCAGGCCCCACAGGGCGGTCAGGGCCGCGACGCTGGCGCTGCTTGTCACCGACCACGCGGACAGGGTGCGGGCGATCCGGTCCTTGTCGGTGTGCTCGAGCCGGTAGGTCGCGAACACCGGGTTGTAGACGCCCATGCAGGTGACCAGGCCGAACTGGACGGCGATGACGAGGACGATCCCGGCCGTACCGGGACGGATGAAGGCCAGCCCGAGCGACCAGCAGGCGCGCAGCACCCCCGTCGTGAACAAGACCCGGTGCCGCCCGAACCGCGCGACGAGCCGGGTGGCCAGCCGTGAGCCGATCAGGCCGCCCACGCAGGGCGCGGCGAACGCCAGGCCGTACTGCCACGGCGCGAACCCGAGGCGCCCGAGCATGAGGACGGCGATCAGCGGCGCGGTCGCCATGATCAGCCCGTTGACCCCGAGGGTGTTGAAGAACAGCGGCCGCAGTGCCGGATGGGTCAGGATGTACCGCCACCCGTCGGACAGGTCGCCGACCCGGAGCCGTGGCGCATCGGTTCGCGCGGGACGCGGCTCCGTTCCGCCGATCGCGCGGATCCCTGCTGCCGAGAGCAGGTAGCTGACCGCATCGGCCAGCACGGTCGTCACCGGGCCGAACACCCCGATCGCGGCCCCGCCGAGCGGCGGTCCGACCACCGTGGCGGTCCAGGCCGTGGACTCGAATCGCCCGTTCGCGACGAGCAGGTCCTCCGGCCGAACGAGCGCTTTCAGGTACGCGCCGCTGGCCGCGTTGAAGGCGATCTTGGCCGCCGCGACGATGATCGAGACGACCAGGAGCTGGGCGAAGCTGAGCCAGCCGAGCGCGAACGCGGCCGGGATGGTCATCAGCGCCGCGAACCGGGTCAGGTCCATCGCTACCATCACCGGCCGCTTGCGGCGGAACTCCACCCACGGCCCGAGCGGCACCGCGACCACCGCCCCCACCGCCAGCCCCGCCGCGGCCAGCACCGACACCTCGGCCGGCCCGGCGTGCAGCACCAGGATCGCGATCAGCGGAAACGCGCCGAACCCGAACCCCGAGCCGTACACGCTGACCGCATACGCGGCCCAGAGCCACCCGAACTGCCGTCCCAGCGAACGCCTGCCTGTCATGCCCCGATCAAAGCGAGCAGCAGCCGGGCGGAACAAACAACCACCCGGCCGGCGAGCCACAACCGCGCGTTGTACCCGTAAGGTCGGTGGGCGTGGACCTCGATGCGGTGCGTACCTTCGTCGTCGTCGCGAAGGCCGGCCGGTTCTCCGATGCCGCCGACGACCTGTCGGTCACCCAGCAGGCTGTCTCCAAGCGCATCGCCGTGCTGGAGAAAGACCTCGGCGTGCGGCTGTTCACCCGCACGGCGCGCGGGGTCCAGCTCACCATCGACGGGCAGGCGTTCCTGCCGCACGCCCGCGATCTCCTCCGGGCTGACGAGCGGGCCGCCGACTCCGTGCGTCCCGGCCGCCGCGCGCTGCGTGTCGACGTGATCAACCCCCGGATCGCGCCGGCTCTTGTCCTGCGCGATTTCCACCGCGCGCATCCGGAGATCGAGCTCGATGTCGTGACCAACCTGTTCGACGCCGACGCCGCCATCGCCGCGGTCGGGTCCGGCGTCATCGACGCGTCGTTCCGCGCCGTGACCAAGACCGCGCAGCAGCTCCCGGCCGGCGTCGAGGTCGCCCGCGTCCTGGACGATCCCGTCCAGCTCCTCACCGGGCCAGGCCACCAGCTCGCCGCAGCCCGCGCGGTGACGCCCGCCGAGCTGGCCGGGCACAGGATCTGGATGCCCGCCGTCGTCCCCGGAACCGAGTGGGCCGCCTTCTACGACGAGCTCGCCGCCGCGTTCGGGCTCACGATCGACACGGTCGGACCCAACTTCGGCACCGACGACCTGCTGGAGGCGATCGCCGCCGCGCCGACCCTGGCCACCTTCGTCAGCGATCAGATGCGGCTCGTCTGGCCCGCCCACTACGACCTGCGGCGCATCGCCGTGCGCGACCCGGCCCCGGTCTACCCGCACTCACTGATCTGGCGCCGCGACAACCCGCACCCCGCCCTCACCACACTCCGCGACTACCTCGGCTCCACCCAGCCCGGCTACCGCGGCGCCGGCACCTGGACCCCGAAATGGGCCCAGCGCCCGGAGGCTGAACCGTAGGGCAAGATAGAGTCATGGGTTCCGTGCCAGCCGAGCCGGCGGACGTTAGGCCGCGGGAATGGCTTGCGCTGCCTGGCGGGGGGATCCGGCCGGTCGTTTCGGTGCCGGGCAAGGGCGGCGTCGCCGAACTGCTGGCCTACGCCGCCTGGCTGGCCCGGCTGCGCCCCGCCTGCCGGTGCGGACGGCCCCGCCTGGGTTCCGGCCGCACCTGCGGAAGCGCCGAATGCGTGGCCGAACTGCGCGTGCAGGAGACCGGCGGATAGCCGGTGTCGCACGCGTATCGCGGTGCCGCACGCGGTCGGCCGGGTGGTGAAACCACGAACGTTCGGAATAAGAGTTCTTAAAATCCGGGTCAGTGCTTGACCTGGTGGGCGGTGAAATCGGGCTTCCGCTTTTCGGCGAAGGCCGCCGCGCCTTCCCTGGCTTCCTCGGTGACGGAGAAAACGTCCAGGCCAGCCTGCGACAGCTGGGACAGGCCGCCCTGATGATCGGTGTCCGCGTTGAACGAGTGCTTGAGGAAGCGGATCGCCGTCGGGCTGTACTGCGCGAGCTGATTGACCCAGGCCTTCGCGGCCGGCATCAGTTCCGGCCCCGGCACCACCTTGTTGACGAGGCCCCAGCGTTCGGCCTGCTCAGCGGAGTACTGCTCGAGGAGGAACCAGATCTCGCGGGCGCGTTTCTCGCCGACGACCCGGGCCAGGTAGGCCGACCCGAAGCCGCCGTCGAACGAGCCGACCCGCGGGCCTGCCTGGCCGAACTTGGCGTGGTCCGCGGCGATCGACAGGTCGCACAGCACGTGCAGCACGTGGCCGCCGCCGATGGCCAGCCCGTTCACCGCCGCGATAACAGGCTTGGGCACGTCGCGGATGAGCCGGTGCAGGTAGGTGACCTCGAACAGGCCGTTGCTCGTCGGCCCGTAGTTGCCGGTCTCGGCCCGCTGCTTGACGTCGCCGCCGACGCAGAACGCGCGGGTCCCGGCGCCGGTGAGGATGAGCCCGCGGACCGACTGATCCGCCCAGCCGCGCTTGAAGGCGTGGATCAGCTCCTCGACCGTCTGACCGCGGAACGCGTTGAGCCGGTCCTGGCGGTCGATCGTGATGACCGCGGCGGGGCCGTCGACCTCGTAGATGACATCCTCGTACGTAGACTTCTCCATGGCCAGATAATAGAGCTTTAGAGCATCTCATTGTCAACGAGGGTCAGGGGCGCGCCGCCCCCGGCGGANNAGGACCCGAGCCGGGAAGTTACTCTAATATTGAAGTGTTTTCTCCTAGACTAAGATCGCCGGATAGGACGGCTATGACCGAGCGGCAAGATCCCGTTGAGTGGTCGCGCGAGCAGTGGATCGTCCATGATCAGCCCGCGCCCGATCAGTTCACCGCCATGGTCGCGATTCTGCGGACGCACCAGGCCATGACCGCGTCGATCGACGCGACGCTGCGCACCCACGAGCTGACCCGCACCGGTTACCTGCTGATGACGACCCTGCAGCTGTCCCGCGACGGCACGCGCCCGCTCGGCCAGCTCAGCAGGCACCTGATGGTGCACCCGACCACCGTCACCCTCGCCCTTGACCAGCTGGAAAAGCGCAAGCTGGTCAGGCGCAACCCGCACCCGACCGACCGGCGCACCATCTTGGCCGTACTGACCCCCGCGGGGCAGGAGATCCTCGACAAGGCCACCAAAGCGCTCGCGGATAACGACTTCGGCCTGACGGGCGTCGACGGCAGACTGTCGCGGCAGGTCGTCAACGTGCTCGGTGACGTGCGGGAACACATCGGAGACGTGCCGGGCCGCTGAGCTGAACCCGGTCCGGGGCTTAGCCGGAGAGGGCCGGGGCGCCTGGGGCGCCGACGCCGAGCAGGTCGGCGGTGAGCTGACGGCTGCGCTCACTGGTCATACCGAAACTGGCCGGGTAGACGATGACGTGGTCCAGGTACCGCCCGAATTCCGCCAGCTTCGCCGCCACCTGCGCCGGGGTGCCCGACGCCGACATGGCGTCGACCATCGCGTCCGGCACCGCCGCCGCCATGGCGTCGAAATCCCGCGACGCGAACGCTTGCCGGATCCGCTCCCCCGCACCGGCGAACCCGGCGACCTCGACGACCGTCCCGTACGTCCGGGGGGCCGCGTAGAACGCGATCTGCGCCGCCGCCTCCCGGCGCGCCTGCGCCTCATCATCGTGCACCGAGCAGATCACCAGCCCGGCGATCTGGACGAGCCCGGCGTCTCGGCCCGACTTGGCCGCGCCCGCGGCGATGGCCGGGCGGACCACGTCGTCGTAGTAGCGGGGGCTGAACAGCGGATGGCCGAGGAACCCGTCGCTGACCCGGCCCGCCACCTGCACCATCCGCGTGTTGACGCCCGCGGTGAAGACCGGTATGCCGGTCCGCGGCGGCGGCTCCATCTCCGCGGTCGGGGTCACATCGACGTGGTAAAACCGTCCGTCGTGACGCACCGGTCCCTCGTGCAGCCGCCACAGGCGGCGCAGCAGCGGGATGAGCTCCTCCATCCGGGACGCGGGGCCGGCCGGGTCGACGCCGTGCCAGCCGGCCATCATCTTCGTCGTGCCGGTGCCAAGTCCGTAGATGAGCCGGCCCGCGGACAGCTCATCGAGGCTGCGGGCCTCGGTGGCAAGCACCAGCGGAGTTCGGCCGACCGCGTACGCGATCGAACTGCCGATCCGGGTCGTGGAGGTGACCTGCGCCATGGCCGCCAGGCTGACGATCGCCGACCGGGTGTAGAACTCAGGGCTCCAGGCCGCGTGGTAACCAAGTCGTTCGGCCTCGGCGGCGGCGTGAGCCGCATCGGTGACGTCACCGCGCAAGATCGCGAAGCCGCGGGTGGCTTGAGGGACCGGCCCGCCCGGGGTGGCCAGGCCGGTCTCGGGCCGGGCCATCAGGCGAAGCTCGCCGGGCGCTTGGCGACGAAGGCGGCGAGCCCCTCGCGGCCGTCGGGTGAGTCGAACAGGTCCGTGACGCGGGCGGCTTCGCGAGTCAGGCCGTCGGCCAGCGGCAGGTCCGCGGCGTCGTCGACGCACCGCAGCACGGCGCCGAGCGCCGGACGTGACAGGGCGCCGAGCTGGCCGGCCAGCCTGACGGCCAGCGCGACCGCGCCGCCTGGCTCGGTGACCCGGTCCAGCAGGCCGATCGCGAGGGCCTCGTCCGCGGCTACCTCGCGGCCGGTGAGCATCAGGTCGAGCGCGCGGCCGCGGCCGACCAGCCGCGGCAGCCGCTGCGTGCCGCCGCCGCCGGGAATCAGGCCCAGCTTCACCTCGGGCAGGCCGAGCCGGGCGGACACCGAACCGATCCGCATCGTGCAGGCGAGCGCGAGTTCGAGCCCGCCGCCGAGGGCTCGTCCCTCGATGGCAGCGATCGCGGGACGGTCCAGGCCCGCGATGCGGTTGAAGACGGTCCGCAGCGAGGCGCCGTAGCCTTCGAACGCCGCGCGGTCGGCGGCGGCCATGTACTTGATGTCGGCGCCCGCCGCGAAGAAGCCGCCGAGCGCGGAGTGGACGATCACGGTCCGGGCCTGCGACGCCTCGAACGCGCTGATCGCGGCGCTGAGGCCATCGATAAGCGATCGGCCGAGCTGGTTGGCGGGCGGGTTGGCCAGCCGGACCAGGAACGCGGGACCTTCGGCGGTCCAGGTGACGACGGGCTCGGTCGTGACGTCGGTCATGGCGTGCGGGCCTCTCGGGTCATGGCGTGCTGGCCTTCCGGGTCATGGCGTGCGGGCCTTCGGGCTGGCAGATGGCGAGTCGGCCAGCCAGGCGGCACGCAGTTCGTGCTTGGCGATCTTGCCAGCGTCGGTCATCGGCAGCGGCTCGGTCTGCAGCCGCCACCGGGCCGGAACCTGGAAACGGCCCAGCCGTTCGGCCGCGAAGGCGGTCAGGTCGGCTTCGGTGGCCGGGGCGCGCAGCTGGACCAGGGCACCGACGATCTCGCCGAGGTCAGGATCGGGCAGCCCGATCACGGCCACGGCGGCCACCGCGGGGTGCTGGTGCAGCACCTGCTCGACGTGGGCGGCGGCGATGTTCTCTCCGCCGCGGATGATGACGTCTTTGGCCCGGCCGGTGACATACAGCAGGCCATCGTCGATCCGGCCCAGGTCACCGGTGTGCAGCCAGCCGTCGGCATCGATGATGTCCGGGGCGTCCTCGCCCCAGTAGCCGAGCATCTGCGACGGGGTGCGGACCACGATCTCGCCGGTGCCGCTCTCGTCCGCGCCCTCGATGCGCAGTTCGACCACGGGCAGCGGGCGCCCGGCCGTCTGCGGATGCTCGGCCATCAGCGCACCGGACGCGGCCGCTACGGTACCGCCGGCCTCGGTCATCCCGTACACGGTGGATATACCGCGCCGTACGGAGGGGAACGCAGCCCGCAGCCGGTCGGAGAGCTCGGGGGTCACCGGAGCGCCGCCCACCGAGATCGACCGTACCTTGGTCAGGTCCCTCGCGGGCAGCGACGGATCCTCAAGCACGCGGATCGCCATGGTAGGAACGGCTCCCCAGACGCTCACCCGCTCGCGCTCGATGATGTCAAGAACCTGGCCCGAATCGAAGCGGCCGTCCAGGAACACGATGGTGTTACCGCCCAGCAAGGCCAGCAGCAGCGACTGGACGCCGCCGATGTGAAACAGCGGGCCGCTTTGCAATATCACCTCGGCAGCCCGGCCGCCGCGGAGCTGATCCGGTAGGCGCCTGGACACGACGAGCAGGTTCTGCAGGTTCGCGATGACCGAGCGATGCGCGAGCACGGCCGCTTTGGCCAGGCCGGTCGTGCCCGCGGTGAAGATGATCAGCGCGGGGTCATCCTCGCGGGCCCGGGATGCGGGCAGCGGACGGGCGGAGTCATCCTGCCAGGCGCGGAGTTCGTCCACCGGTACGACGCCGGAGCTGATCGTGGCGGGAAGCAGCTTGGTCATCTCGGTGTCCGCGACGACCACGGCAGGCGCGGTGAGCGCGATGGCATGGGCGATCTCGTCCGCGTTCCACCACCGGTTACCTGGCGCCACCACCGCGCCGAGCCGCAGTCCCGCCCACAGCGCGATCACCCACTCCGGCGAGTTGCTCGCGAGCAGCAGCATCCGGTCGCCCGGGGCGAGCCCGAGGGCGGACAGGCGCGCCGCCACCCGGTCCACGGCCTCGATCATGGCCCGGAACGTGACCCGCCGTGAGCCCTGGACCAGGTGGTCGCGATCGGCCCAGCGGACCGCGTCGTCAAGCAGCTCGGTAACCCGGCGGCGGCGCGTTTCGTAGACGAGGAACGGCACCGGGCCATCGCGCCGGACGACGCCGGTTCCCCACCCGCTGGCCTCGCTCGTCACAAGCACAGCCAATCACGTTTCATGATGAGCACAGCTCATCACGAGCACAGTAGTCTAGGCAACAACCATCGGATACCAGAGTATCCTTGCGGACGGTACGGCGCCGGCCGGGTCCGGGACTTCAGCCGCCGTGGTAGCCGGCCAGCGCCGGGATGACCTTGACGATCAAGAGCATGACTACGAAGCCGTAGCCGCCGGCTACGGCAAGAATCGCCAGCGTGCGCGCCATCCGGAAGCGCATGTCACTGGGGGTCATGCCCAGGCCCATGGCGGCGAACCGGGACACTCGCGCTGGCGGCAGGCCGTTCTCGCGCTGGTAGGCCAGGGCCCACTCCACGGGGTCGACGGCAATGCGGCGGGGCATCGTGAGCTGAACGCCAGCGCGGTCGGTAAGGATCACGTAGTCGACGCGGTCTGAGGTCCCGAACTCGCCGTTGAAGGTCCACTTCACCCGCCTGACCCGGATGAGTTCAGCCAGGTTGAGGCTCCGGCGTCCGGTCCAGCTCCGCCTGGTCATCAGCATCTGCTGCCGGTCCACCCGCGGCAGCTGCCGCCGGCTCGTCACGGTCGGGCCACCCACCCAGACTGCCTGGGCCAGGAGCCAGAAGAACGCAATGACCCCGATCCCGGGTGGCGTGACCTTGGTGACCGCCAGGATCAGGCTCAGGACCAGCAACGCCGGCATGACGAAGACGGGCACGCCCCACCCGATACGGCTGCGACGCAACGAGACCTGCGGCGGTACGGTTCCGGCGGGAGCCTGCCCGGTTGCCGGCTCACCGGCTCCCCGGGAAGCGCTTCCCGGGGAGGGATTGTTCGACAGCATCGGGCGAGCATACTGGATCAACTGCGGGCAGACCGGTCAAACGCCAGGGCCTGAGCGGCAACGGCATAACGTGGGGTTATGGATCCTTTGCTGATCGGCCGGGAGTACGCGAGTCATCTCACCGACGCCGACCTCAGGCTGCTCGCGTCGGTGGCCGGCGCGGCCGCGGGTACCGGTCAGCTGAGCGGGACCGGGGACCCGGTGGATGCCTCGGGGCTGCGGCGCGACCCGGAGGCGCTGCTCCGGCTGCTGGAGCATCCCGGCGTGTTCCGCGCGGTGCTCGGCCCGGCCGATGCCGCCCAGGGATGGGCGGTCCCCGCGTCGCCGTTCCTGGTGTTCGCCGCGTTCGTCCAGCAGGCCGCCGCCGAGCTGGCCGCGATGGACCATGTGCCCGAGCGCACCGGGCCGCGCCAGCGCGTGCCGTTGTTCGATGCGCCTGCGCTGCGGGACTTCCTTGGCGAGCCGGCCCGGCGGCTGTTCCTGGCCGAGCTGCTGGCCTCCTTCACCCAGGTGGCCAGTGGTCGTTACCAGGTCCGGGCGGGCGGGCGGATGCGGACCCGGCGGTTCAGCGAGCTCGACCCGGTGCGGCTGGCCGGGCTGCTCGACGCGGTTCCGCCGGCCGAGCGGCCCGGCGTGTATCGCCGGCTCGGCGACGTGACGCTCTTCCTGGCCGGGGTGTTTCCCGACTACGCGACCACGCGCGCCCTCGGCCCGCTTGATGCAGGCCGGCTGCTTCGCGCCGCCCGGTTGCCGTCCTCACAGCAGGAGCACCTGGCCAGCACGCCGGCCATGGAGCTGTGGGAGTACCTCGGTGCCCGCTGGTACCGGGCCGCCCGCGACCTGGCCCCGGCCGCGACCGCGCGGATGGTGGTGGTCGGCGAGGTGGCCGACCGGTTCCAGCAGGCCCGGCGCGTGCTCAACCTCCTCGCCGACCGGTACCTGCTGACGGCGGACAAGCCCTGGTTCGAACAGCCCAGTTCCTGAGGGGACGGGTCCGTTCCTGAGGGGACGGATCGGGCCTGTGATCAGCCGAGGTCAGCCGGCTACCGGACGCTCCGGAACATCATCCGCAGCCAGGCCGGACTCAGCACGCGTGGCCGCCTCCGTCTCGCCAACCTGCCGGACACCTTGTGAATGCACATGCCATGGTCGTCCACAAGGCAGTCGCCTGGACAGTCTCCCCAGCAGTGCCGGCAGTGGCGGACGTCGGCCATGCGCAGACCTTTCAAGGCGTGGTGACACTCACATGCTGTGTTACCTGTCTTCGGTTTACCCGTCTTCGGCGACTCTCGGCAACCGGGTCACGGGTCGGCGGGGACAACTGAGAGCCGCGGCTCGGTAGTGTTGGGTCGTGGAGACGGCCAGCGCGCAGAACGGATCGGCGAGATGGACTCGCCGTCTGCTGTCCTGCGGTCTGGCGGCAGGGCCGGTCTTCGTCACGGCATTCCTTATCCAGGGCGCCACCCGGGAGGGGTACCGGCCCTCGCGTCATCCCGTCAGTTCGCTGGCACTCGGGCCGCGCGGCTGGGTCCAGGCCGCGAACTTCGCCGTGACCGGGACGCTGGTCCTGGCCGACACCGCGGGCCTGTGGCGCGCTCGTGACCCCGCGCTCAGCACGCGGGCAGGGCAGGTCCTGATCGGAGCAGCCGGGGCCGGCATTATCGGCGCAGCCGTCTTCGCGACCGACCCGGTGAGCGGTTACCCGCCAGGAACACCCGACGCGCTCGTTGCGCCTAGCCGCACCGGCGTGGTGCACAACCTCGCCGCGGTCCCCGTCTTCTTCGGCCTGCCAGCCGCCGGGTTCATCTGCGCCTGGCAGTCCGCCCGGATCCGCCAGCGCGGATTCGCCCTGTACAGCGCGGTTACCGCAGCGACCATGCTGGCTACCACGTTCCTGGCTGGTGCGGGCTTTAATCAATCACCCCGGCTGGTCAACCGCGCCGGATGGTTCCAGCGTGCCAGCATCCTGGCCGGCTTCGGCTGGCTCGCAGCCCTATCCGCCCGAGCGCTCAAGCGTGCATCAGCCGCCCAGCCCCTCCAAACCCAGTAGCCCCACGCAGCCGAGAGCTTAACCAATCTGGGCCGTCTTGGCCGCGGCCGGCCGGATTTCACCGGATTTCTGTGCGAGATATATCCAGGCATTAAAAGCCTGCTTCTTGACCCGGCATTTTAGCTGCTGGTAGGCCGCAGGATCGACGGGTCCTGGGTTGGGCTGGATGATGGTGTCGTAGACGAAAGGTGAGGTAATAAATCCGAGGTCAGCTCCGGTTTCGGCGAGCTGGCGCCGGAGAGCCGAAGCGTCAAGTAGCCGGGAAGCATGGACGATGGCTAGTCCGTCTACTCCATGGGCATCGGAAACGACAGGACCGACGTGAAGCGCGATGCGCATCTGGATGCGGGTTGCCGGTGCCGCTGTGCTGTTGTATCGGCACAAGAGGGTGGCGAGGTTATCGAGGATGCGGTCCACGGTTGAACTGGTCGGCACGTGCGGAGGTATGATAAGGAGAATCCCGTCGCCGCGGTCTTCGCGGTGGTAGTCATGCTGCCGGTCAGGATTTTCGAACAAGCTCTGCGAGATCTGATACAGCGCTACGCGGATTCTCCTGCGATCCGTGTCATTGCGCGTTCTGGCACCGAAGTTGGCGATGTCGATGAGCACGATAGTGCAATTCTGGCCGTTCCATGAGCCTGCTAGGCGGACAGCTCTCGGGGTGCAATTGCCGTCGACGGTGGCGCGCCAGGAAACATTTTGGGTGAGTCGATTGTAGATCTGGTTCTCTATGATCGTCAGGATGCGTGGATGGCGCTGGAGGAAGTCGGCGAAATCCTCGGTTGGGACGACATGAGCGGTGACGGTCTCCAGGGCGGTGATAGTGGCCGACCGCTCGGTTACCTGAAGGGCTGCCCTCTCCCCCACGATGTCTCCGGCCTGACGGATCGCAACTAGCTGCTGCCCGCTAGGTGATTCAACGCAGACCTTGATCCGGCCGGATCGAATCAGGATGACGTGATCGGCCCGCTGTCCCTCGTGGCACAGGACGCTACCTGGCCGAAACGTTGTCTGGGCAGCTGTGGCGGCGAGGTCGGCCTGTTCGGCGGGCATGAGCAAGTCCCAGAAGCTGGCCGGGCGAGCCGCCCGGCCCACCGAGACAACGGCTTTATCCTCACCGCACAGTTGTGCAGGCTCCTTCCTGAGCCCCCTCATCCAGCCACCGGTAACCATGTACACCACACGCGTGGCGAGATCGAGCCAGCGATCGGCCATGATTTGATCACCGACGCTGCGAGCCGCCGCCAAGAGGCACCAAAGCACGAGCGTCAGAACGATCACGACCGTGATCACAACAGCGACCAGCAGAACGCTCACCGCGATTTCCATCCACTCATCCGGAATGGGCAGCAGGTGGACGCGGCTCAGTCTGAGGCTGTGGTCGCTGAGGGCCAGGCTGAAGGCGAGCCATGCTCCGCCGGACGAGAGGGCAATAGGGAGGACGTACTTCCCGCGGCGCGGCTTCCGGACGATCGTGTCCTGCCCACTGGGCGCACGTTCCGCCCACGCCCTGTCTGGCGACTCTTCACGCATTACCGCCTCGCCTTCCTGACTGCAAGCCAGACCACTCACGCTGTCCTGAGGGCGCATGCACCGCTGCGACCAGCAGGAATAGCCGCACGTCTCGGTGGCAGGTTCCTTGCACCTCAAGGTACTGACCGGTAACTTAGCTGGCAACATGGCGGAACCGAACTGCGCAGCCCACCCAGGTGGGTCGTAACAGCAGGCACGGAGGTTAATACGATGAGTAGAGATGCTCAAGCGGATCAGGAAGCAGCTGATGATCGTTTGTATGACCTGCTGTCAGAGGTCTGGCATGCGGATACCCTGGCTGACAATCCCCGGACCCGCGAGTTCCTGGATGCGGGGCAGGAGCTACTCCGCAGCGGGCTGGCCCGTAGCTCCGGCCAGCCGCTTGATCCGGAAAGCAGCAAGGCTAGGGCGCCCTTCGACGAGCTCCTAGCCTGGGTATCGCGCCGGAAGGTGGTCGATCATGCCGCCCGCCGGCACGTCGGCGACAAGAGCGACCAGCCCACAGAATCGGCCTACCGCTACCGGTGGCGGACCCAGGCCGGCTATCTCCGCGACCTCGTTATCTACGCGCTGCGACCGCGCATGGCCACGCCAAAAGAAACGGCAAAGGCAAAGGATGCCCTGTTCAAGGGGCAGCCGCTGGACAAGGCGGTCGATCAGATCGCCTATGACGAGGTACGGGACCTAAACGAAGATCCAGCGTTCCGGCTGCAAATGGTCTTCCAGGCAATCTTGGCCCACGACGATCACGTCGCAAACGCACTGCGCCGCATAGACAGGACCAATTTCGAAACCTGGCGAGATTTCTACACCGAGGCCCTCGGTCAACTCGGCATAAAGCTACGACCAGACGTCAGCGTGGAGGATTTCGCCTACGCCCTGCAAGCGGCGGGCGAAGGCGTGGTTTTCAGGTCTTTGCTGCCCGTCAAGAGCGAAACCATTCCCGCTGCGCTCGCCATTGATCACAAGAACAAGACGTCACGGCCGCTCGCGTTGATTGCCATGGCCCTCCTCGTAGCATTCGCAGATCCAGGCGATGGCAGGCCTCTGCGCGAGGTCGTCGGTAAATTGGCCGCACCTTCTAACGGTGCAGAAGGAAATTGATCTCCGCCCGTGTCAGCTAATCTTGCCGGCTCTTTGGGATGCCGGCTCCGATGCCCATGACGCGATCTTGCCGGCGCGGGCTTCGGGTGATCGTGGCGCGGGTCAGCTGAGTAGTGAATTCGGCCAGCGCCCGCCCGGTACCCGCCGTCCAGTCCTTGAACTCGCCAGGAGTCATGGTGTTACCGATCCCGTCTGGGGTGAGGTGGCGAGGCTGCCCGCGGCGGCCGAGGCGGTGCCATGATGCGCCGGCCGGCGATGGGATGAGGGCTTGCCCGAAGATCCTGGCGGCCGTGCCGGTGCCTAGTGTGCTGACGGCTGGGGTCAGTCCGGTGAGGACGCAACCGACACGGTGGGCGTAGTCCGGATCGGTCTTCGCCCGTGATGCGATGGTCCGCAGGGCGCGGAGCCAGACATGGTTCAGGTTGCGGTTACGGAAGAGCTGGACGACGAGCCGGGAGAACGCCATGTCCGTACGCAGGCTTTGATGCACACGCTGCTGGTAGCCCTCCAAACAGGCCGCGTCCAGCCGATCTGAAGCGAGGCAGTCAGCCGCGATGTCGGCGGCCCAGCGGGCGCTGTGCAGCGCGTACTGGATTCCCTCGCCGTTGAGCGGATTGATCAGCCCGGCAGCGTCGCCGAGCAGCATCATGCGGTCGCCGATCAGCGGCAGCCGCGGATTGTAGGTCGTCAGCGGGTGCCCGAGGATCTTTCCGCGCATCCGGGCACCCCGGAGCCGGTATTGCAATGAGGCGTCCTCGGCGATCAGCCGCTGCAGCATCTCACGCAGATTACGGCCGGACTGCGGGTAGGTGGACACGAGCATGCCGACGCCCAGGTTGGCCGACCCGCCGTCGGCCGGGAACAGCCAGTAATAGCCGGGGAAGCTGTCGCTGCGAAAGCAGACGTCGCCCTGGCCGGCCGGGCCCTTGACATCATCGAAGTAAGCTCGCACGGCCACGATCCGGTCCTGGCGGGGCGGTACGCCTGCGCGCAGCGTCCGGGCGACCATCGAGTTGCTGCCGTCGGCCCCCAGCAGCAGCCGGGTGCGCAGCTGCCACGGGCCTGCCGCGCTCTGGCCCCGGACGGTGATCGCGTCGGGCGCCTGCTGCACCGCGGTCACCTTACGGCCGTCCAGGACGGTTGCTCCGGCGTGCCGGGCCGCGTCCAGGATCCAGGCGTCCAGCTGCAGCCGGGGAATGACCCGGCCGTAGCTAGGAAGCCCGTCAACCTGCGGGATCCCCATCACGGTGAGCTGGTCTCCATCGACGTGCAAAGCCAGATCAGCCATCTTGCTGGTCGCACGGAACGCCGTGGCCTGGGCCACGCCGAGGTCGGCCAGTTCGACGAGCGCCGCCGGTCCGACGAAGTCGCCGCATACCTTGTCGCGCGGGAAGCTGGCCCGGTCGATTAGCACAGTCCGGAACCCTCGCGCGGCCAGCCGCGCAGCAGCAGCCGCCCCGGCGGGGCCGCCGCCGACGACGATGGCATCTGCGTCGTGCCCCGGTGCCCCGGCTGCGGGCCGCGCCATCAGCCGAGCTTCCAGGGATCGATGAGTTCGANNATCTGAGCGTCGGCGACGCCGATGGACCTGCCGATTCGCTGGCGAGCGGCGACAATGTCTGCGTACCGGACGGAGGCGCGCTCATCGAAGGGGAGAACCCGGCCGTGGAAGTCTTCGGTCAGGATGCCGCGGATAACTACCGTCAGCTCCTGCTTACGGTGACCGTCGGGAAGCCTCGCGACGCCGTACCGCAACTCGGCGGCGGTGACCGTGGTGGTGGCGACGTCGGAGATTTCAAGAGAGTCAAGCCAGGAGAGCACCCCAGGGTCAGGCGTCAGGCGGGCAAGCTCGGAGATGACGTTGGTATCGAGGACGATCACAGGTCGAACTCTGCCGCGCGCGGCAGTTCGGCGCTACGGCGGGGAGCCTCTAGATCACCTTCGAGCCCCTCGAAGCGGGCCCGGATGCGACTTCCGAGCCCATATGCGGCCGGACTGGGCATCAGCCGCTCGTGGAGGATAGCCCGGACCTCGGCTTCCATGGAACGGCCGTGCCGGGCAGCCTCGACGCGCAGCCGCGCATGCGTCACCGGATCAAGCCCGCGGATCGTTAGGGTCGCGATCGCGTCCTCCCTATATACCGAATTGACTGCAATGCTAGCAGTGCTTCCAATGACAGCGCAACGCTGAGACTATTGGGCCATGACCGGCCACGGCCACTCGGCGGGCCGGTCGAAGTACGGCTTCCCGGTGACAACTGTGAGGAGTGAGGACATGACTGGACCGAGTGCCAGCACGGAAGCCTCTGCGCTGCGGGTGGATGGCTTTGAGTACCGGCGGGTGGATGTCGAGGGCGTGACCGTCAACTGTGCCGTGGCCGGGTCGGGCGCGCCGGTGCTGCTGTTGCATGGTTACCCGGAGAACCATCTGATCTGGCGCGATGTGGCTCCGGTCCTAGCCCGGGACCATACGGTGGTCCTTTCGGACCTGCGCGGCTACGGCGATTCCGGCAAGCCCGCTCCGGATGCGGCCGGACTGGTGTACTCCAAGCGGTTCATGGCCGGCGATCAGGCCGGGCTGATGCGCCAGCTCGGCTTCGGGCCGTTCCAGCTGGTCGCGCACGACCGTGGTGCCCGCGTCGCGCACCGGCTGGTGCTGGACCACCCGGCCGCCGTCACCAGGCTCGCCGTGCTGGACATCGTGCCGACCCGTCATGTCCTGGCCAACGTGACGCGGGCCATGGCCATGGCGTACTACCACTGGTTCTTCCTCGCGGCGGCGAACGGCGTGCCCGAGCATATGATCGCCGCCGACCCGGGCTACTGGGTCCGGTCCCTGACCGGACCGCTGCTGGGCCAGGGCGCCAGCATCGACCCGCAGGTGATGGCCGACTACATCCGCTGCTTTGGTGACCCGCGGACGATCGCGGGCTCGTGCGCGGACTACCGCTCGGCGGCGGGCATCGACCTGGTGCACGATGAGGAGAGCTTTGCCGCCGGGCAAAGGGTCGAATGTCCTGTCCTGGTGCTGTGGGGGACGCAGGGATTCGTCGGCCGCGGTTACGAGCCGCTTGCCGTCTGGCGCCAGTACGCCACCGACGTCCGCGGGAAGGCGCTGCCCACCGGTCACTTCCTGCCGGAAGAGGCACCGGACCTGGTCAGTGCCGCGCTACGCGATTTCCTTGATTAGCGCACCGGCCGGGTGGCGGATGGCCAGGTCACTCGGCTACCGGCGGGAGCGGCCCGGCCGGAACTTGATCCAGGCCACGATGGCGACGGCTGCCAGCAGCAGCCAGGGAGAGAACAGGAGGTGGATGGCGAAGCCGAAGACCATCAGGGCCACGAGGGCGGCGACGGCTAGGACGATGATGGCGAACATGATGGTTGGTCTCCTTGATGCGTTAGGTTTGCCTGCTTCAAGGTTGCCGCCCGCGGTGGCTCCCGTCGATCGGGATCACCCCTGATTCGCCCCTGGTCAGCAGGCGCCTGGAAATCAGGGTTGTCCCTGACTGCGGCCAGGGATACCGCACGTCAGACCGGCCGGGTGATCCCAGAAGTGCCTGGGTATCGCTGCGCCGGGCGCGGCACGTGGGTGACAATGTCGCCTATGTCTTGGACTGGTTCTGGTTCCGGCGGCAGCACCGGCGTTGGCGACACGGGCACGCATCCCGAGGTCAACGCCACCGTGCGGCTGCTGCACCGGCGCCGCGGCTGGGGCTGGACCGGCGGGGGCAGCCTGCTGGCCCTGGTGGTGTTCTCGGTCATCGGCTCGCACCTGTGGGCCAACGCCAGCGGTGCACTGGGCGTGATCAGCGGGCTGGTGGTCCTGGTGCTGCTAGCGCTGACCGCAGTCGGCCTGGTCATGGCGGTGACGGACACCGTCCGGCTGCACCGCCGCGACCGTGCGGTCCGGGAACAGGCCCGGACGCGGACCTTTCACCATCCGCTGATCGCGCACGCCTACCGGTACCCGCCCCGGCATCACCTCAGCGCCTGGTTTAGCCGGCTGCTGCTGCTTGGCTGCCTGATCCTGGCCATCGGCTACCTACCGGACCAGGTCAACTCGGTGGCCTACCTGACCGGCGCGGCTCCGACGGCCACGTTCTTCCCCACCTCCTACGGCCAGGACTGCGGCCGCGGCGGCTGCTCCACGATCACCAACGGCACCCTGGTCGAGGGCGGCCGCAGCATCCCCGCCAGCTGGCCTGGCACGGCCTCGCTCGGCCTGCCGATGACCGTGCGGGCCCCGGTGTGGGACGGCTGGGGCACGACGGTGTCGCTGACCGGCGACACCGCGAACGCGATCATCACGATCATCGTCGGCCTGTTCCTGGATGCGATCGGCGTCCTCGCGGGCCTCGCGCTGATCAAGATGACGCAGCACTGGCTGAAGCGCCGACGCCAGCCCGCCCTGTCGGAAGGCGGCCGGCTTACCGCCGCCCGCTGACCGCGGGACGAGCTTGCGCCGTGTACCCAGGGTCTGCATCCCGGGTGCGCGCGCGAGGCTGGACCTCGCGGTGTGGTCCACCGCGAGGCCCAGTTCAAGCGCGAGGCCTAGATCAGCGCAGATCAGCAGCCGTCGTAGGCCGACCAGTTGGACTGACCACCGGCGGCCAGCGCGTTGTTGAACACCTGGTTCTGCTCGGCCACACTGGCGTGGCCGAAGTCGCCGGCCGAACCGCCGTACTCTTCCCACGTCGAGGCACTGAACTGGTACAGGCCGTAATGGCCGCTGGAGTTCATGACCTGGGAGTTGCCGCCGGANNGTCTCGGCCGGGGCGTACGTCACGCCCTCGGACTGCGATGCGGCCACCGCCACCGGGCCGACCTGTGCGGGCGCCTTGGGTAGCCGGGCCGGCTTGGCCGGGATACGCAGCACCTGGCCGACCGAGATGTCGTTGGCCGAGGGGATCTTGCTGCGGTTAGCCCAGTAGATCACCGTCCACGCGGCCTGGTCGTGATAGAAGCGCCCGGCGATCGTGGAAAGCGAGTCACCCGAACGGACGGTGTACTTCGTCGCCGTGCTCGCCACGGCCTGCCGGCTCGCGGCCAGCAGCTCGGCGGGCGACGTGCCCACCCGGACCAGCGTGTCCACAGCAGTGGCGTGATCGAGGGACACGTTGGTTGAGAGCGGGCTCGCCTGCGCCTGCGGTGACAGGCAGAGCACGGCGGCCACCCCGGCCACTGCGGGCACGGCGGCCGTGGTCAGCCGACGCGAGATCTGCGAACGTTTCGACTTGCTATGGCAGCCCAAAGGGCTCCTTTCCGAACAGGGCGCGCTCCCCCGGAAAGCCGCCTAGACACACTGGCGGCCTTCGGGAGCGCCTGACAGCACGGCAGCCTACGTTCCGCGCGCGGTTCGCGGCGGCCGGCAGAGAGTCGGACACTCACGCAGTGCGAGGTCGGATTCCCGCTGTGTAGGCGAAACCAGCCAGCAACAGCTAAACTGCCCAGTCACGACCCCAATAGATCACTCTAGTCACAGGAGTTCACTTGAGTCACACTAGTTAGGACTAATGCTGTCGGCAGCAGACGTGCGCTTTCTCACTAGCTGATTAGGCCTGCCGGGACTGTCACGACCCTGGAACGCAGGTATTCACCGAGACCCTTCGCCTGGGCGTCGGGCCGGGCCGTTCCGGAGACGCCGGGGGCGAGCAGGCCGTGCACGACGAAGTTGAGAGCCAGGAGGTTCGGCAGCTCGTAGCGGTCGACATGGAGGCCGGCCGCCTCGGTAAGCAGCTCCTTGAACCGGTCCGCGGTCAGGTGCCGGCGCAGCCAGGCGTAGGCGGCCGGACTGGTGGCCCACAGGCCCACGTTGGCGTTGCCGCCCTTGTCGCCGGAACGCGCCCCGCATAGCCGGCCGAGGGGGATCTCGGCAGCCGGGCCGGAGAGGATTTCGGCAGCCGGGTCAGGATCGGCGGCCTCCGGGGCGGACGAGACGGCGGCCCCCCGCGCGGACGGGTCGGCGGCCTCCGGGGCGGAGGCGGCGGGATCCAGGGCGCTGGTGTGCGGGATGTCGCGGCAGGTGCCGTCCGGCAGGTGCACCTGCTGGGTGACCACATCCGTGGGCACGAGCGCGGGCCAGTACAGGCCGAACGCGCTGGCTGCGGTAGGCGGGGTGGTGGTGTGGAAGCCGGCGTAGCCGCCGAGGGCGAGTTCGAAGGTGACGTCGGAGAATGCCCGCCCGACCTTGCGTTCGTCCTGGTCCTTGACCGTGATCCGGAGGTGCGCGGTGGCCTGCTCGTTGGTCGGCGCGTCCGGGCGGTCGAAGCGGAGCAGGCGCACGTCGGCCTCCTCGAACGTCTCCGCGCCGCCGAGCAGGCCGAACAGCAGGGTCGTGGCCTGTTCGGCCTTGGCCTCGATATCCAGGCCGGTGATGACCATGGTCATGGTGTTGCGATAGCCGCCGAGCATGTTGAGCGCGACCTTGAGGGTGTCCGGCGGCGGGCTGCCCCTGGTCCCGGTCACGGCGACCCGGTCCGGGCCGGCCTGCTCAACGCGCATGGTGTCGAAGTGCGCGACCACGTCGGGGTTGAGATAGGCGGGCTCGCCGATCTCATAAAGCAGCTGGGCCGTGACGGTGCCGACGGAAACCAGGCCGCCGGTGCCTTCGTGCTTGGTGATCACGCTGCTGCCGTCGGCGGCTACCTCGGCGATGGGAAAGCCGGGGTAGCGGCGGTCGGTGATCTCGTCGAGGAAGCTGTAGTTGCCGCCGGTGGCCTGCGGCCCGCACTCGATGATGTGCCCGGCGGCGACCGCGCCGGCCAGTGCGTTCCAGTCGTCGCGGCGCCATCCGTGCCACCACGCGGCGGGCCCGACGACCAGGCTCGCGTCGGTGACCCGGGGGCAGATGACGATGTCGGCGCCGGCGTCCAGCGCGGCCGCGATGCCCCAGCCGCCGAGGTAGGCGTTGGCGGTGACCACCGGCAGGTCCGCCTTGGCCAGCGGCAGTCCGGTATCGAGATTGGTCAGCTCGTGCCCGGCGGCCTGCAGGTCGCCGATGGCCGGGGCCAGGTCGTCACCGGTGATGTAGGCGACCCGGGCGGTCAGGCCGAGCCGGGCCGCGAGTTCGCTGACCTGCCCAGCCAGGCCTTCGGGGTTGAGGCCGCCCGCGTTGGCGACGACCTTGACGCCACGCTCCAGGCAGGTGCCTAGCACCTCTTCCATCTGCCGCAGGAAGGTGACGGCGTAGCCGCGGCTCGGGTCCTTACGGCGAGCCTTCCACAAGATGAGCATGGTGAGCTCGGCCAGGTAGTCGCCGGTCAGCACGTCGATCGGGCCGGGCCCCTGATCCAGCATCTCCCGGGCGGCGGCGACCCTGTCGCCGTAGAAGCCGGAGCAGTTCGCGATGCGGACCGGCGGACGCTGTGACATCTGCTGCCTCCTCACACGCCGGACCGAAGAGCGGCCCGGCCGGTGCCTGCGGTTCCCGCGAAGGCCTGGGCGATCGCCATCCACTCGGTCGCGGCCGGCCCTTCGATGCTCAGAGCCACGTCGTCACGGTGCCGCCGCTGGGTGACCAGCAGGCAGAAGTCGAGGGCGGGACCGGTGATCCGGTCGGCGGCGTCTTCCGGTCCCCAGGCCCAGGTGGCACCCGACGGCGGCCCGATGAGCTCGACGCGCACCGGGGCGGACGGCGCCGGTTTCCCGTGCACGGCGTAGCTGAACGCGCGGGCCCCGACGCCGATGTGCGCGACGTGGCGCAGCCGGCCGG
>PMST01000108.1:23371-36612 GCA_003168295.1 Actinomycetota bacterium
TCGAACCAGGCCAGCAGCTGAGCTCCGGTGCGGTCGCGGAAGCGGGCGGCGATCTTGTCCGGGGAGATACCGCCGCCCGCTTCGGTCTCGGCCAGCGCGGCCAGGAAATCCTCAGGCGCGGCCGCGGACTGGACCGTGACCTCGTCGAAGTAGGCGAGGTGGCTGATCTGGTCGGCGATGTCCCACCCGGCCGCAGGCGTCGCCAGGTGCCAGCCCGCCTCGTCGAGGCCGGCCACCAGGGCGCGGGTGATGGCCGACTCGGCGGCCACGTCGTCGGTCAGCGCGGCCATGTCTGCCGGCATGGGATCATCCCTCCTCCTGGCCCGATGCGTCCACGACCGCGAGGATCTGGCCCGCGGCGACCTGCTCCCCCGCCTTGGCCCGCAGTTCGGCCAGCACGCCGTCGGCGGGAGCGGTGACGGTCTGCTCCATCTTCATCGCCTCCAGCACGACCAGCGGCTGGCCCGCGGTGACCGTCGCGCCGACGTCTGCCAGGATGCGCAGGACCAGGCCTGGCATCGGGGCGAGCAGCGATCCGGTGGGCGCTATCTTGTCCGGCTGGCCGAACCTCGGCACTTCGGACAGCGCGCTGGACCCGTTACTCGCGTCGACGTACGTCTGCGTCCCCACCCGGTGCACCAGGTACACCCGGCGCAGGCCGTCCACCTCCAGGTCAACCAGGTCCGGGCCGGCTGCGTGCAGGAGCAGCGCGGCGCCCAGCGGCACATCGTTGACGGTGGCCTCGACGGGACCGCCGCCCGTCACGCGGTAGGCGACGGCGAACTCCGCGCCGTCGGCGGTGTAGGTCAGGCGCTGCGGGGCGGAACGGACGTTGCGCCAGCCGGACGGCAGCGTGGCCAGCACCGGCGCCTCGGCCCGGTGAACCGCCTGCCGGGCCAGGGCCGCGACCAGGGCGTGCCAGTCGGTAGCCCTGGGGCGGGACGCGGTGAGGGCGGCCGGCTCGTGCCGGGTGAGGTAGCCGGTATCGGTCCGGCCGCTCGCGAACTCCGGCTCGCGCAGGATCGCCGCCAGCAGGTCTCGGTTGGTGGTGACACCGTGGATCTGGGCGCGGTCCAGGGTGCGCGCCAGGCGTTTGGCCGCGTCGGCGCGGGTGCGGCCGTGCGCGATCACCTTGGCCAGCATCGCGTCGTAGTGCGGGCTGACCACGGACCCGTCGCGGAAGCCGGTGTCGGTCCGGACGCCGGGGGCCGCTGGAATGACGAAACGATGCAGCGGACCCGTGACCGGCAAGAACCCGGCCGCGACGTCCTCGGCGTACAGCCGGACCTCGATGGCGTGGCCGTTGATCGCCGCGCTGGTGGCCGCCGGCGGCAGCGGCTCGCCTTCGGCGATGCGCAGCTGCAGCTCGACGAGATCCAGTCCGGTGACCTCCTCGGTCACCGGGTGCTCGACCTGCAGCCTGGTGTTGACCTCCAGGAAGAAAAACGACCCGTCCTGGCCGAGCACGAACTCCACGGTGCCCGCGCCGATGTAGCCGATCGCCTGGCCCGCGGCCACGGCCGCCGAGGTCAGCGCGGCGCGGAGTTCGTCGTCGACGGCCGGTGACGGGCACTCCTCGACGATCTTCTGATAGCGGCGCTGGATGGAACACTCACGCTCGAACAGGTGGACCACGTGGCCCGCCGTGTCGCCGAGGATCTGGACCTCGACGTGGCGGGGGTCGATCACGAACCGCTCGAGGAACACGGTCCCGTCGCCGAACGCCGAGGCCGCCTCACCGCGCGCGCTCCGCACGGCTTCGGCGAGCCCGGCCGGGTCGCCGACCAGCCGCATGCCGCGCCCGCCGCCGCCGAAGGCCGCCTTGACCAGCAGCGGGAACCCGATACCCGCGGCCGCGGCGGCCATGTCATCGAGGTCATCGGCGCTGGCGATGGTCACGCCGGGCAGGACCGGCACGCCGGCGGCGGCCATCAGGGCCTTGGCCTGCACCTTGGAGCCCATCGCGGCGATCGTGCCCGGTCCCGGGCCGACGAAGATGAGCCCGGCGGCGGCGCAGGCCCGGGCGAACGCCTCGTTCTCCGAAAGGAAACCGTAACCGGGATGAACGGCGTCGGCGCGGGTCGCGGCCGCGGCCGCGATGATGAGGTCGCCGCGCAGGTAGGTATCGGCGGCCGCGGCTCCGGGCAGCCGGACCGCCTCGTCGGCGAGGGCGACGTAGGGGGCGTCGGCGTCCGGGTCGGAGAAGACGGCCACCGTGGCGATGCCGAGGCCGTGCGCGGTCCGCATGATCCGGGCCGCGATCTCACCGCGGTTGGCGATCAGGAGCTTTCCTATCGGCCCGGTCAGCGGCCCGGAGCTGGCGTGAGACATCGTCATCACATCCGGAAGACGCCGAAGCCGCGGCGGCCGGCGATGGGGCCCGAGTGCACCGCCGAGAGGGTCAGGCCGAGGACGGTCCGGGTGTCGCGGGGGTCGATGATGCCGTCGTCGTACAGGCGCGCGCTGACGAAGAAGGAGTGCGATTCGGCTTCGATCTGGGCCTCGATCTCGGCGGTGCGGGCCCGGTCCGTTTCCTCATCGAACGAACGTCCCGCGGAGGCGGCCGAGGCCCGGCCGACGATCGACATTACCCCGGCGAGCTGCGCCGCGCCCATCACGGAGAGCTTGGCGCCTGGCCAGGCGAACATGAAGCGCGGGTCGTAGGCCCGGCCGGACATGCCGTAGTTGCCGGCTCCGAACGACGACGCCATGTTGATCGTGAGGTGCGGGACGGCCGAGTTGGTCACCGCGTTGATCATTTTCGCGCCGTCCTTGATGATGCCGCCTTGCTCGTAGCTGGTGCCGACCATGTAGCCGGTCGTGTTCTGCAGGAACACCAGCGGCGTGTCGCTGGAGTTGGCCAGCAGGATGAACTCGGTGGCCTTCTTGGCCTCCTCGCTGAACAGCACCCCCCGGTGGTTGGCCAGCACCCCGACCGGGTAACCGTGGATGCGCGCCCAGCCGGTCACCAGCGAGGTGCCATACAAGGGCTTGTACTCGTCGAAGTCTGAATCGTCGACGACCCGGGCCAGGACCTCGCGCGGGTCGAACGGGACCTTCACGTCAGCGGACACGATGCCGAGGATCTCGTCCGGGTCGTACCGCGGCGGAACGGCCGGCCCCGGCGGCGCCCCCTGCTTACGCCAGTTGATCCTGGCCATGATGCCGCGGCCGATGCGGATGGCGTCGAGCTCATCGACGGCGAAGTAGTCAGAGAGCCCCGAGATCCGGGAGTGCATCTCGGCGCCGCCGAGCGACTCGTCGTCGGACTCCTCGCCGGTGGCCATCTTCACCAGCGGGGGCCCGCCGAGGAACACCTTGGCCTGTTGGTCTACCAGAACGGCGTAGTCACACATGCCGGGCACGTACGCGCCGCCCGCGGTGGAGTTGCCGAACACCAGCGCCACCGTGGGCACCGCGTGCGCGGACAGCTCGGTAAGCTCGTGAAAGATCCGGCCGGCCGGGACGAACAGGTCAGCCTGCGTCGGCAGGTCCGCGCCGCCGGACTCCACCAGGTTCATCACCGGCAGCCGGCTGGTACGCGCGATCTCCAGGGCGCGCAGGGTCTTGCGCAGCGAGTACGGGTTCATCGCGCCGCCGCGGACGGTCGGATCGTGCCCGATGATCACGCACTCGACGCCGGAGATCACGCCGACGCCGGTGACCACGCTGGCGCCGACGGTGAACCCGGTGCCCCAGGCGGCCAGCGCGGACAGCTCGAGGAACGGGCTGTCCGGGTCGACCAGCAGCTCGATGCGTTCCCGCACGCCGAGCCGGCCCCGGTCCCTGTGCCGCTGCTGATAGCGTTCCCCGCCGCCGGCGATGACCAGCTCGAGCTGGGAGTCCAGCTCATCGAGCACGGCCAGCTGCGCGGCGCGGTTGGCGCGGTAGGTTCCGTCGGCCAGGTCGACCTGCGAGGTGAGGACCGGCACCCGGGTCAGCTCCCGTGTTCCGGATGGGCGTAGTGCTCGGCTTGATAGTGCCGGGCGTGATCGCTGCGCACGACGTTCTTCTGGATCTTGCCGGTCGAGGTCTTCGGCAGCTGGTCGGTGACGATCACCGACTTGGGCACCTTGTACCCGTCCAGCATCGTCTTCATCGAAGCGATCAGCTCGCCGGCGTCGATGCTCTGGCCGGGCTTGGGCACCACTACCGCGGTGACGGCCTCGCTCCACCGGTCGTGCGGCAGTCCCACCACGACGGCCTCGGCGACCCGCGGGTCGGCGGCGTAGACGGCCTTCTCGACCTCGATGGACGCGACGTTCTCCCCGCCGGTCTTGATCACGTCCTTGTGGCGGTCGGTGAACCAGAGCACGCCGTCGTCGCCGAACCGGCCGACGTCGCCTGAGTGGAACCAGCCGTGCGCGAACGCGGCGTCCGTCGCCTCTTCGTTGTCCAGGTAGCCGGACATCGTGCTCGGCCCCCGGTAGACGATCTCACCGGTCTCGCCCGGCGGGAGCAACTCGCCACCCGGGCTCATGATCGCGACCTGGACCCCGATCAGCGGGGTGCCGACGGCGCCGATGTGGGAGAGCTGATGCTCGGGCCGGAACAAGGTCGTGATCGGGCTCATCTCGGTCTGCCCGAACAGCAGCGCGAAGTCGCAGCCGAATCCGTCCAGGCAGCGGCGGATCAGGTCATCCGGCATCGGCGCCATCGCGTAGACCGCCCGGCGCAGGCTGGACAGGTCCCGCTCGTGGAAGCCGGGATGGTCAAGCGCGGTCCGGTACATCATCGGCAGCCCGAAGATCTGAGTGATCTGCTCACTTTCGATCAGGTCAAGCAGGGCGGCCGGGTCGAATCCGCGCAGCACGTAGATCGTGGCGCCGACCAGGATGGCGGGCGTGCAGAACGCGTTCAGCTGGGCGGTGTGGAACATCGGCATCATCGCCACGAACCGGTCGTCGGCCCGCCAGCCGGAATCGAGCGCGCCGGACATCGACTCGAGGTAGATGGCCAGGTGCGAAGCGACCACGCCCTTGGGGAACGACGTGGTGCCCGAGGTATAGAGGTAGCTCAGCGGATCGCGGTCCTCGACCAGGCACTCGGGCTCGGTCGCGTGACCGTGCAGGGTCAGGGCCTCGATCGTGGTCCAGGCCCGGTCGGCGGGCTCGGCTTCATAGCCAGCGCCCGTTCCCGGGGCGACGATCACGTCGGCGACCTCGCTCACCTTGGCGATGGCGTCCCGCATCGCCCCGACCAGCTGGGACTCCACCACGATGCCGCGGGCGCGGGAGTGGCCGAGCACGTAGGCCACCTCGTCGGGCCGCCAGCCCAGGTTGACCGGCACGCAGACCACGCCGAGCTTGGCGCAGGCGTAATAGACGGCGAGGAAGTCGGCGCTGTTACCCGAGGCGAGCGCGAGCACGGAGCCGCGCTCGTAACCGAGTCCGGCCAGGCCGTGAGCGACCCGGTTCACGTAGCCGTTGAAGTCGGCGTAGCTGAAGCGGCGGCCGCCGTCGACGACCGCGAGCTGGCCCGGCCGGGCCGCGGCGGTCCGGGTCAGGGTGTCGCCGACGTTTATCCGGCCGATGAGGTTGCGCGCGAGGTCCACGGACCCTCCCCTAGTACGACCTGGGCAGGCCCAGGCTGTGCTGGGCCACGTAGTTGAGGATCATTTCCCTGTTGACCGGCGCGATCCGCAGCAGCCGGGCCAGCCCCCAGTACGGAATGAGCCCGTATTCGGTGGCCACGCCGTTCCCGCCGTGGGTCTGGATGGCCGCGTCGATCGCGGCGATCGCGGCCTCGGCGGCGGCGTACTTGGCCATGTTGGACGACTCCCCGGCGGGCTGGCCGTGGTCGTGCTGCCACGCGGCCTGCCTGNNCCGGTGATCCGTTCCGGGTTCAGCCCGTGGAACACCTGCCTGAAGCCTTCGCCTGCCTCGCCGACCAGCGCGCCCGGGCCGACGCGGACGCCGTCGAAGTGCAGGGTGAACTGCCGCTCGGGCAGCAGCAGGTCGACCGGGAGCGGGCGGACGTCCAGGCCCGCGGCGTCGCACGGCACGATGAACAGCGAAAGCTGGCCGCCGCGCTCGTCCTGCCCGGTCCGGGCGACGACCAGCAGTGCCTCGGCCTCGTCCACCCCGGAGATGTAGTACTTCGTGCCGGTCAGCACCCAGTCCTCGCCGTCCCGGGCGGCGGTGGTGGAGATCCGCAGGGTGTTGGAGCCGGCGTCTGGTTCGGTGATCGCGAACACCATCTTGGCCGTGCCGTCGGCCAGCCTGGGCAGCCACGCCTGGCGCTGCTCCCCGGTACCGAACTCGGAGATCATCCCGGCCGAGATGGCCGCGGAGACGAGCAACAGCAGCAGCGGGGTCCCGGCAGCGGCGATTTCCTCGCAGACCAGCGCGAGCTCAGTCAGCCCTCCGCCGCCACCGCCATAGGCCTCGGGGATGTTCACGCCGATGAACCCCGCCTGGCCCAGCGCCGTCCACAGTTCCTCGCACGGGCGCCGCTCGGCGGCATGCTCGGCGTAATAACGCGGCCCGAAGTCTTGTGCTATCTCGGCGACCGCGGCCCGCAGAGCCCGGTGTTCCGCGGATTCAGCAAAGTCCACGCCGGTCCTCCTGAGGGCTCCCAAATGTGACTCAGCATTCACTAGCGACCTTAGTCGTTAGATGGGACAATGACCAGATGGCGGCGCAAAGATCATCACCGCGGCGGCGCGATCCGGACCGCAAGGAGCGGATCCTGGTGGCGGCCGCCGCGCTGGGCGCCCGGCGCGGATTCGACGCGATCTCGATGGCAGATATCGGCGCCGAGGCCGGGATCGTCGGATCGGGCGTTTACCGCCACTTCGACAGCAAGACCGCGATCCTGGTCGCCATGGCCGACCGGGTGATGGACCGGCTGATGACCCGCGCGGCGGAGATCGTCGCCGCCTGCCCGGACGACCGGCAGAGCCTGTCGATGCTGGTGCGTGACCAGATCGAGGTGGCCCTGACCGACCGCGACGCGCTCGCCGTCTATCACCGCGAGGTACGCACGCTGCCCGAGGACGAGCGCCGCAGGCTGAGCCGCGCTCAGCGGCACTACATCGAGGAGTGGGTGCACCTGCTCGCGCCGCTGCGGCCGGACCTGGCCGACGGCGAGGTGCGGCTGGCCGTGCACGCGGCGATCGGCGCGATCCAGTCGACGTTGTTCTTCCGCAGCGGGCTCGCCGACGAGCGGCTCACCGAACTGCTCGAGGTGATGGCGCACGACTGCCTGGGCATCGTCCCGGCGCCGGTTAGTGAACTCGCGCTCACTAACTAGGCAGGATTCACGACCTCTTGACATAGTGCGGGGCGAGAAGTCACGATAAGAGCAGTTGGAGCGCTCCAACGACGCGGGCCATCAAGCCGGGCCGTCCCGCGGGCTCTAGGCAGGAGACCGGGAAGTGGGCAGGGAACGGCTGGAACGGTACAGCCTCATCGGTCCGGAGAACCAGGCCGCGGTGGCGGCCGGCCTGGCGGGCGGCGACTGGTTCCGCAGCGCGGTGCCGCGCAAGCGGATGAAGGAGCTGATGCGGCGCTCGGATTACCCGGCGGTCCGGGACACCGCGATCTGGATCGGCCTGATCCTGGGCTTCGCCGGGATCGGCAGCGCCTTGTGGCTGGTCTGGCACAGCTGGTGGGCGGTCCCGTTCCTGCTCGCCTACGGCATCTTGTACGGTTCGACGTCGGACTCCCGCTGGCACGAGTCCGGGCACGGCACGGCCTTCAAGACGCGCTGGATCGACGAGAGCCTGTACCAGCTGGCGTCCTTCATGATCATGCGGGACCCGACCACCTGGCGGTGGAGCCACACCCGGCACCACACCGACACCCTGGTGGTCGGGCGGGACCCGGAGATCGCGGTGATGCGCCCGGCCCGGCTGGCCAGGCTGCTGGCCAACCTCATCGGCCTGGTCGACGTGCCGGTGGCGTTCATGCTGATGTTCCGGCACGCGGCCGGGCGGCTCACGGCCGAGGAGGCCGACTACGTGCCCGCCTCCGAACGGCCCAAGATCTACCGAACGGCACGGGTTCACCTGGCCATCTACACCCTCACCATCGCCGCGGCGATCGGATTCCGGTCCTGGCTGCCGGTGGTGCTGATCGGCGGGCCGCGGTTTTACGGCGCCTGCCTGTTCTACGTCTACGGCTTCACCCAGCACGCCGGCCTGGGCGAGAACGTGCTCGACCACCGGCTCAACACCCGCACCGTGAAGATGTGCTTCGTGAACAGGTTCCTGTACTGGAACATGAACTACCACGTCGAGCACCACATGTTCCCGATGGTCCCGTACTACCGCCTGCCCGAGCTGCACGAGGACATCAAGCATGACTGCGCGGCCCCCTACCCGTCGCTGTGGGCGGCCTACAAAGAGATCATCCCCGCGATCGCGCGCCAGCTGAAAGACCAGGAATACTACGTGCGCCGCGAGCTGCTGCCCGGCGCCGCCCCGTTCAACGAGCCCGCGCCCATCAACGACGGCCGCGCGCGGCCGCTGGCCACCGCCACGGCGGCCTGAGGAGCCACCCGATGACCCAGTGGATTGCCGCCTGCGCGGCGGACGATATCGACCCCGAGGACGTCATCCCGTTCACCCACGGCGGCCAGGATTACGCGATCTACCGTTCACCCGACGACGTCTACTACGCCACAGACGGCCACTGCACCCACGAGAAGACGCTGCTGTGCGACGGCCTGGTCATGGACGGCGTCATCGAGTGCCCCAAGCACAACGGGCGCTTCGACTACACCAGCGGCAAGGCGCTCGGCGCCCCGGTGCTGACCGACATCGGCACGTACCCGGTCAAGGTCACGGACGGGACCGTCTATATCGACCTCGAGGGCTGACGGCGCCGACCCCGAGATATTGAACTCCTCGCGGGCACGTGATACAAGAAAGATGCGCGCCTTTTCATTGCCCTTCTTCACCTTGCTGGGGTGACTTGTGCGTATTTCCCGCGTCATTTTCGGCATTGCGGTTCTCGCTTCTCCGGCCGGCTTTATCGCGGCATCCCCAGCCGCTAACGCCGCGCCCGCGGTCCGTTATGTAGCGCTGGGTGATTCTTACAGCTCAGGCGTCGGCGCCGGGGATTACATCTCGTCGAGCGGAAGCTGTGACCGCAGCACGAATGCCTATCCGGAGCAGTGGGCCGACGCCAACTCCCCCGCCTCGTTCGTCTCGGCGGCATGCTCGGGCGCGACGACGGCGAACGTGCTGAGCAGCCAGGTGTCGGCGCTGAGCACCACCACGACGCTGGTCAGCATCACCATCGGAGGTAACGACGCGGGCTTCTCGACCGTCATGGAGACCTGCGTGCTCGCACCGACCAGCGTGTGCCTGAGCGCCGTAGCCGCCGCCGAGGCCTACGTCGCCGGCGAGCTGCCGGCCAGGCTCGAGGCGACCCTGCAGACCATCAGGGCGGACGCGCCCAGGGCGAAAATCGTCGTGCTCGGCTACCCCGACCTGTACGACCTGTCCGAGTCCAGTAGCTGCATCGGGCTGAGCACCGCGGACCGGACCGCGCTCAACCAGGGCGCCGGCGATCTCGACAGCGCCCTGGCCACCGCCGCGGCCACCGCGGGTGACACGTACGCCGATGTCCGCGGCGAGTTCGCCGGCCATGAGATATGCGACTCCGGCAGCTGGCTGCATTCGGTCGACATCTTCTCGCTAAGTTCGTCTTACCATCCCACCGCCGCGGGCCAGGAACTCGGTTACCTGCCGGCCTTCACGAGTGCCGCCGGGTGAGGGCGCGGCCGGCGTTCATCGGTGTGCGGGAACAGCACGGTAAATGCGAATGCCGGATCAGCGGGAAAGCCGGCCGATAGGAAAAGCCGTTATGGTTCCGGGCCGGCGCTAAGTGAGTCTATTGCAGACCGGTCCATTGCTCCGGGGTAGCCGGCGGCCGGGGTGGCTGGCTGGCCGGGGGCACGCGGCCGGCCCGTTCGGCTGAAAATGTCTTTTGACCTTGCGGTCAGCGGGGAACCGGGCCGCTGGATCCGCGAACTTCCAGGCGCGGTGGCAGCAGCTGAGTGCTGCCGGGGGCGTCGGGATGCTCGATGCGCCGCAGCAGGGTCCGGGCGGCCTGCTGGCCCATGGCGTAGGCGGTGCCGTCGACGCTGGTGAGCCACAGGGCTCGCAGCCGGGCGAAGACGGAGTTGTCGAAGCCGACCAGGGACAGCTCGCCGGGAACCGCCACGCGCAGGGCGGTGGCCGCGGACAGGGCTCCGACGCAGGTCAGGTCGTTCGCCGCGAAGATAGCGGTGGGGCGGTCGGGACGGCTGAGCAGCCGGACGGTGGCNNCGCGGCGCGCATGGTGGCCTCGTAGCCCTCCATGCGCAGACGGCCGGCCACGCTGGGCAGGCCGGAGATGTGCGCGATCCTGGTGTGCCCGAACTCGATCAGGTGCCGGACCGCGAGCGTCCCGCCGAGGTGGTTGTCGTTGGCGAGGACGTCGACGTGCGGCAGGTCGAGGTCCAGGCCGCGGCCGCCGACCGCGACGGTAGGGATCTTGCTGGCCACGTCGACGATGGCCTGCGACATCGGGATCGACCCGGCCAGCACCAGCCCGTCAACGCCGAGGTCCAGGAACGACCAGGTCAGGGTCTCGTCCATCTTCCGGTCGATGCGGCCGTCCCCGAGCAGGACGTGCTTGCCGCCGGCCTGCAGCGCCGGGGTCAGGCCGTCGAGCATGTCCGCGAACCAGGGCTGGCGCAGGTCGTTCAGCAGCACCCCGACGGTGCGTGACTGCCGCTCGGCGAGCAGCCGGGCGGCCACGTTGGGCCGGTAGCCGAGTTCGGCGACGGCTTGCAGCACGGCCTCGCGGCTGGACGGGCTGACCTTCGGCGAGTCGCGGAGCACCAGCGAGGCCAGCGACTTCGACACGCCGGCCCGGGCCGCGACGGTCTCCAGGGTCGGCCTGCGGCCGGCCCGGCTCTGGTCCGCGGCTGCCATCCCACTCCCCGTACCCTCGTGCTGTTGGAGCGTTCCAACCGTACGAGCATAGGAGAAAGCGTGTCAACGCGCCGCACCCGGACGTGGTGAGCCTGCGGGGGCCCGGTAACTCGGTCCGGCCGGTCCATTCGGCGAGCACGTCGCTGGTGTGCTCACCGGTTTCCGGCACGCCGCGGGCGGGACCTGATTCGGCGGCGCTGAACCGGTAGGGCATCCGTACCACCGACCGCTGCTCGCCGTCGCTGTCGGTGACCTCGATGATGGTGCCGCGGCCGGCGATCGCCGGGGAGGCCAGGACGTCGCCCGCGTGCCGTATCTCCGCCCAGGCCAGCCTGGCCGTCTCCAGGTCGCGCTTGAGGCAGTTGCGGTCGTCGTGACCGGCGAACCACGCCCCGATGATCGTCGCGCGGGCCCGGAGCCTTTCCTCCAGGGCCGCGTCCGGGTCCGGGTCGGGCAGGCCGAAGCAGGTCGCCAGCTGGCGCCAGAGGTGGCGGCGATCCGACGCGATGAGAATCGGGCCGCCGGGGGCGGGCCAGGTCTCGCCGCGGGCGGCCCAGATCGGGTGGTCATCGATGCTGTAGTGGGTGTAGTCGTCGGTGGCCAGCATCGCGTCGAGCATGCTGATGTCGATGTGCTGGCCGGTGCCGGTGCGGTCCCGCAGCCGCAGCGCCGCGAGGATCGCGATCGTGCCGTGCAGCCCGGCCAGCGAATCCGCCAGCGCGAGCGTGAGGTCGGCGGGCGCGGTGCCGTTGACGTCCGCCTGGCGGCCGATGAGCCCGGACTCGGCGTGGATGATCGGCGCGTACGCCGGCCGGCCGGCCTCCGGGCCGTCCTGGCCGAACCCCGAGATCGACAGCAGCACCAGCCGCTCATTGACCGCGGACAGCGCCGCCCAGCCGGCCCCGTATCCGTCGAGGATGCCGGGCCGGAAGTTTTCCACCACCACGTCGCAGGCGGCCGCCAGGTCGAGCAGCCGGTCAACATCGCAGGCTTGCCGCAGGTCCAGCACGACGGAGCGCTTGCCCACGTTGAGCTGGGCGTAGAGCCCGGAACGGCCGCGGGTCTTCTTGCCGTAGGTCTGGGCGATATCCGCCCCGGGCAGCTCGACCTTGACCACGTCGGCGCCGAGGTCGGCCAGGATCCGGCCGGCGAACGGACCCGAGAGCGCCCGCGAGAGGTCGAGCACGCGCAGGCCCGCCAGCGGGCGCTGAGCCGCCATCGGCTAGTACGACCTGGGCAGGCCGAGGACGTGCTCGGCGAGGTAGTTCAGGACCATCTCCTGCGGGATCGGGGCGATGCGCAGCAGCCGGGCTTCCCGCCAGTACCGTTCGACGTGGTACTCGCTGGCGTAGCCGAACCCGCCGTGCGTCTGCAGGGCCGCGTCCGCGGCTTGGAAGCCGGCCTCGGCGGCGAGGAACTTGGCCAGGTTGGCCTGCTCCCCGGCCGGCAGGCCGTTGTCGATGCGCCACGAGGCCTGCCTGATGGCGAGCTCGGCCGCGCCGAGCTGGGCGTGCGAGGAGGCCAGCGGGAACGAGATGCCCTGGTTCTTGCCGATCGGGCGGCCGAAGACGACGCGTTCCTTGGCGTAGCCGACCGCGCGGCGCAGCGCGGCCCGGCCGGTGCCGAGCGCCTCGGAGGCGACCAGGACGCGCTCGGCGTTCAGGCCGTCGAGCAGGTAGGTGAAGCCCCGGCCCTCTTCCCCTACCCGGTCGCGGGCCTCGACGTACAGGCCGTCGTAGCTGACCTCGCAGGAGGCGACCGCGTTGCGGCCGAGCTTGGGGATCGGCCGGATGGTGACGGCGGGGTCCTGCAGCCGGGCGACGAACAGGGTCATCCCGTCGGTGCGCTTGGCGCACTCCTCGATCGGCGTGGTGCGGGTCAGCAGCAGGACCCGCTCGGATTCCAGGGCCTTGGACGTCCAGACCTTCCGCCCGGTGACACGGTAACCCGCACCGTCGCGGACCGCCTTGGTGCGGATGGCCGTGGTGTCCAGGCCCGCGTCCGGCTCGGTGACGCCGAACGCGACGTGCAGGTCGCCGGTGGCCACCCGGGGCAGGAAACGCTGCCTGAGCTCATCGGAGCCGTGCTTGACGACCGGGTGCATGCCGAAGATCGACAGGTGAATACTGCTCGCGCCGTTCATGCAGGCGCCGGACGCGGCGACCTCCTCGAGCACGATCGAGGCCTCGGTGATGCCACAGCCGCCGCCGCCGAGCTCGGCCGGGATGGCGATGCCGATCCAGCCGCCCTTGGCCATCGCCTGGTAGAAGTCCCACGGGAAGGTGTGGCTGGCCTCGAGCTCGGCCCAGTA